>NZ_CP014310.1:300538-601076 GCF_001557535.2 Burkholderia sp. PAMC 26561
GACCTGTTCCGCCAGCTTGCTTACGCCACCGATGTCAAGAGCATCGTCATCCATGGCGCCGGAGGCAACTTCTGCTCAGGTGGCGACGTGCACGACATCATCGCGCCGCTTGTCGATCTACCCATGCCCGAGCTGCTCATGTTCACGCGCATGACCGGCGACCTCGTCAAGGCGATGCGCCATTGCCCGCAACCGATTATTGCGGCCGTAGATGGCATCTGCGCGGGCGCGGGCGCAATCCTCGCGATGGCTTCGGACATGCGCCTGGGCACTGCGCGAAGCAAGCTTGCGTTCTTGTTCACCCGTGTGGGACTGGCGGGTTGCGACATGGGCGCATGCGCGATCTTGCCGCGCATCATTGGTCAGGGACGAGCGGCCGAACTGCTTTTCACCGGACGTTCCGCAAGTGGCGACGAAGGTTTCGCATGGGGCTTTTATAACCGTCTATGCGAACCCGACGACGTTTTGCGCGAAGCGCAATCGCTCGCGTTGGATCTTGCATCGGGACCCATCTTCGCGCATGGCATCACGAAGAAGATGCTGCATCAGGAGTGGAACATGAGCATCGACGATGCCATCGAATCCGAAGCGCAGGCGCAGGCTATCTGCATGGCAACGAATGATTTCGGGCGCGCGTATCGCGCATTCGCTGCGAAGACGCGACCCGTGTTCGAGGGAGACTGAGTTGGCCAATCCCCAAACGTCATCTCCCGCTTTCCACGATGCCCTCACTTGGCCGTTCTTCGAAGAACGGCATCGTGAACTCGGCGCGCGTGTTGACGCGTGGGCATCGAAACATCTCGGTGATACGCATGCCAATCATTCGAACGTCGACGCAATCTGCCGTCGTCTTGTACGTGAACTCGGCGCGGCTGGCTGGTTGCGTTATGGCGTAGGCGGCACGGCTTATGGCGGATACGGCGACACCATCGACACGCGCGCCGTTTGCCTGCTGCGCGAAACGCTTGCCCGCCATAGTGGTCTCGCGGACTTCGCGCTCGCGATGCAAGGACTTGGATCTGGCGCCATTTCGCTTGCCGGCAACGAAACGCAAAAACAGCACTATCTGCCGCGGGTGGCAAGCGGCGAGGCTATCGCGGCGTTTGCACTGACGGAACCGGACGCCGGCTCTGACGTTGCGGCGCTCGCGCTCAGTGCGCGTGAGGAAAATGATTCTTATGTGCTCGACGGCGAGAAGACGTGGATCTCAAACGGCGGCATCGCGGACTTTTACGTGGTGTTTGCGCGTACCGGCGAGGCGGCGGCCGCGCGTGGCATCAGCGCATTTATCGTCGATGCGGTTACCCCAGGACTACGCATTGCCGAGCGCCTCGATGTGATCGCGCCGCATCCTTTAGCGCGCCTTTCGTTCGAAAACGCGCGCGTGCCGCAAACCGCTTTATTGGGAAATCGCGGCGAAGGTTTCAAGCTTGCGATGCGCACGCTCGACATCTTCCGCACGTCCGTTGCGGCAGCGTCGCTAGGCTTCGCGCGGCGAGCCATGAGCGAAGGGATCGAACGCGCGGCGTCGCGCAAGATGTTCGGGCAGACGCTGGGCGACTTTCAATTGACGCAGGCGAAACTGGCGCACATGGCGCTCACTATCGACAGCTCCGCGTTGCTTGTTTATCGGGCGGCGTGGATGCGAGATTCCGGTAAATCGGTTACGCGTGAAGCTGCGCTGGCGAAGTGGCATGCGAGCGAGGGCGCTCAGCAGGTTATCGATGCGGCCGTGCAATTGTGGGGTGGCAGCGGCGTGCAAAGCGGTGCGGTGGTCGAGCAGCTGTATCGGGAGATCCGCGCGCTGCGCATCTATGAAGGCGCGACCGAAGTGCAGCAGTTGATTGTCGGGCGCGACCTGCTCAAGGCGCATGCGGCAAGGAACGCGTGATGGAAACATCGACCCATTTCGAGCGGCCGGTGCGCGTCCGTTTTTCGCATTGCGACCTTGCCGGCATCGTATTTTTCCCGCAGTACCTTGTGATGACCAACGCGCTTGTCGAGGACTGGTTCAACGAAGCACTCGACATCGACTACGGGGCGATGATGAGTAAGCGCCGCGTCGGCCTGCCGATCGTGAAGCTCGATTGCACGTTTTCAAAGCCAAGTCAGATGGGCGACACGCTTGTGCTGTCGCTGACACTTGATCGGATTGGTGCTCGTTCTGTCGGCATTGTGATTGACGCACGGTTGCATGGTGAAACGCGCTTTATTGCGCGTCAGGTGCTGGTGACAACCTCGCTTGAATCCGGAACGTCGATCGATATTCCCGACGACATACGCACCGCGTTGACGCGCTTCAACCCCGCAGCGCTAGCCGAAGTAAAAGACGAACTTAAGGACGAACTCAAGGAGACGCGGTCATGAAAAAAGCATTGCTCCCAGCCAACTGGGTCAAGCCGCGCGGATATGCAAATGGGGTTGCCGCGCGCGGCACGCAGGTCTTCGTAGCAGGACAGATTGGCTGGGACGCGCAAGGCCACTTCCAGAGCAGCGACTTCGCAGCACAAGCGCGCCAGGCGCTGGCCAACATAGTTGCGGTGCTCGACGCGGCAGGCGGGCGCCCGGAACATCTTGTGCGTTTAACCTGGTACGTGATCGACAAGCGTGAATACGTCGCTGCGCTGAGGGACGTAGGCAGTGCGTTTCGGGAACTGATCGGCAATTACGACATCGCGATGAGCGCTGTGCAAGTGGTCGCGCTCATTGAAGACGAAGCCAAGGTGGAGATCGAAGCCACCGCCGTTATTCCGGATTGACTAACGCCGCTTGTCTTGTCGTTAAGCTAGTCGCTTACTTCGTTGTACTCGGAGCTCATCATGGAATTATCGGCTCACGTCGATACGTTTTCCCGCGACAACCTGCCGCCGTCCAGCGAATGGCCGGAGTTTCTGCTCGACAACCCCGACGTCTCTTATCCGGTGCGCCTGAATTGCGCGGTCGAATTGCTCGACCGGATCATCGATGACCATCCGGAGCGCGAGCAGGGCGCGCGACCTGCGATCTGGTCCGACTTCGATGGCGCTCCGCACGCGACCACCTATAGCGAATTGCGGACGCGCGTGAACCAGACCGCGCACGTGCTGACCGGAGCGATGGGACTGGTGCCGGGTAACCGTATCCTGCTGCGCGGACCGAACACGCTGCACATGGCGATCGCGTGGCTTGCGTCGTTAAAGGCGGGGCTCGTGGTGGTGCCCACCATGCCGCTTTTGCGTGCCAAGGAGCTGAAGCAGATCATCGATAAAGCACAGGTCTCGGCGGCGCTATGCGACGCGCGTCTGGTCGATGAGCTCACGCAATGCAGCGATCCATCGAGCACATACTTTTGCGAAAACCTACTGCAAACAAAGCTCTTTCACGACGATGGCCCCGATTCCGTCGATACCATCGCCGCGCTTCAACCTGCCGACTATACAGCGGTCGATACCGCTGCGGACGACGTCTGCCTGATCGCGTTCACTAGCGGCACAACTGGAATGCCGAAGGGCTGCATGCACTTTCACCGCGATGTGATGGCGATGGGCGATCTGTTTCCGCGCCATATCCTAAAGCCCACCGCCGACGATATATTCTGCGGCACGCCGCCGCTCGCGTTCACGTTTGGGCTGGGTGGCTTGTTGTGCTTTCCGTTACGCGCAGGCGCATCGACGGTATTGATCGAGAAGTTGACGCCGGAGACGCTGCTGCAAGTGGTCGAGCGTTTTCGCGCAACCATCATGTTCACGGCACCGACGTTCTATCGGCAAATGGCGGGACTTGTTTCGCGTTTTGATTTATCGACGCTCGGAAAAAGTGTCTCCGCGGGCGAGGCGTTGCCCGACGCCACACGCAAGCTTTGGCGGCAAGCCACGGGTTTGCAAATGATCGATGGCATTGGCAGCACTGAAATGATCCACATCTTCGTGTCGACCGCCGAAGCGCAGGCGCGCGACCGGGCGATCGGGCGCGCTGTGCCAGGCTACGTAGTGCAGGCAGTGGATGACAATATGCAGCCCGTGCCCATTGGCGAGGTCGGCATGCTCGCGGTCAAAGGTCCGACCGGTTGCCGTTATCTGAGCGACCCGCGGCAGCATAAGTTTGTCCGCGATGGATGGAATCTTCCGGGCGATTCAGTGCGAATCGATGGCGATGGTTACGTCTATTATCAGTCCCGTGCCGACGACATGATTATCTCGGCGGGCTATAACATTTCGGGCCCGGAAGTAGAAAGCGCGCTGCTGATACATGAAGCGGTGGCAGAGTGCGGCGTGGTTAGCGTGGCCGATGACGAGCGCGGACAAATTGCCAAGGCATTTGTTGTTCTTAGCGCAGGATTTGTAGCGAGTGACGCGCTCGTGGTCCAGTTGCAGAACTTCGTGAAGGAACAGATCGCGCCGTATAAGTATCCGCGCGCGATCGAGTTTATTGACGCATTGCCTCGCACCGAGACGGGCAAGCTGAAGCGGTTTGCATTGCGGGCATTGGCGGCGTCCTGATATGAGCGGGTAAGCGAAAGCCGGGCTATCTACGCGGTCGGCGACACCGAAGCGCCATCTCCACGAGCAGTTCGATGATCAAATTCTCGTTGTCCCTGATGTGCGACGAGTTATCCAGGTCTGCAATAGGCTCGCTCATCCGGTCACCAAACAACATGACCGCCTTCGACTAGTTATCCTGCTTCGATATCCAGATAAGACCTTGCGCGTCCGGATAGTGCGCCCAGAACCACGCCGCCCATTCACGCGTGCGTGGGTAGTCCTGCTTGTTGCCATCGAACAGCTCCGAATGCTTCAGACCTGCCGTCCGCAAACCGGCCGAGGTGAGGTTTATTAGACGGAGCTCCTGTACTTCGATCGAACTCATGTGAAGGTTCGAGACGAGATCACGCTCAATATCGTGTATGTATCTTGAAGCCGGAACCGGCACGTCGTGCAGGACGGTCTCCATGATGGCGCCGCGCATTGTGCTAGCTGCGTAGATAGTGGGAAAGACGTCACCGGAGTCCGGTCTTCTTAGCGGACTGAAGGGGGCATTTCCGCGCCCGGAGTCATTAAAGGCGGCGGGTGTGTATTTTCCTGTATGCTGGTCGAGATCATGGGGTATTCGTCCTTTTCGTGCTAAATCTGGCGGTTTTCTCTGAAGCACCTTAATTTATAGGCTGCCAAGGGGTTCCGACTTTTGTCCAAATGCTCAAAAAGCGTCTGCGATGACATAACCGCCCCCCGATTACAGGTTGCGCCACCTTGACGGGAGGCGGAGATGCCAGGCCTGGAATTTCGTCATTTTGGACAGGATCGCCTGCCCGCTCGATTATCGGAATTCGAAGTGGAGCTCTATTTCGCGTTGACTGAATGGATTTAACGTGATGAAGGGTTCGTTATCCCAAGCGGGAGACGAGTTCGGCCGTTCCGCCTATGTGGGTTTGTCAAGTCCCTATGACACCGTCACGCTCGGTCGTCAGTACGACTCGGTCGTCGACTATATCGGTGGCCTGGAAGCCGGGAGTCAGTGGGCAACCTACTTTGCCGCGCACCCTGGCGACCTCGACAACATGAACAACTCGAACCGCATCAATAATGCGATTAAATACACGAGCGCAAACTATTCCGGCCTGAAATTTGGCGGCTTGTATAGCTTGGGCGGAATCGCCGGTCAGTACTCGCGCAACGAGATATGGTCATTGGGGGCGGGCTATGTTCAAGGCCCGCTGACGCTAGGCATAGGCTATTTGGACATCATCGACCCGAATTTTTCAGCTGTTGGCAACAGCGCTCAGTCAAGCGCCACCGGTTCGAATTTTGGATCGAATGTGGTGATTAGCGGATACGCGTCCGCGAAGAGCCAAAAAGTATTTGCAGCGGGGGGAGCCTATACGATCGGGGCGGCGACAATCGGTGGGACCTACAGCAACACGCAATTCAAGAAATTGAGGGGCGAGGCTGGCGTCGGTTTGAATCCGGTTGAATATACAGGCGGATCCGCGAAATTCCCCAACGTGAACTCAATTTAAAGTATCAGGTTATCCCTGCCTTGCTTTTTAGAATTGCCTATGACTTTACGAAGGGGTACGGCGTGAACAGTGTGCAATACCATCAGGCAGCGCTGGGGGCGTGCTACTTTTTATCCAAGCGGACCGACCTTTACCTCGCGGGGGTCTTTCAACATGCGTCGGGTAGCGTCGTTCGACGGAATTCTGTCAATCCGGAATCCATGTACAGCAATGGGGGGCGATTTGAGTTGAATGATATGGACGCTCCCCACCTAACGTGGTGTTTGACGTTAACGGCACTGCCGCAACAGAAATGCAAAATAGGGTAGATCATATTAGCTTCGCCGGTTAATCAAAGGGGATCCGTCATGACACATACCGCCGTTGGTGTGGATATCGCAAAGAACGTGATGCAAGTTCACTGGGTTGATCCTCGGACTGGCGAGGTCGTGAATCGACCGATAAAGCGAGCCGCTTTTCTCGAATATTTTGCTAACCGCTCGCCTTGTCTGATAGGAATGGAGTCGTGCAGCGGGTCACAACATTGGGCGCGGCAACTGGTCCAGATGGGTCACCAGGTAAAGTTAATGCCGGCAAAGTTCGTGAAAGCGTTCAATATTGCAAACAAAAGCGATGCTGCCGACGCACGTGCCATATGGATGGCGACTCAGATGCAAAGCAAGCCTGTGGCAATAAAGACAGAGTCTCAACAAGCTGTCCTAGCATTGCATAGGATGCGTCAGCAGCTCATCAAATTTCGAACGATGCAGATCAATAGTCTGCGAGGCTTGCTCACCGAATACGGCGAAGTCATCGGCACTGGCCGCGCTGCTTTAGAGAAAGGCATAATCGGAGTTTTCGCCCGACTATCAGATCGGTTGCCTATGATGTTGATCGATACGCTTCGTGAGCAGTGGAACGGGGTTGATGAGATCGATCGGCAAGTCGCGCAGATTGAACGGCGTTTAAATGAATGGATGAAGAACAATGAGGCCGTCAAGGCGATTGCAGCCATCCCGGGCGTCGGATTGCTTAGCGCGACGGCGGCGGTTGCAACGATGGGCGACGCAGGAACGTTCAAGTCCGGCAGGGAGTTCTCGGCGTGGCTTGGTCTTGTTCCGCGCAGAGCGGCTCCGGAGGCAAGGTAGCGTTACTCGGCATAAGTAAGCGAGGCGATACCTATCTCAGAACGTTACTCGTGCATGGCGTTCGAAGCGTTATCTATCATGTCAAAGAGCCCGGGGCGTGGGTGGAACAGATGAAACTACGGCGTCCACTAAATGTCGTCATAGTAGCCATGGCAAACAAATTGGCTCGAATTATATGGGCAGTGCTCGCCCATCAAAAGCCTTATCAGAAGGGTCACAAGAGCGTTCGACCCATCTGACACCAAGTTTAAAAGCACGATGCTGTAGGAAAGGATGGAGTGTCCAAAGTTGCGGCGGTATTTGAGTGTAATGACAGAGCAGGTCGGACCTGGGATTCACCAAGCCTGAAAATTTGTCTGAGCCACTGAGCTCGTGAGTTGAATGAGGCGTGAATCCGCGGATTTCATAGGGGCCCGCAGCGAAGCAGGCTGCAATAAGGCCGTATGTAGAACTGCAGCCCATCCTGTCCGTCACGCACTGAAAGACCTGGCGCAAAGGGGGGCGTCCATGTAGACAGATTTATGCCCACTCGGACCGACATGATTCTATCAATTCGCATCAGTGCGACGCAAATCTGTCAGTTGGCGTTCATTGCAAACCCCGAAGTCAGTGGGGGCAACAATTTAAATTGTCATCGCTAGTAGGCGTGTATCACCATGCGGATAGCACGCATCTGGCGTAGCGGGCCGAGCGAGAATCGGAGCGGCTTGATATTCAAATTTAGAGCTTAAGCGGCCTAATCCGGCATGCAGCAAACGGCATTTTCCGACGCGAATAATGCGGAAATACCGAACAGTGATATTACCGTATCAAACGTAACCGTTATTCATAACACAGATAATTTTTCATTTTTGGACAACCTGTATCCCACATTTTTACGTAGAACAACCGCGAGCATCACGCGATGTTCGCATCCGGCTCTACCGTTACGAGGTAATTCGTATAACGAAGCAATTGGTAAGTCTGTCGAAGACCATCAAAGATGCTTTGTCAACACGGGGTAAATGTTTGTTGCTTGCGGCCCCGTTTCTATATGAAATCCAACTCTGTTCCGGAAAGTAGGGCGCATGGCGATCACTCTCTGGAACATCACGCAAAGCGTCGAAGATAAGGCTCTGTCCCTTGCTTTCGCCCAATAGGATCTTAGGGGAAACCCAGGGCAAGAATCCGGAATTTAATCTGAAAATGTGAATTGACGCTTTTATACGCACAATGTTGACAAAATTAAGTCGGCTTACGCAAGTCCAGGCCACATAGTCTTAGCGATCGACGTCAGAGTACGAGTGCGGCTAGCGGCGGTTGTCAACGTAGTTGTCGCGTCACTTCAAGCGGACTGCTTTAGTTCTTCCAGATGCATGCGCTCCGGATTGAGCCAGACTTCATCCTTCAATTTCCAGTTGCGCGTCGATCGGGACCAACGCTGTGGATTGCGCTGCCTGGCCTCTGCATAAACGGCTTCACGTTGCGCGAGCACTGCGGCGGCTACGCCGTTGTGGCGCTGCGCCGGCGTGACGAATTTCAGGCCGCTGTGTTTGTGCTCCTGGTTGTACCAACGCACGAATTTCTGCGTCCAGGCACGGGCCTCATCCACGCTGCCGAACGGCCTGCGTGGATAGTCGGGCCGGTACTTGCAGGTCCGGAACAGCGACTCTGCGTAGGGGATATGTGATCGATCACATATCCCGTATGCCGAGGCGCTGTTCCGCACGGCCAAGTACCGCCCGGAGTTCCCCAACACGGGCTTCGCCGATCTCAATGCTGCACGCGACTGGGCGAGCGACTTCGTGCATTGGTACAACTTCGACCACCGCCACAGCAGCATCCGCTACGTCAGCCCGGCGCAGCGTCACGACGGCGAGGATCACGTGATCCTCGCGGCGCGTCACGAGGTGTATGTCCAGGCGCGGGAACGCAACCCGGCACGCTGGTCACGCTGCACTCGAGACTGGACACCAATCGGCGCCGTCACCCTCAATCCGGAGCGCGAGTCAGTCGTCACGATAGCCTCGCACGCCACACTTAAACAGCCTTTGGCTGCATGACTGAGGCGACAAGTACCTTGACACGCGCCGAATGGCTGACATGGCACGGCAAGGGTTTCAAAGCCGTCGAAAGGCTCAAGCAAATTCATGACATGTTCGGACTTGTACCTGAAGACTCGGCGCACATGGCGTTGTGGTGGAATCTCCGTGGGACGTATTGGTACCTGGAGTCCACGGTCGATACATAGTCAACTACGGATGGCGCTATCAGCGCGGCATGCCAATCAGCAGCATCGCGGAATCGGCGGTCAATGAAATCGTGAGCTTGCGCTGTGCGAAGAAGCGGCAGATGCGCTGGACCAATAAAGGTGCGCACCTGCTCGTTCAGGTTCGGGTCGCCGTGCTAAACGGGGATCTAAAAATGCGAGAAATGCCGGAACCGCTGCAATTCTACGCAGAGCGGAAACGTGACGATCGCTGCCAACGTGATGCCTAACCCTGCCTCCGGATTTGACTGCACCCGTCTACGGTAGTTCAGTTTTGCTGGTCGCACGCTCCGAAGACTACCGTTTTTGGGTTTGGTATCGACACCTGTATCAAAGCAGGCAACTGTTGTCCATTAATGCACCGCGCCACACTGTCGTTCTCTGCGAGTCGTCAGCACCTGCAGTTTAGCGCGTCCGACTTTTAAGCTGCGACGCCGTTCAAGGGCAAGACTTGGTGGGTCCCAGATTTGGAGAAGCCTCTGACTTTTGCAGCGTAGCCTGACGTTGCTATTTCGGACGACACTATCAAAGCGGTTTTTCGGACACAACGCCGTGGCTCTCAATGTCGCGTTGTATGGGCGATTGAATTGGCGTTCCGGGTACTGATGTATCAGAAAATTCAGCCTCCACATCGTTCTGATGATAAAGCGCCTCACGCATTTTTGACGGATCGAATGCATGCTCCCATTTTGCGATAACCACGGCGGCGACCGCATTGCCAATAATGGAAGTCACTGACCGCGCTTCGCCCATGAACCGATCAATGCCGACCAGCAGGGCAATGGCGCTCAAAGGCAGAACGTGGACGCTGGAAAGGGTGGCGGCGAGCGCTATAAATCCACCGCCCGGAACGCCGCTCATGCCTTTCGACGTAAACAGCCCCATTGCAAGCACGACCAATTCCTGGCCCAGCGTCAAGTGCGTATTCGTGGCTTGAGCGATGAACACGACGGCCATGGTCAGGTAGATGCATACCCCATCCAGATTGAACGCATAACCGGTTGGCACTACCAGGCCTACGATCGATTTTCCGCATCCCATTCGCTCGAGTTTCTCCAATAAGCGAGGTAAGGCGGGTTCCGCGCTCGATGTGCCGAGCGTAATCAATATTTCTGTTTTCAAGTACGCGAGAAAGCGGAAGACGTTGATTCCGCAGAGTTTCAGTATTGTCCCCAGCACAACGAAGATGAATATCAAACAAGTGACATAAAAAGCCAGCATCAAATGCCCCAGCGCAAGTAAGCTGCCAAGGCCGTATTTGCCAACGGTAAAAGCGATCGCACCGAAAGCGCCGATTGGCGCGAACTTCATCATGAAGCCGACCACGCCGAACAGGGTGTGAAGAAATTCATCGACGATATTCACAAGCAGTGCTGCCTTTGTTCCTGCATTGGCAAGCGCGAGACCAAACAGGACCGCAATAAAGACGACCGGGAGAATCTCTCCGTGCACGAATGCGCCGACGAAACTCTCCGGGATAATGCGCATGAAAAAATCCTGAACGGTCTGATCCCTGGCGACTTTTGCGTATCCGGCCACGGATGAGGTGTCCAAGGTTCTCGGATCGACGTTCATGCCGCCGCCGGGGTTCATCATGTGAGCCACTATCAAACCGATCGCGAGCGCTGCGGTTGTCACTGCCTCAAAGTAGATCAGCGATTTTAGTCCAACGCGGCCCACTGTCTTGATGTCGCCCATTTTCGCAATGCCGGTGACAACCGTCGCAAAGACTACAGGCGCCACAATCATCTTGACGAGCTTAATGAACGCATCGGCAAAGATTTTCATTTCGACGCCAAGCTTCGGCTCGATCGCACCAAATGCGATACCGAGCGCTACCCCGATGAGCACTTGAATATAGAGCGGACTCACCGCTTTGCGGATTGAAAAGCTCACTACTGTCTCCTGATAGCATTTTGGGCGCACGCTCGAATCAATTCGAATCAGTAGCTGTGTGGTGCGAGCAGCGTTTTCAGCTTCGCCACGGCGCTATCCGGAGTGGTGAGGACCGGTCGGCCCGACGCGGTTTGTGTAGCAGGCGAAGCGCTAGTCATTGAAAATTGGGCGAAACAAATGACGTGGCAATCCACCGCTTCAGCAGAAGCCTGGGCGATCAGATGATCATGTGTTCCGGCGTCGCCCTGTTGCAGCGCTGCCCATGCCTCAGGCACGCAGATACTCCGCAAGTCGATGGTCTTTGAAGCTTGTCGTGCGAGGTCTTCGAATTCCGCCGTGATTGGTGCAATAGAAGGAGCGAAGGTCGCGATCAACGCTATCTTCGAGCCCAGTTCGAGCGCTTGAGAAATCATTGCCTCGTTCGGCTTAAGAACCGGCACGGAGACTCCCGCTCGTGCCGCATCGATAGCAGGGCCGAACGCCGAGCAGGTAAACAGGACACCATCCGCGCCGGAATCGACCGCGTAGCGCGTTAACGCAGAAAATCGCGTGACCAGCGCTGCGATGTTTCCGTTGGCCGCCTTGAGGTCTGCCGTGAGCGAATCTTCTAAGATGTTGAAAACGCTCGCCTGCGGCCACAGTCGCTTAAAACCTTCGGCGATCGGGGCGATGGCGAGCGGTGTCGCGTGGATCAATGAAACACGTGTTGGTTTAGTCATAAGGAAGCGACCTTAAATTGTATTTAATTGCACTTTAGTACATTAAGAGACTTTTAGGGCTCGGGGAAGACCCGATGCAGGCCCATGTTATCTCTCGCCCCCTCGGCTAAAATATCAGCCAGAAGATGGCGAGACTCGTATCTGAGCCCTGTTTGTGGTAATTATCAGTGAACACTGAAATTGTTCTACGATGAAAAACGAGACAACTAGCGCCCTGGCCGACCAAGTGGCGGCAAAAATTATTGATATCGCGAGAACTCGCGCGCTTCCTGCGGGCGAGCATCTGCGCGAAGAAGCCCTTGCGGCGGAACTTGGGCTTTCCCGGACGCCTGTCAGGCGAGGGCTCGCGCTGTTGGAAACGTTCGGAATCGTGGTGAAAGAGCCGAATCGCGGGATTTTTCTTGCGGTCGACGCGCATGGGATCGACATCGGCAAACTGCCCTTCGGTGTCGACCCCCTTGAAGATTTCTATTTGCGCGTTTCAGACGATTGCCTAAACGGCGATATCGCAGAAGAGTTTTATGAGGCCGCTTTGCTGCGCAAGTACGACATCCCGCGCGGCCAATTGCTCAAGGTTCTCTCGCGCCTGTCGAACGAAGGGATGATCGCTCGAAAGCCGGGCCAGGGATGGCGTATCAATCCTTTTTTGCATAACACCGAAGCGCATATACAGAGCTATCGTTTCCGGATGGCTATCGAGCCTGCCGCGCTCATGGAGACGGGCTTCCGCGTTGACAAAGCCGCGTTCGCGAAGGCGCGCAAGATCCAGCAGGAAATGCTGGAAGGCGACATCTTCAAGTTGTCCAGGTCCATGCTGTTCAAGAATGGCTCGGAGTTCCACGAGATGCTGGTGCGTTGCTCGGGAAACCGTTTCTTCATCGAAGCCATTGAGCGGCAAAATCAGCTGCGCCGGTTCATGGAGTACAAGGCAGCGACTGACCGGCCGCGGCTGATCCGGCAATGTCAGGAGCATTTGGAACTGCTTGACATGATCGAAAGCGGAGCAAGGGATCATGCCGCTGCGTTTTTACGGCGGCATCTGGACATTGTGAGCAAGATCAAAGCTCGGGCGGAAGCAAAAGAGGAACAAGAGGCGAGTCATCGCCTCCAGCCTGAAGCGCATTTATGAGCCAAGTCGCTACACCTGCGTAGAGCCCGGCTACGCGCCGGATGAAGTTGGACTGAAACGGGTATTCGGTGTTCCACGAGCTCGCCTTGTCGGCCAATTTCGCCGATCTTTCGCTAGGCGATACCAATCTCAATCACCGGTTGCCACGCGCTACGTCACGCCTGACTTCAGCTGCATCATTGCGGGTTAACGAGACTGACATTTCATAAGTTTGTCGCTTACATTGTATTTCATCGCATTTAGATACATTGTGAGGCACAGCCGATCTGCATCTGGCGAAAATATCTGCCGTAGCGCTGAGGCCACCTCGGATGCAGATTCCAGGTAAAGAATCACGTCGATAATTGTACCGTGAGTCAATAAGATACAAATTGATATAAACACTTGACCGAGCGGCACACAAAACAGCAACAACAAAGTACAGGAGACGCGGCGATGAAGAAGTTATCGGTCACGGTAGTTGCAGGAATAGGATGCGCAATGGCACCGAGCGTATTCGCGCAAAGCAGTGTGACGCTGTACGGAATTGTGGATGTTGGCATCAGCTACGCGAGCAATGTGGGCGGCCACGCTCAAGCTCAGGAGCAGAGTGGGATCTTTAACGGCAATCGCTTCGGCTTCAAAGGACTAGAGGATCTCGGTGGCGGTTTAAGCGCGGTGTTCCAACTCGAAGATGGGTTCAGCGCGAACAATGGCACGTTCGGGCAAGGGACAACCAGCACTACCGGCGCCATGGCGACAGCCGCGGTCACGAGACTTTTTGGACGCCAGGCCTGGGTCGGTATCAAGTCGCCATGGGCAACAGTGATGCTGGGACGCCAGTACGATTTCATGTATGACCTGGCGCCGATCGCCGCATCAAACTATGCGACGTCTTACATGCATCGCCCCGGGACGGCAAACGCTCTCCTTGGAAACAACGGCAGTACGACCGACTTCGACCGGATCGGTGGTGCGCGCGTCGATAACTCGGTCAAGCTCAGCAGCGCGTCGCTCGGTGGCTTCTCGTTGGGCGGGATTTACGGTTTCGGCGGCCAAGCCGGTGCTTTTTCAAATGGCAGCACCCAGGGTGCCGGCGTCAAGTACGCGCAGGGCAACCTGCAAGTCGCTGCCGCCTGGACCAACCTCAAGGAAGCCGACGCTTCGAGCAGCTATCGGGTCTACGGTGGCGGAGCCCGCTATCACATCGGTCCGGTTCGATTGGCGGCGGTGTACACCAACGCGGAATGGACCGCGAGGGGCGATCGTGTTGATACGGTCGAGTTCGGTGCGCAGTACCTCATCACTCCCGCATTCTCATTAGCTGCTGCGTACTACTACTCAAAGCCCAACAACGAGGCGAAGAACGTCATTTTGAAAGGAACGCGAAACCAGGTAGGAGCAGTGGCGGACTATGCCTTTTCCAAGACAACCGATGTTTATCTGGCCTGCGACTATCAACGTGCCAAGCATGGCTACGCCGCGCAGATCTACAGCCTTTCGCCAACCGATGCGGCAACCAATCACCAAAGCGTGATCGCCGTCGGCGTCCAGCATTATTTCTAAACTGGCTTGCCCCGTGTGCAACGGGAAAGCCAAGATACATGCAAGGAGATGACATGAAGTCGGAGATTCATCAGAGGACAATGAGCAAGGTCTCGCGGCGGCTCATTCCGTTCATGATATTGATGTTTTTAATCAATTTTCTGGATCGTGTGAACATCAGCTTTGCAGCTCTGGAGATGAACAAGGATCTGGGGCTAAGTCCAAGCGTCTATGGGTTAGCAGCCGGGATCCTTTTTGTTGGCTACGTTGCGTTCGAGATTCCAAGCAACCTGATTCTTCAGAAAGTGGGAGCACGCGTCTGGCTCGCGAGAATCATGATCACCTGGGGCATCCTGGCAACGTTGATGGCCTTCGTGTTTAACGCGTGGACATTATTCTCGCTGCGCGCATTAATTGGAGTAGCTGAAGCCGGTTTCTTTCCAGGCTTGCTGTTCTACATGATGCGCTGGTTCCCGGCCGAGGAACGCGGGAAAGCGATCACTGTGTTCATGCTTGGGAATCCGATCTCGGTTGTTTTAGGTGGTCCGCTTTCGGTAACCATCTTGCACTATTCACATCATTTTGGCGGTTTCGCCGGGTGGCAATGGCTATTTATCATCGAAGGAATTCCAGCGGTCATCATTGGGCTTGTCACTTTGTTTTGGTTGACCGAGCGACCCCATGACGCGAAGTGGCTTCAGACGGATGAGCGAGACTGGTTAATCAACAAGATAGGCGAGGAAATGCGAGCGAAGGACGGTAAGAAGGGCAGCCCGGTTCGCGTGGCGGACGTGTTCACTCATGGTCCCACGCTTGCGTTCGCATTCTCCAAGTTCTGCGTCTTGCTTGCGTTCTTCGGCATCACTTTATGGCTGCCGCAGATTGTCAAAAGCCTTGGGTCGTTAAGTACGGTCGAAGCGGGAATTGTGTCTGCGGTGCCTTATGTTTTCTCTGCGCTGGCAAGCATCGCTATCGGTCGACATTCCGACAAAACCGGGGAACGGAAGTGGCATATTGCGTTGCCCGCATTCCTGGGCGCCGCTGGGTTCGTAGTCGCGGCCATCGCAGGCAACCCGTGGCTTGCCATGGCCGGCCTCTGTGTTGCTGCGGCAGGCCTTTGGGTATCCAACACGGTGTTCTGGACGTTGCCGGCAGCCATGCTCTCCGGTTCAACCGCAGCAGCGGGTATTGCTTTTATCAATACAGTGGGCAATCTCGGCGGATTTGTCGGTCCCTACATGACCGGGTGGATTCGCGAGGCGACGCATTCGTATGTCTGGGCATTGGCCGCGCTTGGCGGGTGGCTCGCATTGAGCGGCGTGGTCATTCTCATTGTCGGACGTAAGAAGCCAGGCGACGGAGTGCAGAACCGAAAAGCCGATGAGACGTCGGTGCTGGCGAAGGGCTCAACCGTATCGAAACGCCTCATACCGATTGGCCCGGAAACGTAAGTTTGCAGGCCTGTTCGACGCGTAAAAGATCGCCGACTCCGATGCCGTTCTTGTTGCATCATTAAACTGTAAAATACAATATCTGCTCAACCCGCGTCCAGCGGAGTGCATTGGGAAAATGCATAGGACGAGGGGAACATTGATGCTGACTGGACGATGCCATGTATGCCTATGTTGGTTCGCGTACCTCCAAAGAACGCAACGCTCGCGGAAAGGGAATTAGCGTCTTCAGGCTCGATTCGCTCTGGGGCACGCTTGAACTCGTGCAGGTCGTCGAAGACCTCATGAACCCCTCGTTTCTGTCGCTCAGTCGGGATGGGCGGTTTCTTTACACCGTTCACGGGGACGAGCACGAGCTAAGTGCCTTTGCCATCGATCACGATAGCGGCACGTTGACATTCTTAAATCAACAAAGCACAGGAGGAAAGAACCCGGTGCATCTTGCCTTCGATCCCTCCGGGCGCTATCTGGTCGTGTCCAATCACATTGGTGCAAGCCTTGCAGTAGTACCCGTCGCAGCCGATGGCCGATTGGAGTCGCTCTCTCAATTGGTCGAGATCGAAGGTCCCGTCGGACCGCATCGTGTTGAACAAAGGCAATCCAAGCCGCATTTCAACTTGTTCGATCCCGCCGGCCGATTTGTGATCGTGCCGGACAAGGGTACGGATCGAACCAACGTATTCCGTTTTGTTAACGGAAAACCGGAACCTGCGGCCGTGCCGTTTGCCGTTGCCCGCAACGGATCCGGGCCGCGACATGCCTCGTTTCATCCTCATGCGCCGTTTGTCTATCCGGTGAACGAACTTGACTCAACCGTTACCGCGTATCGCTACGATGAATTGAGTGGCAACCTGGATCCCTTGCAGGTGTTATCAACCTTGCCTGATACGTTCACCGGCAACAACCGTGCATCCGAAATTGGCGCGTCGAACCGCGGTATGGACAGTATTGCTGCGTTCGAAAATGACGATTCGTCGGGATGACTACGTTTTCTTGAAGTCACTACATCGCAAGGTCGAACGCCTCGTTTCTTGGCGCTCGCTCAGGACAATCGCGTGCTCTTTGCCTTGAATGAGGACAATGACAGCATAGTCGGCTTCAACATCGATCTATTGTCGGGTCGGCTCAAGGCAAACGGTTTTTCAATCGGTTGCGATAGTCCGGTTTGCATGGTCTTTTCAGCATGAATTCTCCTCAAGCGCAGGATCGCCAGCTCCGCGTCTGGCATGGTTTGTTGGGTGGGTAAGCACAAACCCCTAGATTGTATCGTGAGGATATAAAGTACAATTACTTCATGATAAATGCTTTGCTGTTCTGATGTAAGGCCAACTTTTCTGGAGAATCAAATGCGTATATTGGTTTTGCCGTGCGACGGCATTGGCCCGGAGATTACCGCAGCTGCCATGGCAGTCCTGAAGGCTGCCGACAAGAAGTTCGGTCTGGGTTTGAGTTTCGACTTCGAGGAAGTGGGCTTTGTCAGCCTTGAAAAATACGGCACCACGCTTCGGGAAGAAGTGCTCGAAAAGGCCAAGACCTACGACGGCATCATTCTCGGTACGCAATCTCACGCCGACTATCCCGTTCCAGAAAAGGGCGGCCGTAATGTGTCGGCGGGCTTTCGCATTGGGCTGGATCTTTATGCGAATGTGCGGCCGGCTCGCACTCGCCCATTTCTGACGTCGAACATGCGCGAAGGCAAGACCATGGATCTTGTCATCATGCGTGAGGCGACTGAAGGGTTCTATCCGGATCGGAACATGAGCAAAGGCTGGGGAGAAATGATGCCTAGCCCGGACATGGCACTCTCGGTGCGTAAGATCACGCGTCATTGCAGCGAGCGTATTGCGCGTCGTGCGTTCGAACTGGCAATGAAGCGCGGAAAAAAAGTCACGGCAATACATAAAGCAAATAGCTTTCACATGACGGACGGCTTGTTCCTTGAATGCGTGCGCGCGGTCGCCAAGGACTTTCCCGAAGTCCAGCTCGATGACCTGCTGGTTGATGCGTCGACGGCACATCTCGTACGTAGTCCGGAGCGATTCGATGTTCTGGTTGCAACCAATTTCTACGGCGACATCATCAGCGACCTGGCGAGCGAACTCTCGGGCAGCCTCGGTTTGGCCGGGTCCGTGATGGCAAGCGACACGCATTGCTGTGCCCAGGCACAACATGGCTCGGCCCCGGATATTGCAGGCACCGACAACGCAAATCCGGTGTCGATGATCCTGTCTGTCGCTATGTTGATTCAATGGATGGGGGAGCACCACGGCAAGCCGGCTTTTGTTGAGGCTGGCAAAGCAATGGATGCCTCGGTCGACAAGGTCCTCGAAAACCCCAAGACATGCACCCCTGACCTAGGCGGCGAATTTGGTTGTAAGGCGTTTGGCGACGAAGTAGCGAAGGTCATCGCTGGCTAGAAGCAGGGGCGGGCGCGGCGTTTAGGTGCCGACAAGAACTATCAAAAATATGGCTGACCCTCCGGGGAAGCAAGCTCAGGAGACGGGGCATGGTCAATCGCCGGCAATGGCTAATTGCTTCCGGTGCGGTACTCGGTGCAACATCGCTAATGGGTGTTCAGAAAGTCATGGGCAAAGAACTGGGGCACATGTCGCCCATTAGCTTCAAGGTGCCGGCGAATGTTGTGGATTCCCATTGCCACATCTTCAACCCGGTGAAGTTTCCCTATTCGTCCAAGCGACGGTACACCCCGGCCTCGGCTACAGGTGAGGACTTAAGGAAATTCCACGCGGCAATTCAAGCAAGGTTCACGGTGTGTGTGCAACCTAGTGTCTATGGCACTGACAACGCGTGCCTCCTCGATGCCCTAAAACAGTTGGGCCCTGACGCGCGTGGTGTAGCCGTTATCGACAAAGGGTTTTCAGGGCAACAACTAGACGATTTGATGGGTGGTGGAGTCGTCGGCGTTCGAATCAATCTCGAGGTGGGGAAGGACCGCAACTTCAACAGCGCCATTTCCCGCCTCGAAGAGACGGTTCAGACTCTGGATGACCGCGATCTCATCATCCAGATTTACGCGGCATTGCCGATCATTGCGGAGCTTGCCACACGCATTCAAACACAGCCTCACGCTGTCGTCATTGATCACTTCGGATTGGCGAAGAGTGCGGATGGACCAGAGCAGGAAGGTATGTCTTCGCTAATCGGTCTAATGCAATCTCGAAAGGTCTTCGTGAAGTTGTCAGGTCCTTATCAGATCTCGCTCCTTGGGCCTGGCTATGCTGATACCGTTGCGATTGGCCGGACCCTGGTGGAGGGCGCACCCGATCAAGTCATCTGGGGCAGTGATTGGCCGCATACCGGAGGCAGCGAACGGCCGGCTAACGCCAAGCCGACCGACGTCGAGGCGTTTAGAGCAGAAGACGAAGGGCGCAATTTTTCTTTGGTCAAACGCTGGGCGCCGGATAGTGGACTGCGTCACAAGCTCCTGGTCGATAACGCAACGAAGCTTTTTGGTTTCGCTGCGGGATAAGGCAGGTAGACAGTTAGGGAGACGAAATTGAGCAAGACACTACTTGGTTGCATCGCTGATGATTTCATCGGTGGGACGGATCTTTCCACCACGCTGGTGCGTGGTGGAATGCGTACAGTGCAGACGATCGGCGTGCCCGCTGACATGGCGCTTTTTGACACGGACGCGATTGTAATGCGTTGAAAACCCGCACGGTCGACCCTCAACATGCGGTCCGGGAGTCACTGGAAACATTCGAGTGGCTGAAAATGGCAGGGTGCGAACAGCTTTTTTTCAAGTACGACTCAACGTTCGATTCACCCCCCCAAGGCAAACTCGGTCCGGTCGCAGATGCGCTCGCTGATGCCTTAAACGTCGACTTCGTGATCGCGTGTCCAGCGCTCCCGGAGAGCAAGCGGACTTTATAAAGGATATCTGTACGTCGGTGATGCGCTGTTGAGTGAATTCGGCATGCGCAATCATCCGCTCACCCCGATGACCGACCCGAACCTTGTGCGTGTGCTACAGGCGCAAACCAATCGTCGCGTCGGGCTTGTCGACATCGCGACAGTATGGAAAGGGGCGCATGCAGTGAGGGATGCGTCGTTCGACGGAATTCTGTCAATCCGGAAACCATGTACAGCAAGGAAGCGCTGATTCGAGTTGACATTGTTAAGCACACTCCGAACGACTTAAAATCGTCTACATGGACGCCCCCTTTGCGCCAGGCCTTTTAGTGCGTGACGGACAGGATGGGCTGCAGTTCTACATACGGCCTTATTGCAGCCTGTTTCGCTGCGGGCCCCTATGAAATTCGCGGATTCACGCCTCATTCAACTCACGAGCTCAGTGACTCAAACGATTTTTCAGGCTTGGTGAATCCCAGGTCCGACCTGCTCTGTCATTACACTCAAATACCGCCGCAACTTTGGACACTCCATCCCTTCCTACAGTATTGTGCCTTTACACACGGTGATCAGATGGGTCGAACGCTCTCGTGACCTTTCTGATAAGGCTTTTGATGGGCCAGCACAGCCCATATTATTCGAGCCAATTTGTTTGCCATGGCTACTATGACGACATTCAGTGGACGCCGTAGTTTCATCTGTTCCACCCACAACCCGGGTTCTTTGACATGATAGATAACGCTTCGAGCGCCATGCACGAGTAAAGTTCTAAGATAGGTATCGCCTCGCTTACTTATGCCGAGTAACGCCACTTTGCCTCCGGAGCCGCTTTGCGCGGGAACAAGACCAAGGCAAGCCGCGAACTCCCTGCCGGACCTGAATGTCCCTGCGTCGCCCATCGTCGCCACCGCCGCCGTCGCGCTAAGCAATCCGACGCCCGGGATGGCTGCAATCGCCTTGACGGCCTCGTTGCTCTTCATCCATTCATGTAAGCGCCGTTCAATCTGCGCGACTTGCCGATCGATCTCATCAACCCCGTTCCACTGCTCGCGAAGCGTGTCGATCAACATCATAGGCAACCGATCTGATAGTCGGGCGAAAACTCCGATTATGCCTTTGTTCAAAGCAGCGCGGCCGGTGCCAATGACTTCGCCGTACTCGGTGAGCAAGCCTCGCAGACTATTGATTTGCATCGTCCGAAACTTGATGAGCTGCTGCCGCATCCTATGCAACGCTAGGACAGCTTGTTGAGCCTCCGTTTTTATTGCCACAGGCTTGCTTTGCATCTGTGTTGCCATCCATATGGCACGTGCGTCGGCAGCATCGTTTTTGTTTCCAATATTGAATGCTTTCACGAATTTTGCCGGCATTAACTTTGCCTGGTGACCCATCTGGACCAGTTGTCGCGCCCAATGCTGTGACCCGCTACACGACTCCATACCAATCTCTATGAACGCGTCCCGTTTTGCAACAGTTTTCGTGTGTTCAGGCTGACAGGATGGGTTGCAGCTCTCTATCCGGCCTTCATGCAGCCGGTACTGCCGCCGCGGGCCCGTATGAAATTCGCTGACTCGCTCCTCATTCAGGCAACGAGCTCGAAGCTCGGATTGGGATACAGGTTTAGCGAGTCCCAGGTCCTACCTGACTAGTCATCACACTCGATTGCTGCGCAACCTTTTGACGCTCACTCTGGGTTAAACGTTAATCTCTGATGTCACGTGCGCCAATCAGGCGAGCTTCGCACTCACATAATTCTTCTGGTACGGCCTGTCGTGGGCCAGTACCGCCCAGATCATCCGCGCCATCTTGTTGGCTAGCGCCACGATCACGACATTCTTCGGTCGCCGCTTGATCATTAGGTCGACCCACGTACCGGCTTCCTTTGCATGCCTCAATACTGCTCGTGCACCGTGGATCAACAGTGTGCGCAGATACGCATCGCCGCGCTTCGATATGCCGTGTAAGTTTATCTTGCCGCCTGACCCCGTCTGTTTTGGGACGAGACCGGCCCACGCAGCGAATTCCCGGCCCGAACTGAATGCCTTCGGATCGCCCATCATCGCGACGGCTGCGGTTGCTGTCAGCAGTCCCACGCCAGGAATCTCGCTGATGGCCTTGACCGCTTTATCCTCTTTCTTCCACTCGCGCATCCGACGCTCGATCTGCGCAACCTGCTCATCGAGTTTCGTTAACCCGTTCCACTGCTCGCGCAGCGTGTCGATCACCACCGCAGGCAGTCGCTCGGCAACCCGCGCCAGTACCCCGGAATCGCCTTGTCCAGAGCCCCACGACCCATGCCCATTACCTCGCCGTACTCCGTCAATAGCCCACGCAGATTGTTGATCTGCATCGTGCGAAACTTGATGAGCTGCTGACGCATCCGGTGCAGTGCAAGCATCGCTTGCTGCGTCTCGGTCTTCACCGCTACCGGCTTGCCTGGTTGCTGCACGGCCAGCCAGATCGCCCGTGCGTCTGCAGCATCGTTTTTGTTGCGAATGTTAAACGCCTTGGCAAATTCCGCCGGTATCAGTCTGACCTCGTGGCCCATCTTTACAAGCTGCCTGGCCCAGTGGTGCGCACCACCGCACGCTTCCATTCCGATGAGGCAACGAGCACGGTTTGCAAAGTGCTCGAGAAACTGCGCCCGCTTGATCGGCTTGTTCACTATCTCTCCAGTTTCCTGATCGATGTAATGCACCTGGAACACGTGCTTGGCGATATCCACACCCACTGCCGTACAGTTCATGATTGGATCCTCCGGTTGCTTGTGAAAACTCGCATTTTGCACCTTGGGCGTATCGATGCCATTAGCCCATGAGGATCCACCTTCCTCCGCTTACTGGCTCACGGGGTGGGACGCGTTCATTTCATTCAGACAGGGCGAGCGATTGGCAAAATACTCGAGAAAAGCAGCTCGCTTTATCGGTGGCGGCCTCAAATTTGAACTGCAACACCTGTCTCGTATAAGGTGTCGCAATGCCCGAAAAAACTTCATACCAGCAACTGCAACCTGAAGAACGCCTGACCATTGCAAGCTTGCATCTGCAGGGTTCAAGTATGCGAGCCATGGCTCGCATACTCGGGCGCTCACCGGGAACTATCAGCCGTGAGCTAATGCGAAACAGCTCTTCTGTTGGCTACGCATCGGTGCCCGCTGCAGCGCTTAGCAGCGCACGCCGCAGTGCGTCCCGCCGCCCCGCCAAGCTTTGCCTGCAAGGCGTCTGCTGGCGCATTGTTCTCACCCTGCTTGAGTGGAAATGGTCGCCCCAGCAGATATCGGGCACACTCAAGCGCATGTATCCAACCGACTCGACCCAACACGTCTCGCACGAAACCATCTACACGGCTATCTATGCTCAGCCGCGCGGTGAACTGCGCCGCCAACTCATTGCCTGCCTGCGCCACGGCCACAGCACGCGCATGCCACGCACTCGGGGCACAGACCGGCGCGGACAGATTCCCGACATGGTCAGTATCCACGTGCGACCGCCCGAAATTGAAGACCGACTACTGCCAGGTCACTGGGAAGGCGACTTCATCAAGGGTGCGAACAACCAATCCTCTGTCGGCGTTCTGGTCGAGCGCACCAGCCGTCTGGTGCTGCTTGCCAAGATGGAGGACGCCACCGCCGCGTCAGCGCTAGCGGGCTTCTCCGCCAAACTCAATTCGATTGTGGCGCCGTTACGGCAAAGCTTTACTTACGACCAAGGCAAAGAAATGTCGCGCCATCAGGAACTCACCGCCGCCACCGGCGTGAACGTGTACTTTTGCGACCCGCACAGTCCCTGGCAACGCGGTACTTGCGAAAACACCAACGGGTTGCTGCGCCAGTATTTGCCTAAAGGCTCGGACCTATCGGTCTACAGTCAGAACGAACTCGACGCGATCGCCGACAGCCTGAACAGCCGCCCGCGCGCCACTCACGCGTTCCATTCCCCATTCGAGGTCTTCGCTGCGACCCTTGCTTCAGCAAGCCGACCTCCAAGCTCTAAACATTGACCCCCTGTTGCAGTTCACCCTTGAAACCGCCGGTCGATTTACGACCTCGCCAGTCCGAGGATCAACCCAGTGAACTTGCATCACGTTCTTTGCGATATCCACACCAACGGCGGTATGTGTCATGACGGATCC
Source organism: Burkholderia sp. PAMC 26561 (assembly GCF_001557535.2). Lineage (NCBI taxonomy): Bacteria > Pseudomonadati > Pseudomonadota > Betaproteobacteria > Burkholderiales > Burkholderiaceae > Burkholderia > Burkholderia sp. PAMC 26561. The sequence goes on from NZ_CP014310.1 coordinate 324,632, forward strand.
CCTTTGATTAACCGGCGAAACTAATATGATCTTCCTATTTTGCAATTCCGTCGCGGCGGTGCCTTTAACCTCAAATACCCGTTAGGTGGGGAGCGTCCATCTCATTCAACTCGCGTTAATTGCTCTCGGCGACCCCGGCGGATCGGTTCTCGCCGCGGCTGCACAAGTCGACAAGCTACGAGCGAACGCCGTCACATCGCTCGTCATCTGGTAGTTGACAGTGGCTTCTATGAGCGAATCGGCGAACTCACGCAAGGCAGTCGTGGGTGCGGTGCTGGTGAGCGCCTGACGACGGCCCACCGCAATGAGGGCGATGAGCGCCGCGAGTACTCCGCGCTGTTGGCCGGATAGCAGCGCTTGCATTCGTGCTGTTAAGACATCACGGTTGCCAGGCGAAGCCACGATGGCCGTAAAAATGGCGCCGGCGAGCACATCTAATAATGCGCAGGCTACGCAATGCCTGTAGAGCGGCCGGGATGGTCATGATTCGGGCAGTCGCGGTTTGCACGAGCTGTCGGCCGTCGTTAATCTGAACTGAGAAGGGCATCGGCCGGAACGGTCGCTTTCAAACTCAGATCGCTACCGGCGGGCGGTCGCCGTTGTTCTCCCGGGTTGTCGTGGCCACCAGCATTTAGAGTCGCCTCGATTTCTTGCGCGCCGCTTTGCGCGATCGTCGCGAGCCGTTGACACGCCCGCATTTCAACCTCGTCACTCACGACATAACTCAAACTGCCTACTGCGCGGCGATCCTCATTTAGGATCGGTGCCGCGATGCCTATTCGCCCACGATCGATCTCGGCCCGCGTGATCGCGTAGCCCGCTTTTTTAATATTGCCAAGCACGCGACGAAATTCTTCGAACGTGTTTCCGAGATTCGCCGCTGACACCTCGTCGCGGTGACTCTCGTAAAGGGCGCGCAGCCAGCGCGGTGGCTGGTTTGCTAGGATAACTTTGGACGTGGCCCCGGCAAAAAGAGGCATCGGCCTGCCGCGCTCGTAGCTGACCAGCGGCTGAGGGCCTGCCGTGAAGACCTGACGCATACAGAGAACAGTTTCGCCGAATGAACAGCACAGCAAAACGGCCGATCCGTCAGGTCCATATTTACGTAAGTCCTCCATGACGGGAGCGGCCGCAGACAGCAATGGGTCCGTTAGTTGGATTTGACGATCGAGCTAGATGATTGCCGGTCCCAGCGTATACACGCCTGCCCCGGTCGGCGCGATAAGCCCCGCCTCTTCAAGCGCGCGAATAAACCGGTAGACCGTCGCAGGCGAGACGTCCATCGCGTTGGCTATTTACTCTGCGGTCCAGGACGGTTTTTCAAGCGTGAACAACTTAAGGGCACCGAAGGCGCGGTCTGACGTGGACATGGGGACGGCTCGCAACAAATAGTGAAGTTAGTCTACTACACAAGCAGCCGTCATTAAATCTCAAAAATGGGAATTCTAAGGAAACACTGATTAATTTCACTGAGTGGTCATCGACGGCATAGCCGTGGACGTTGTAGAAGGAACTTCACGGAATGGACCCACGACGATGAAGCGGCAAATCGGTTTTGCAGAAGCGGAAAGCGCGGGCAAGAAACGCGTGACCAAGCGCCAACGCTTTCTGGGCGAGATGGAAAAGGTGGTGCCGTGGTCGCGACTGCTGTCGGTCATTGAGCCGTACTATCCGAAGGGCGAGCGAGGCCGCCCACCAATTGGCCTTGAGCGGATGCTTCGAATCTATTTCCTTCAGCAGTGGTACGGGTTGTCGGACGAAGCTCTCGAAGACGCGCTGTACGACAGCATTGCAATGCGCGCGTTCGCCGGCATTGATCTGGCTGTCGAGAACGCGCCCGACGCGACTACGCTGCTGAAATTCCGGCGTCTGCTGATCGCGCATGAGCTTACGCGCAAGTTGTTCGACGAGATCGGCATCTCGCTGTGTGAGCGCGGACTGATGATGAAGGAAGGCACGCTGGTCGACGCGACGATCATCGAAGCGCCGCCGTCGACCAAGAACGCTCAGAAGAGCCGTGACCCGGAGATGCACCAGACAAAGAAGGGAAACGAGTGGCATTTTGGCATGAAGGCCCATGTGCGACCTGAAAGTCGCTTGAATTTCTGTTCGACGTAACGTGATCCGTTGCGATTGAACCGGCTGTTCCATCAGCCGTTTCCTACCCAGACATGCGGAGCTGGTAACGGCTCGGTGTGAAGCTCTGGGGACAATGTAACCACCGATATTATCGGTACGCAGACCCGCGAGGGGAAGCAGAATCTGCCAGCACAAGGGCGGTGAGGAACTAGGAACGAGCGGTAACGACCAACATAAGTGAACCTCTACAAACGTCGTCATCATTGAACAAGCCAAATGTGCTGACAGGCTTGAGCCAAAATGGCACGCGGCAAGGTATGGCCTCTGTGGGCTGAGCCATCATGGACAGTATGCCGTCGGCGGATAGGAGGGGTCCGCCCCGCTCTGAAATTCTTGCGGAACAGGGTAAGCCCGTAGTGCTGCCGGCGACGGCAGGCGAACCGCAAGGAACGCTGTTGGTGCTGCGGGTAAAGGATTGCGGAAAAAGCGAACGCCCTCCTGTAATGGGATGGATACCGGCTGCACGATGGCCGGACGCGAAAGCGGGCAGACTTCCGTGTGGTCATTCATGGCGAGAGAACTTGATCAATCGTTATACGAGGGAAAGCAGATGACGGCAATCGACGATACTGCGCAAGCAACGTCGCTCGGCGCTGGTGCACCCTCGCGCCCCACCAGGATGTGGAGTCAGGCTGATTGGCCTCGCATCAAGGACGAGGTGAAACGACTCCAGGCACGTATCGCTCAGGCAACCAAGGAAGGCAGATGGGGCAAAGTAGGTGCCTTGCAGCGTCTGCTGACCCGCTCGCATAGCGGCAAAATGCTAGCCGTGAAACGGGTGACAGAAAATCGCGGCAAGAGAACGCCGGGAGTTGACGGCAAGATTTGGCCAACTCCGGCGGCCAAATGGAAAGGGATGGAGGCGATGCAACACCGCGGTTATCGTGCGTTGCCGCTTCGACGCATCTACATCCCAAAGAGCAACGGCAAGAAGCGTCCGTTAGGAATTCCCCGCATGCTTTGCAGAGCCATGCAGGCGCTATGGAAGCTCGCGTTGGAGCCCATTGCGGAGAGCTTGGCGGATCCAAACTCGTATGGGTTTCGGCCCAAACGTTCGACCGCCGACGCGATTGAATATTGTTTTACTACGCTGGCAAAGCGCAAGTCGCCAGAGTGGATTTTAGAGGGAGACATCCGTGGCTGTTTCGATAATTTTAGCCACGACTGGATCCTCAAACATATACCAATGGATAAGGTGGTCTTACGGCGATGGCTTAAGGCCGGGTTTATCGACAAAGGCACCCTGTTCGCGACTGAGGCGGGAACTCCGCAAGGGGGCATCATCTCGCCGGTCATCGCAAATATGACGTTGGACGGACTTGAGGCGGCAGTAGATGCCAGCATAGGGCCGACGCCACGCGCGCGCCGCAAAGTCAAAGTCAACGTCAATCGGTATGCTGACGACTTCGTCGTAACCGGAGTATCGAAAGAGATTCTGGAACAAAACGTACTCCCTGCGATCAAGCAGTTCCTGATCGTTCGGGGTCTGGAACTCTCGGAAGAGAAAACCAGAGTCACTCACATCGCCGATGGGTTCGATTTCCTTGGGCAGAATGTACGTAAGTACAGCGGTAAGCTGCTCATCAAACCGGCCAACAAGAACGTGAAAGCCTTGTTGGAAAAGGTTAGGGAAATCGTGAAGCAGAACAGAAGCTCCACACAGACGAATCTTATTTTACAACTCAACCCCGTGATTCGAGGTTGGGCCATGTATCACCGTCATGTGGTTTCCAAGTCTCGCTTCACGTCGATAGATGCTCACATTTGGCGCCTCTTATGGAAATGGGCAATGCGTCGGCATCCCAATAAAGGCACGGGGTGGGTGAAGAACAGATACTTCAGGGTAGAGGGAAATCGTACTTGGGCATTTACGGCGCGGACTACAGATCGCGGCGTAATTCGGTTGTTCCGAGCCACGATGATTTCAATTGTTCGCCACGTGAAGATACGTGGGCAGGCAAATCCCTTTGATCCTGCGTGGTCGTCTTACTTTGCTCGTCGTGCAGCCGTGATCGATGATTGATTGCTCGGTCCTACTATCGGGGCTGGGGAATGGCTTGAGCCGGATGCGGGGCGATCCGCACGTCCGGTTCTTAGGGGGCGGTGGCGCAGCAATGCGCTGCCGCTACCCGACGTCGGAGTCGACGCCGATTCTGGACTTGTACATAGCGTGGTGGGCACGGCGGCCAACGTGTCGGATGTATCGCAGGCCCACGCCCTTTTGCACGGGCATGAAGAAGACGCGTTCGGCGACGCGGGCTACCTTGGAGTAGACAAACGCGACGAGATGAAGGGCGCGACGGTGAATTGGCGCGTGGCTGCCAAACTCGGAAAGATCAAAGCGATGCAAGAAGGTCCGCTGAAGGACCTGGTGATCGCGCTCGAACGCACCAAGGCACAGATCCGCGCGCGAGTCGAGCATCCGTTTCATGTCGTGAAGAACCTGTTTCGTCATCGCAAGGTTCGCTACAAAGGACTGGCCAAGAACACCGCGCAACTGTTCAGTCTGTTTGCGCTCGCGAATTTGGTGATCGCAAAAAAACAGCTGCTGTCGACGCACGGGAGCAATCCGTCAAGTGTGTGAAAAATGGAGGAAATAAGGCCCAAATACGGGCGCAGTTCTCTTCTTACCTTCGAATTTGTTCGTCAATTAACAATTGCAGCATGCGTCGTCCTTAATGCGGACCGCAGACGCATTGATCAGCGTTTCCATAAGGCCCGTCATAATTTCAGTAATCTCTTATTTGGATAAAAAAGAAAAATGAAAGAATCAGCGCAGAAGACGCTGCGTGTTAAGCGGAATGCGTTGCGGGTCCGGGTCGGGCGCCCGGCGCCCACGATTAGCGCACTTGCAACCGCAAGATGATCAGTGGTGGACTTGATAAACAACCGTCGTGAACTGCCCTTAGATACGCGTCGAAACCACCCGCAGCACGCGTTATCGGCGTCAGATCGCGCTCGAATTTCCCCGCCATGTATCGCTGAAAGTTGCAGATCTAGCAAAGCTGTTTTCGGTTTCCCGCCCAACCGTGTACTGGACTCTCGCTCATCAGCCAGAAGGGACATAGCGCGGCCTCGACAGGACATTGCCCTCGAACTCTACGTCAGGTGAGTTCGCCGGACTTAACTGACTTCCCTGTTTAATTGCTCCCCAGACCCCTACCTCCGCCGTCAACACGACGGACGATGTGGTGAACGTGCCAGCCTGCGTCTTTGGTTATGCGTTGTTCGCAGACACAGCAGATGCCTTATTGAGCAGGCCAAAGCCGAATCAACTTCTTCCGACCCATGAGCGAGTTGAACATCTTGAAACCTTGACGATCTTCGAAGTAACCTTCCCAAGCCGGGTGAAAGGGATCGCCTCTGCTTTGATTTTAATGTGCCGCCGGATGGGTATCTCTGCCGCATAACGAAGCGTCGTCACGGTTGGCTTGCCATCTGGGCGTTACTCACCCGTTTGCGCAGCAAAGATCCAATCCCGTTTTCCAATGCATCGAAATAACGATGCTTGATCCATCGACGTCCCTTGTTGGGATGCCAGCGACAGCACCATTGCCACACCGCCCGCCATATCTCTGAATCGACGCGCGCGTAGACTCTCTTGGAGACGAAATGTCGATGATAGTCCGCCCATCCTTTGGTCACCGGGTTTAGCAGGCCAATCAGGTTCTGTTGCTTGGCCGTCCGGTTTTCATTGATGATCGAGCGAATTTTCCTCAGAAACGCATGACCGTTCTTCTTCGATGGCTTGATAAGCAGCTTGTTACGATACTTCCGAACGTTCTGCCCCAGAAAGTCGAACCCCTTCGAGTGCGGTCTCAAGTCGAAGTGCAACAGCTAGGTTAATGTTTAGATGACGTTGCTAGATCCGCTGCTTGTAGCGTCGCGGCGAATACCTCGAAGGGAGAATGAAACGCATGTGTGGAACGAGGTCGGTTGTTCAAGCTGTCGGCAATGATGTCGAGGTCTGCCTGACTATGCACGGAAAGATCGGTGCCTTTGGGCAAATACTCGCGCAACAGGCCATTGGTATTTTCACAAGTTCCGCGCTGCCACGGGCTATGTGGATCGCAAAATTAGACGTTCACGCCAGTTTGAGCGGCAAGTTCTTGATGTCGTGAGAGTTCACGCCCCTGGTCGTAAGTGAAGCTTTGACGCAAGTGTTCGGGAATCGAGTTGAGCTTGGCCGAGAAGCCGGCCAGCGCAGATTCGGCTGTGGCATCGTGCATCTTGGCCAGCAGTACCAGACGGCTGGTCCTCTCCACCAACACGCCAACTGAGGAGCGATTGCCTTCGCCTTTGATGAAGTCGCCCTCCCAGTGCCCGGGCATAACGCGATCCTCGACTTCAGGTGGGCGCACGTGAATGCTGACCATATTGGGAATTTGCCAGCGGCGATCATTACCCCGCGTGCGCGACATACGGGCGCGGTGAGCACGACGCAAACAAGCAATGAGTTGGCGCCGTAATTCTCCGCTTGGGTGAGCGTAGATGGTCGTGTAAATCGTTTCGTGCGAGACCTGCAAAGTTGGATCGGTCGGAAACATACGCTTGAGAACTCCAGAGATTTGCTGAGGTGACCAACGCCACTCGAGCAGCGTGAGGACGACCCTCCAGCAGGCGCTGTGAGGCCCAAGCTTGGGCGTGGTGACCGTGTCCGCTCGTCGGGCCGAACTGAGCGCGTGCGCCGCCGCTGGGAAATAACCGAGCACAGAGCTATTGCGCCTCAGTTCACGGCTGAGGGTAGAGGCTGAGCGTCCGAGTATGCGGGCCATGGCCCGGATACTCGAGCCCCGTTGACGCAGGCTTGCGATCTCTAGACGCTCCTCGGCTTGCAACTGCTCGTACTGATTCGCTTTGTGCATTACAACACCTTATACGCTTTGGTGTTGCGCTTCAGTTTTGAGCCCGCCCGGCTTATCTCAACAGCGTGGTCTGCTACGCATCCGCAGTTCTGTTTTTCAGCGCGAGGCGAACTTGTCGAACGGCTGTTGTCAGGAAGAGCGAATGCCTCTTGACGACCTTCTAGAGACATTCGCAGTCCCCGATAACGGACTTTCGAACCTATCCGTTTTATCGCCAAAGGCAGGTTCTAAGTCAGCGCAAACTATCCGCGAGCCGGATCCATTGAACGCGTCACTTGGCGGCTGGGTCGCCCGAACTGTTTTCGTGGGACATGCCCGCGCGAGTCGCAAAGCGACGCCGTCGCAACTCGCTTTCCGGCATAAGTGTCGCCCTCGGCGAAAACACCCACCAAGCCGTTCGGCATCCGCAGTTGTCAAGGTTTCCCCAATTAACGCTCGCCGACCATTCCCCACGGGAATGACTGTTATGAACGCGGGCCGCCTTCTTATTTCCGGATCGCTAAGACACTATCAGCCATACGCAATCCAGCGTCTTACCCACCGGAACAAAAAAATGACCGACTTCACCGTATATACGAACGCAAGCGCTCCGGCAGCATCGAAACCCGTTCTTGACGCTGTCAAGGGCGCGTTCGGCTTCGTTCCGAACCTGCAAGCGAACATGGCCGAATCACCGGAACTTCTCGCCGGTTACTCCGCGCTGTGGGACCTGTTTTCTAAAAGCACGCTGACGCCGCATGAACAGCAAGTCGTGTATCTGACGTCTAACTTCGAGAACAACTGCCACTACTGCATGGCAGGGCACACCACGCTTGCCAAGATGATCAAGGTGGACGAAGGCGTCATCGCTGCGCTTCGCGCCGGCACTGAAATCCCTGATGCAAAGCTCGAAGCGCTGCATCGCTTCACGACCCTTGTTGTTCGCGAACGCGGTTTTGTCGCCGATGCCGACGTCGCCACGTTCATTTCAGCCGGATACACCCGTCAGAACGTGCTGGAAGTGGTACTCGGCGTGGCGACGAAGGTGATGAGCAACTACACGAACCACATTGTCCACACGAAGCTCGACGCGTTCATGGCAGGCAACGAGTGGACCAAGCCGGTTGCGGTCGCAGCCTGATCTTCAAGCGCAGGAGCCCAGGCTCCCGCCGTCACTCAATTCAAGGAAAAGTGATGTCCCTCCAAGCGAAACTCGACGCCTTCAAGGCGGACTTCAAGGCCGGTAAGGCCCCCTTCTTCGCCCCCGCGGAGATTCATCCGATCATGGCTCGCGCCACGGCCGAGCTGATCGCTTCTGGCCAGGCCGGCCGTGCGTTAAAGGCAGGCGACGCCGCGCCCGAATTCACACTCTTGGATCCCGAAGGCAACCCGGTCTCATCAGTTCAACTGCTGGAGCAAGGGCCGCTCGTCATCAGTTTTTATCGTGGCGTATGGTGCCCGTACTGCAATCTCGAATTGCAGGCCCTCGAAGAAGCGCTGCCGGCATTCAAGGCGGTCGGTGCAAGCCTCGTCGCGATCTCGCCGCAGAACGCGGTTAACAGCCGTAAATCCGTTCGCACAAACAGCTTGAGCTTTCCAATCCTGAGCGACACACGTAACGACGTCGCCGCAGCCTTCGGTATCCGTTTCGCGTTGCCAGACTATCTGGTCGACCTGTACAAGCTGCTCAAGAACGACCTGCCGGCTTTCAACGGCGACGACAGCTGGACGCTACCCATGCCTGCTCGCTACGTAGTTGGCCAGGAAGGCACGATTCTGTATTCCGAAGTCAATCCTGACTACACGCATCGGCCGGAGCCGCAGGACATGTTGCCGGCGTTGCGTACCCGTGCTGGCGCGGCCCTCTGAACGAAGAGACAAGCGTATTCGACGCTCGTGCCCATGAGCGTCGGACCATCTTTTAAAAAAGGGCGAACATGACATCCCGTACTTTCCTGATTACTGGCGCAAGCAAGGGCATTGGCCGGGCGTTGGCAGAGCGCCTTTCCCGCAACGGCCACACAGTTGTCGGCCTGGCGCGTCACGGGGATGAACCGAGCTTTCCCGGTGAGCTGATCCCCGTCGACCTGTCGGATCACACTGCCACCGACAAAGCCTTGAAGCAACTGATCAGGCAGTACGAGTTCGATGGCTTGGTCAACAACGTCGGTCTCGTTCGCCCGCAAGCTTTGGGAAGCATTGAGCTTGATGATCTTGACGCAGTCCTTGCATTGAATCTGCATCCGGCGGTGCAGGCAGCGCAGGCGCTTCTCCCGCACATGCAGTCGCAGGGTTGGGGCCGCATCGTCAATATATCAAGCCTGACCGTGCTCGGCATGGTCGAACGTACAGCGTATGCGGCAGCAAAATCGGCGCTCGTCAGCTTCTCCCGATCATGGGCGCTGGAACTGGCGACAACGGGCATCACGGTCAACGCTGTATCGCCCGGTCCGACCGAGACAGAGCTGTTTCGCGTCAACAATCGTCCGGGAAGCGCCGGTGAACGCCGATACCTTGCGTCAGTTCCAATGAATCGATTCGGCAAGCCCGATGAGATCGCCGCGACCATCGAATTTCTTTTGTCCGACGATGCGGCCTTCATGACCGGTCAAACATTGTATGTGGATGGCGGCGCATCGATCGGCAAGGCGCTCGTCTGAGGCTCGCTGAATCGCTGAAATCAACGCCGATTTTAGATGCAAGCAAGCGCTAACCATTTTCGGCCATCACGCTAGGCTTGATCACCGACGCACGGCAAGGCGAAGGTATCCTACAGTGACCTAGGCAATAGCCTATTCGGCGAGTGTAGCCTCGACAAAAGCGACGAACGCTCGCGCCTTGGCGCTAACGACTCGCCCCGTCGGAAAAACCGCCCATAAATCCACGGGCGGCAATTCCCAGTCCTCAAGAACAGCAGTCACCGCGCCGCTTGCCAACTCGGGCGCGAACATCCATTCGGACGTAATCGCGACGCCCATATCGGCGAGCACCGCCGCGCGTACGCCTTCGGCCGCATTCACGTGCATGCGTCCCGAAACGGCCACCGCCACTTCCGACGCATCGCGCTTGAACGACCATGCCGTCCCGCCACCGCGTTGTTCATACACGATGGCCTGATGTGCGATCAGGTCCGCGGGCACCACGGGCGTTCCGGCTTCGTCGAAGTAAGCCTGCGTGCCGACAACATGGCGCCGGCTTTGTCCCACCTTTTTCGCGGTCATGCTCGAATCCGCGAGCGCACCCATGCGCAGCGCCACGTCGATACCTTCTTCCATCAGGTCGACGTTTCGGTCATCAAGGATCACTTCGATGGTTAGACCAGGATGCGCTGACAAGAAACTCTTCATGGAAGGGACAATATGCAGCCGCGCAAACGTCACAGCCGCACAAATGCGCAGACGCCCCGACAGGCTTGCGCCTGAGCCACGTGCCGCATTCTCCGCTTCATCCGCTTCTTCTATTGCCCGTTTAGCGCGCTCGTAGAACTGCTGGCCAGCATCCGTCGGCGACAATCCGCGCGTCGAACGCAGCAGCAAACGCACGCCGAGCCGGTCCTCGAGCTGCGCGATCGACTTCGACACCGCCGGTTGCCCGACGTTGAGCCGCCGTGCGCCGCCTGAGAACGATCCCGCCTCGATCACAGTTACGAATGTTTCCATCGCTGTCAGTCTGTCCATGCTGTTCCTCTTTCGATGATGTGCGTGCGCTTGTGACACCAGCTTGTGAGGCTATTCCCTCCGGGAATGAATGATATCGCCGCTACCGGTCTGCCGCTCGAAGGATTTGACGCCCATAGTCCGTTCACCGAAGGACAACTCTTCAGCACTTACCAGGAAGCCTGTCATGAACTCACTCTTTTCAGCCGCTGCAATTGGCCCGTATTCGCTCAAGCATCGTGTCGTGATGGCGCCGCTCACACGCATGCGTTCAAGCGATGGCAACGTCCCTAATGACCTGATGGCAGCGTATTACGCTCAGCGTACGACCGATGGCGGCCTGATCGTCTCGGAAGCAACGCCCGTCTCACCGCGCGGATATGGCTACGCAAAGGCGCCGGGCATCTATACCCAGGCGCAAGTGGATGGCTGGCGAAAGGTCACTGACGCCGTTCATGCAAAGGGCGGCCTGATCTTCCTGCAACTCTGGCACGTGGGTCGCCAATCGCATCCGTTGCTGCAACCGAATGGCGCGGCGCCCGTGTCATCGTCAGCGCTGCAAGCGGAGGGCGACGCGTATGCGGAAAGCGGTCCCGTGCCGTTCTCCATGCCCCGAGCACTGGAAACGCACGAAATCGCCGGCGTTATCGATGAATTCCGTCAAGGTGCCCAGCGCGCTCGAGAAGCCGGCTTCGATGGCGTCGAGATCCACGGCGCAAACGGTTACTTGCCCGACCAGTTCCTGCAGGACGGCACCAACTTGCGCACCGACATCTACGGCGGCCCTATTGAGAACCGCGCGCGCTTTCTGCTCGAGATTACCGAAGCCGCCGTGGCAGAGTGGGGACCGGGGCGCGTCGGCGTGCGCATCGGCCCGAGCGGAACCTATGGCTCCATGCACGACAGTAACCCGCAAGCGACCTTTGGTTATGTCGCAGACGAGTTGAACCGCTTCGGGCTCGCGTACCTTCATATTGTTGAGCCGCGCATCAGGGGCACCGAAACCGTCAAGGCCGATGTGCCGCCGCTCGCCGCCCAACATCTGCGCAAGCGCTTTCACGGCACGATCATCGCGGCGGGCGGCTTCGACCGGGCCAGTGCCGAGGCGATTGTGCGCAACGGCGACGCGGACTTCGTCGCTTTCGGCCGCCACTTCATCTCGAACCCTGACCTGCCGGCGCGGTTGCGCGATGACCTTCCGCTCACGCCGTACGATCGCACCACCTTCTACGGCGGCGATGCGCGCGGCTATATCGACTACCCAATCGCCGTCACCGAAACCGACGCAGCCTGACCCACGAGGTCCCCCATGACCACGCACCCGCGTTATCCCGCCCTGACGCTCGCGGTGCTCGCGACCGCCCAGTTCTTCATCGCGGTGAATTACAACATTGTGTATGTCGGGTTGCCTTCGATTGGAAAGCAGCTTGGCCTTTTTCCGCATCACCTGCAATGGGTGGTGAGCGCCTACGCCCTGGCGTTAGGTGGCCTGTTGCTACTCGGCGGCAGACTCGGCGATGCGTTTGGCCGGCGTCGCGCGTTTATCGCAGCACTGCCGTTGTATGGTGGTGCATTGCTCGCGGGCGGCTTGCCGGTACGCCGCTCGTCTTGATCGCGTCGCGTGCGGTGCAGGGACTGGGTGGAGCGCTCCTCTTTCTGTGCCGACGTGCGCCATGAAGCGGATGTCGAGCGTCTGGTCGCTTTCACCATCGAGCGCCTTGGGCGCATTGATGCCGCCATCAACAACGCGAGCACCGAAGGACCCGTTCGCCTGCTTTCCTTGGAATAAGAGACGGTGCGACAACCTGGCAATCCCAGCCGAGGTCACTGAGCTGCCGTTGGATTCCATATCCGCATGGGCCTGCCTCATAGCAAAACGAGAGATGCGCGTCTCCTTTTCTCAACTGCCGAACCAGCTTTTCGATCGCCTCCGGTGTGTTGGCAATCTCCCCAACATAGCGAACTTCACCTCCGTTCGCATCGGCTACAGAAACCGCAATCGTCGCCTTGTGAACATCCATCCCAACGAACTTGCTAAACTTCTTCACGACCTGCTCTCCTCAATTGCGGCTCTGAGCCTTCGGTTCTTCGGAGCCTCAAGCTTAACCCGCGTCGCTTGAGGTACAGCAGGTCCAATACATTGTGTCTAGATCATTACACACAAATCAATTTGTTTGCGCAACCACGCATGACCGGGGTCTTCGTTGAAGCGCGGATGCCAAGTCGCGTACAACCGAAATTTATTGACCTCGAACGGAAGTGGCGTGGATAACAGCGACCCGGCGTAGCGCGCGAGAAAAAGTGCCGGCAGGGTACACACTAGGTCGGTGGTCTGCAGAATCAGCGGCACCAAACTATAGTATTGGACCGACATCCCAACGCGGCGCGCATAGCCTAGTTCCTTCAGCAAGTCGTCTATTGCACTGCGAAAGCTGCCGCCGTCGCCGGAGACGATCACATGCGTCAACGCGGCGTATTCTTCTAGCGAAGGTGGTTCGGTGCCACGTGGATGATCCTTGCGCTGTGCCATCCTGAACTCTTCCTGGAGCAACGGCACGTGCGACGCGCTCGGAAGCACGCGCGATACAAGCGCCACGTCGATCTCACCGCTCTCAATTTGCTCGGGAAGTCGGTTGAAATCAATAGTGCGAAACGCAAGCCGTATCCCTGCATAACCCGCCTCTCCGATCATCCGGATTAACGGCGGTGCGACGATGGCGCTGGCATTGTCATTGGCCCCCACTGTAAATACCCGTTGCGCGGAGACTGGATCAAAGCCGGGCTCGGTACTAATCACGCGTTCGAGCGCTTGCAAGGCCTGACGTAGCGGCTCCCTCAAATGATCCGCACGCGGCGTGAGCACCATGCCCTTGCCCGGTGTGCCCGGCAGAAGCAAAGAGTCGCCAAAGATGTCGCGGAGGGTCGCCAGCTGTGCCGACAAGGCGGGCTGGCTGATCCCCAGTCGGGCCGCTGCGCGCGTCACGTTCTTTTCGTCGAGGATGACGCTCAGGGAAGCAAGCAGGGCTAGGTTATACCGTGTGATATTCATGCCGGTTATGCCCCCATCATGACTTTCGATTTCTCTGAAAAAAAATAGCTAGTTAGCATCGGCCCCACATTGAAACAGAATTTGAGACAGGAGGATACAAGTGAGCCAGGTTAGTGATGCGGGCACGACAGGAAAGATTGGAGGTATCGGCCACCAGCGAAAAGTAATTATAGGAGCTACGGTAGGCACCATCTTCGAATGGTATGACTTTTTCCTTTATATTTCTGTAGCTTCGGTCATAGCTACCAAATTCTTTTCCAACAACAATCCCGCATCGGCCGAAATTTTTGCGCTCCTGACGTTTGCTACGGGGTACCTGGTGCGGCCGTTCGGCGCCTTGTTTTTCGGGCGCCTTGGGGACTTGGTTGGTCGCAAACATACCTTTCTGGCTACCATTCTGATCATGGGCTGTTCCACAATCGCGATAGGCCTGCTGCCCACGTATGCGACGGTGGGCATACTCGCACCATCGCTGCTGACTGGAATGCGCATGCTGCAGGGGCTTGCCTTAGGCGGCGAATACGGAGGCGCTGCTACCTATATTGCCGAGCATGCACCTGCTGGCCAACGCGGAGCAAGCACTGCATGGCTGCAGATCTCGGCAACGCTGGGATTTGCTTTGTCGGTGCTGGTGGTGCTTGGCACTCGGACGCTGCTTACCGAAGAACAATACGCGATATGGGGCTGGCGAGTGCTCTTTCTGATCTCCATCGTGCCGCTAGCAATCTCTGTTTGGATTCGGCTAAAGCTGGAGGAGTCCCCAATGTTCCTCGAGATGAAGCGGCAAGGCACGTTGTCCAAGGCGCCGATCCGGGAGACTCTTGGCCAATGGCCAAATGCGCGCCGCATCTTGATCGCCATGTTTGGAATGGTAGCGCCGCAAAGCGTCCTGCTGGTCGGCGCGCAGATTTATTCACTTGTGTTTCTCGTTAACACTATAAAGGTCGACGTACAGATCGCAAACTTCGTGATACTTACGGCACTGATGCTCGGGCTACCGTCATTTATATGGAGCGGCAAGCTAAGCGACCGACTCGGCACCAAACCTTTCATCGTAGGTGCATGCCTGCTCGGAGCACTGACCTACTTACCGCTTTATAAGGCTTTGACATTTTATGCAAACCCCGCGCTGTACGTAGCTCAGCAAACCGTGCCAGTGTTAGTCGTGGCCGACCCCGCAGAATGCTCGCTTCAGTTTAATCCGATAGGTAGGTCCAAACGCACGTCGGGGTGCGACATCGTCAAAGACGCGTTGGTGCGCACTGGCGCACCTTACTCGAACCGTGCAGCGGCACCAGGAAGCGTCGCAATCGTCTACGTCGGAGGCCAGGTAATTGCATTGGCTGTACCCGGTAAGCAGTCCGACGCTCGCGCCTTTGGTGAACGTCTGACGCGCGCTTTGACTCGGGCCGGTTACCCGGCGCATGCCGACAAAAGCGCAATGAACTACCCGATGATTATCTTGATTCTGGCGTGCCTGAGCAGCATCGCCGGAATGATTTTTGGGCCGCTCGCCTCGGCAATGACCTCTTTCTTTCCTGCTCGGATTCGCTATACCTCGGTGTCATTCAGCTATCACGTCGGCAACGGATTATTCGGCGGGTTAATGCCCGCGATTTCGGCCGCGATCCAGATCAGCACGGGCAATATCTATGGCGGCGTTTGGTACACGGTGGCTGTAGTGGGGGTGACCTTCTTTGTTGCATTGCTATTCCTGCCTTCGCAACACTCGCTTGCGAAAGAAGCGCTCGTGTCACGGATCTAGGTCAGCAGCCTTCCCAGAGATTGGTGCCGGGACGGCAAAGAGGCCGGCCGGTTTTTTTTCACGCAGTCGCTTTTAAAAACGACAGGAATTTGCATCTATGTTTGGACATCATTTCGGCGACACATCGGTAACTCGGGTCGTGGAGCAACACGGTGCTGGGTTCGCGCCCGACTTCCTGTTTCCTGATTGGGATCCGGAAGTGCTGGCTGCCCATCGACAACTGATGGTGCCTGACTGTTTCGATGAGGCTCAACATAAATTTATCGCCAGCATTCACACTTGGGTGGTTAAGACGCGCCATCACACCATCCTGATCGACAGTTGTGGTGGTAATCACAAGAACCGCCCCGAATTGCCGCGCTTTCATCAACAAAATTACCCGTTTCTCGAGCGGTTGGCTGAGGCCGGGGTATCGCCGGAATCGGTTGATTATGTGATGTGTACGCATCTGCACGTGGACCATTGCGGCTGGAATACACAACTTGTGGATGGGCGTTGGGTTCCGACCTTTCCCAATGCCAGGTACATCTTTTCCAAGGCTGAGTACGATTTCTGGAGCCGAACGGTTGGCGAGAGCGGCTTTAATGCGAACGTATTCGAGGACAGTGTTTTGCCGGTAATCCAAAGCCAGCAAGCAGACATCATCGATGGGACAGCCGCCGTGGGTGACCAGTTACGCATACATCCGACGCCAGGCCACAGTATTGGGCACATCTCGATCGAATTGGTGAGCGACGGGGGACGCGGCATTTTTAGCGGCGACATCATGCACCAGCCGCTACAAGTGTTCCAACCCAACTGGAACAGCCGCTTTTGCGATGATCCTGCAATGGCGAGAGTGTCGCGGCAATGGTTGCTGGAGTATGCGCTGGAGCACGGAACCACAATTTTCACCAGTCATTTCGGCAACAGTTCGGCTGGCAACGTCAGCCGGCGTGGTGATCTGTTCGATTGGACCTTTATCTAAATACAAAGGAGCGCTATATGCCATTTGCCACTATAACGAACATAGTCTCTGAGGAGACAATGATTCAAAGTGACACCAGTAACGTTCGGCTGTTCGTGCGTAATAAGCGGCGCGATGATGTGAAACACTTCCCCAGTCAGAAGATCCTACTCTTTGTGTCGGGATCAACCTACCCGGCCTCGACCTCGTTCGACTTACGTCTCGATGGCGTCTCGTGGATGGACCAACTTGCCGCAAAAGGCTATGACACGTATCTGGTCGACGTGCGCGGCTATGGCCGCTCGGACTGCCCGGCGGAGATGAGCCAACCGGCTGAACAGAACCCGCCGGCGGTACGTACATCGATAGCAGTGCGCGACGTAGGCGCTGCTGTGGCTTATGTTCAGGCGCGCACCGGGGCGATGCGGATTAACCTGATTGGCTGGTCGTGGGGAAGCACGCTAATGGCGAGCTATACCGCAGAGAACAACGACCGTGTCCATAAACTGACGCTGCTTGCTCCTCAGTGGCTGCGTGAGGGACCTAGCATGGCCGACAGCGGTGGTCCGCTGGGGGCCTATCGCGTGGTTCAGCGGACTGCAGCGCGCGCGCGCTGGCTAAACGGGGTACCTGAGCACGCGCGTGGGACCTTGCTGCCCACTGCGTGGTTTAACACTTGGGCCGACGCCACTTTCACCGAGCCCACGCCTGGTGACACGAACGGGGCGACCCAACTGCGGGCGCCGAATGGCACGGTGTTAGACAGCCGTGAGTACTGGGCTGCCGGCAAGGCCCTTTATAACCCTGCGGAGATTAGAGTGCCAGTCCTGATTGTGCATGCCGATTGGGATCGTGATTGCCCAATCGAGATGTCACGCACTGTGTTTTCCAAGCTCACTAACGCACCCTACAGGCGTTGGGTGGAGATTGGCGAGGGCACCCACTCGGTATTGATGGAAAAAAACCGCTGGCAAGTGTTCGCTGCGGTGCAGGCGTTCTTAGACGAACAAGCACCCGTTTGAAAAAAGCAAAACCCTAATTACTGGAAAGATTGCATGCGTGCTTGCGGGTCCGCTGCAGTTGCGCTTGCAGTCACTCGGCTCTACAGTTCTGCGCGGAACCGAGCCCAAAGCGTGGTGCGGATTTGGGACCGTAGTGCTTTTTATGTATGGCCGTAAGGTGTCGATTAGTAGAGGAATGTAACTACCACAAATAGGTAGTACCCCGAATCAACATAAAAGCTGTTTAGTAAGGTCGCCGACCGATTAAAAAAATTCAGGCGAACACTCCCTCAAGGAGAAGGAAAATGGTTCGTACACGACGTATAAGTAACGTGGTTCGAGCGGCTGCAGCGCTGATTATGGTGGGTGCCAGTCATGCACAAGCTCAAAGTAGCGTTACCCTCTACGGTATCATTTCGACCAGCCTGCAGTACGCGAGTAACTCGGGCGGCAACCGGCAGTATGCACTTGCGAGTGGCACCTATCAGCTGCCGCGTTGGGGCTTGTTGGGCCGCGAAGACTTGGGGGGGAGGCTTGCAGCGGTGTTTCGGTTGGAGAACGGTTTTTCAATAACAAATGGTAGCCTCAGTCAGGGCGGCCGAATGTTTGGTCGTTACGCATATGTGGGTTTGTCCGACGCGCGACTGGGTACAGTTACACTAGGCCGCCAGCCAGATGAGATGTCCACACAGATGTCATTTTCGGAGTCCGGCAATACGTTTGGCTCAATAGGTACGCACATCGGCGACAACGACAATATGTATCTCACGGTGCGCCTGAATAACTCCGCACGTTATATGAGTCCGAGCTGGCGCGGCTTGTCGTTTGCTGCGCAATATGCCTTTTCGAACGCTGATAACTTCGCACAAAACCGTGCATACAGTGGCGGGACAACCTATCAGAACGGACCGCTCAAGATGGCGGTGGCAATGACCGAAATGAGTGGGCCGGCGCTGGCCGCAAACGCCAATGGTGCGGTGGACTCTTCAAATTACGGTCTCTCCTCGCCGTTCGTAAAAAGCTTGAACGAGGCCGCAGTGTTACAGCAGCGGATCATTGGCGCCGGCGCGACATATGCACTTGGTACGGTGCTGTTCAACGCCAATTACACCGACGTATTGTTCAATTATGCCGACGCGTCTTCCCTGCGGCTTGAGAACGCCGAACTTGGGATTTCCAAGCGCCTTACCCCCGCTTTGCTGGTTGGCGCGGCCTACTTGTACACATGGGGCAAGTATTCAACTGATATTAAGCCACACTATCAACAAGTCAACATCGGCCTAGATTATGCGCTGAGCGTCAAAACCGATCTATTTGCCGCAGCGATATTTCAGCGAGCTGGGGGATCGGCGTCGTATGCGCAGATCTACAGTCTGTCGCGCTCATCATCACATAGCCAAACAGCTTTGGAATCTGGCATCCGAGTGCGCTTCTAGTCCCATGACGAACTGCCGTAATGGGGAACAGCCTCGGACGATGTAGTCTAGTGTGTGCGCCCATGACGCTATCAATCCCACATATTTTGTGAAAGGCTGCCGGCGGCAAATGAAAAATATGACATTGAATAGGAAACTGGCGTCGGTGATCGCCATGTTGTGGCTCGGCTTGATCGCGATCGGCATCCTTGGAGCATGGCAAAACCGCACCTCCATGATCAATGATCGACGCGACCAGCTCAGCACTTTGATCGACGAGGCTTATATGACGACTGAGCATTACGCCGACCTCGTTAAAAACAAGATGATGAGCGAAAACGAAGCAAAGCGTCTCGCGCTCGACTCATTGATAGCCGCGCGATATGGGCCCGATGGCTATATCTCCGTGAGCGACTCGCACGCGATCATACTAATGCATCCGTTCAAGCCCGCGATGGTCGGAAAGGACATGTCCTCGTTTGTAGACTCAGGCGGCAACAAGCTTTTCCTCGACATCGCGAAAGCAGGTAATAAGCCGGCCGGCGAGCAGGTAATAAGAAGGCCGGCGGATTCGTGAGCTACCTGTGGGCGAAGCCGGGCAGCGGACAGTCCGTAGGCAAGATGGGTTTTGCAAAACACTATGCGCCGTGGGACTGGTACATATCGACGGGCATGTACACGGACGACATCGACGATGCTTTCCGGGCAAGCTCGTGGCACCGGTTCGCTATTACCGGCGTGCTGGGGCTGGCATCGCTGGTCATGATGATGATTTTGCGCAGCATCAAGCGCGAGCTTGGAGGTGATCCGGCGACCGCTGTACACGCCGCGCAACGCATCTCTCGCGGCGACCTGACCAAGGTCGTCCAGGCGGTCGTTGGCGATGTAACCAGCTTGATTTACGAACTTGGCCAAATGCAGAAAGGTCTTGTCGATACGTTCACGCGCGTGCGCAGCGGCGCCAAAAACATCTACGTGGCCGCGTCCGAGATCGCTGCCGACAACACCGATTTGTCGCAACGCACGGAAAAACAAGCCGCCGCGCTGGTGCAAACGGCATCGAGCATGGACGAGATGACCGCGAACGTGAAGCACAACTCGGAGAGCGCGACGCAGCCCGCAAAACTCGCGAGCCAGGCAGTTGACGTGGCGCAACGCGGCAGCGGCGTGGTCGAGGAAGTGATCCTCACCATGACGCGCATCACCGAGAGCTCGAAGCAGATTGGCGACATCATCGGCGTGATCGATGGAATTTCTTTTCAGACTAACATCCTTGCGCTGAATGCGGCAGTTGAAGCCGCGCGCGCAGGCGAGCAAGGGCGCGGTTTCGCAGTAGTCGCGTCCGACGTGCGGAGTCTCGCGCAACGCTCGGCGACGGCGGCCAAGGAGATCAAGGCATTGATCGAGACCTCGACGCATACAGTCCAGGAAGGCGCATCGCTCGTGACGAATGCGGGATCGACCATGACGGAGATTTCGACATCGGTACGCCGCGTGAACGAGATCCTCAATAAAATCAGTAACGCTTCTCGCGAGCAAAGCGCGGTTATCGAACAGGTTAACCGGGCCGTGGGCGAATTGGACCAGGTGACGCAGCAGAATGCGGCGCTGGTCGAGCAAGCCGCAGCAGCGGCGCATTCGCTGAAAGATCAGGTCGATGGATTGCGCGAGGCAGTGGGAATCTTTGCGTTGCCTGCTTAATATCCATAGGGTTGACCGGTGTCCGCGCGAAGCAAACACTCGAGCATGCTAGCGCTTGAATATACATGCACGACAGCCGCTTCGTCTTCGATCAGCGAGCCGATCACCTTGCCGCTCGCTGACCTGCTGCAGAAACTTCTCTGCAAGGCCACGAGAACGATAACGTTAAATTCTCGGTAATCACAAGTAACCGCGTTTCCAACATCGCATACACCACGCGCCCCATTTTCTACGCCAATAGATGGCGCTCAAGCACATGGCGCACGTTTGCAAGTTCGTATAGAACGTGCTCCTCAACGACTGCGCCGGCGAATGACTGCGCGCAGCGAGCGCAGCCTCCCGCACTCGGCATGTTGCGTCGGATCCCCAAATGGTGGCATCGAATTTTTGCCAGCGGCAGCGATCGCGTTGCCATTTCCGTCAGCCATAATCGTAGCAAACAGATGGCGTCAGTCACGCTTCAATTTGTCCGACAGCGCAATGACATCGCGAAGCAGGTCCATATCGCGCGGCAGTCGAGAGGCTGGCGCAGTCGATATAGTTAATGTCCTGCTGTCGACCGGCCAGATCAATGCCGTTCAGTGGAAGCTCATGAGCGCGCTGCCGGTGACCGCGACCGGTGTAATCAGCTTGTCTGCCCAGTTCGCCTCCTAGACGCGCATGCGACTATGAATGCTTCAATAGCTTACCCGACGGCACGATCACCGGCATGTCCGATCCAGGTCGCCCGCTTCACGGTATCCTCGAACGTCATCTTCGGGAGAAAACGTTCGGGCTGATGCTGGCTCACTCGTTACGGAAGAAACTCATCTCCTGAAGCACCCTATGCAGCCGTTGTAACGCGGCGGAAAAGATCCGGTCGGCCCGCACTATTAACTGGATTTCGGCAGATTTAAAGATCGCGTTCTCTACCGGTAGCGCAACCAATTCTCCAGCCGCCACTTCGTTTGCCACAGCGCGCGCCGACATGAACGTCACACCCAGCCGGGCTTGCACGTGGTTCTTCAGCATGGCCAGGGAATTCGTCGTTAAGATAGGGACGAACTCTATCTTCTCCGCGAACTCCGCGGCCCCGACCAGTTTGCGCAAGCCGAAGCTCTCGGACATCAGCGCTACCTGGTAAGGCAATACGTCCCTCAGGCTTAACGGACCCGAATGCAACGCGAGAGGGTGACCGGGCCACGCTATTAGGCAAACCGGTTGCTTACGCGTCTTCAATACGCGAATGGTGGAGTCCTGCGGCGCGCAATACGCGATGCCGATATGAGCTTCGTCGTCCGATACCATGCGGACCACCTCATGGCCGCTGACCTGCTCCAGCGTCACGTTGATCTTTGGATACTTTTGGCAAAACTCGCCGCGTAAAACCGTACCAAGCTCTTCAAGGAAACCCTCGCCGGCCACGATGCGGATCTCCCCGCGCTGCAATCCTTTCAGTTCGGCAAGGCGCGCTAGCAAGGTTTCTTCGCTCGCACGGCGCTCGCGACAGTGATCGAGCACCAGCGCTGCGGATTCCGTTGGTACCACACCGCGTCCGCGGCGTTCGAGCAACTTGCAGGCTAGTTCGATTTCGAGTTGCTGGATTTGCCGGCTGACAACAGAAGGCTCGACGTCTAGAAAATCTGCCGCTGCGCGAAGCGACCCCCGTGACACAGTTTCATAAAAATAGCGCAGCCGCCGCTCATTTAAACCTAAATTGCCGCGCATCGTCTATCGCTCCAAATATGCTTATCGTTGCTTTGCAGTCAACAAAAGTCTACCAATATCGACATTGATTGGCATTTTTTGTGTCTACAGACTAGAGGCCTGCAGAAAGCCAACTCCCTGTATCTAGTGGGACAGGCGGCACAGACAGCCATTTAAAATCCGTTGGAGGATGAGGCCATGGAGAGTTTCAAGGCACCACTGGTGCCGGCGTGCGATATCCGTGACGCGCTCGCTGCGATCTACCGTAGGATTAGCTGGCGGATTTTGCCGTTTCTCCTGTCCTGCTATGTGTTGGCATACCTCGACCGCGTAAACATTAGTTTCGCCAAGCTGCAGATGCAGCAACAACTTGGCATGAGCGACGCTGTGTATGGCTTGGGTGCTGGCGTCTTTTTCCTCGGCTATATGTTGTTCGAAGTGCCGAGCAACCTGCTGCTCGCCAGAGTTGGCGCCCGCAAGACAATTAGCCGGATCATGGTGATGTGGGGGCTGACATCGGCCTGCACGATATTCGTCCACGACACGGGTACCTTCTATATCCTGCGTTTCTTGCTCGGTGTGTTTGAAGCCGGCTTCGCACCGGGCATGATTTTCTATCTAACTTACTGGTATCCGGAGTCGCGCCGCGCCCGCGTCATGGCAGTGGTGCTGATGGCCGGCCCGGTCGCCGGGATCGTCGGCGGACCGCTTTCAACATGGATCATGACCGTCTGCGCGGGCTTGCATGGATTGGCTGGTTGGCAATGGCTGTTTTTGCTGGAAGGCTCACCGTGCATTCTGCTCGGCGCCGCTGCGCTGGTTTTTCTCGACGATACCCCGCAGCAGGCGCGCTGGCTGTCGGATGAGGACAAAGCCCACGTCACGCAAGACATCGGGCAGTCGGCACGTCCGGGTGTGCATAGCAGCTTCGGCGCCGCGCTCAAGGATGGTCGCGTTTACCTGATGGCATTCAGCTATTTCTGCTTGATTTGCGGCCTGTACACAATCAGTTTCTGGCTGCCGACGTTGTTGAGGACGGCTGGAGTCAAGGATGCGCTCTTGCTTGGTCGCTATGCTGCTTTGCCCTATCTGGTGACGGTGGCGGCCGTACCGGTGTTTGCACGCCGATCCGACCGGCTCCGGGAGCGGTGCCTGCATAGCGCGCTGCCCGCGATCGCGGGGGCACTAAGCTTGATCGCCGCGGCGTACATGACGCGTAGCCTCATCGGATCAATCATCAGCATGACGGTTGCGACAACCTGCATTTACGCTGCCTATGTGGTGTTCTGGGCGATACCGACGGCATATCTAAAGGGCGCTGCCGCAGCTGGCGGCATCGCACTCATCAACAGCATGGGACTACTTGGTGGCTTTATCAGTCCAGTGTTGATCGGCTGGCTCAAGACGCTCACCGGTTCACTGCAGATCGGGTTGATTGTGATGGCCACGCTTCTAGTGGTGGGCGCGATTTCGATCCTGCTAAACCGCTTGCCACGAGTGGTTCCGAGGGCCAGCTAAGCGATGCACTGACCTCGGTACTGCATTTACACCTAATTGTTATTCAACTGACATGAACAACGTGCCCCACTACTGCGAAACAGGCGACCTGCACGCCGCAACGAACGAACTGCGTGGGATCCGCCACCAACTTCACCAGCATCCGGAACTTGCTTACGATGAGCACCAAACGGCTTCGCTCGTTGCAAGCAAGTTGGAATCTTGGGGCTTCCAAGTGACGACGGGCGTCGGCAAGACCGGTGTCGTCGGTACACTGAAAATTGGTGACAGTCCGCGCAGCATCGGTATTCGAGCCGACATGGACGCGCTGCCGATCACCGAGGAAACCGGCTTGTCGTATGCGAGCCGCCTGCACGGAAAAATGCACGCGTGCGGACACGACGGGCACACGACCATGTTGTTGGGCGCCGCCAAATACTTGGGCGCGACGGGGAACTTCTCAGGCACCGTCCATTTGTATTTTCAGCCGGCCGAAGAAAAAGGGTACGACAGCGGCGCGCGCAGCATGATAGAAGATGGCCTGTTTGAGCGCTTTCCGTGCGACGCTGTGTTCGGCATGCACAATCATCCTGGCGTGGAGCAGGGCACTTTCATTTTCCGCAGCGGCCCGTTCATGTCGGCTGGCGACAAGGTCACGATCACCATCAAAGGTGTGGGCGGCCACGCGGCGCGCCCACACCTTACGGTCGATCCGGTCGTGGTCGCAGCCAGTATCGTGATGGCGATACAGACCATCGTCGCGCGAAATATCGATCCGGCGGAGGCCGCCGTGATCACAGTTGGTTCCATCCAGAGCGGCTTTGCAAACAACGTGATTCCGGATACGGCGACCCTGCAACTGAGCGTGCGCTCGTTCAGCGCATCGGTTCGGGAGCGGCTTAAAGAGCGCATTGTCGCGCTTGCGCAGGCACAAGCACACAGCTATGGCGCGACCGCCATGATCGACTATGTGATGGGGTATCCGGTTGTGGTCAATCACGACGAGGAAACGGCATTTGCGATCGCAGTTGCGCAGGAGTTGGTGGGCGTCGAGCGAGTGATTGAGCATGCCGATCGCGTGATGGCAAGCGAAGACTTCGCATTCATGTTGCAGGAGAGGCCCGGCTGTTTCCTGCGGCTAGGTAACGGGATTGGCGGCGGAGTCGGGGAGGGCGGCTGCATGGTGCACAACCCAAACTACGACTTTAATGACTCCAACCTGCCGGTTGGCGCTGCCTTCTGGGCGAGGCTTACCGAGCGTTATCTCGGCCGATGATTTACCGAGAAATTAATCCACCCAATCACGGCAAACTCATGCGCGACATCTCTCTTGATGATGCAGCTTCATCGACTTCATCGACTTCATCGACGTTAGCGCCGAATGCTCCCCAAATAACTAGCCAGCAAGGCGGCCGGGCAGTTTTGGCAGCGATTATCGGCAACTGGCTTGAAGTGTTTGACTTCACCGTCTACGGCTTTTTTGCCGTGACAATCGGTAAGCTTTATTTTCCTGCAACCGATCCAACGACTTCGCTGCTTTTGTCTGTCGCCACCTTTGCGGTCGGTTTCTTCACGCGGCCGTTGGGCAGCGTGTTGCTGGGAGTCTATGCCGACCGGCACGGACGCAAAGCAGCACTAAACCTAACGATCGCGCTGATGGCCCTGAGCACGCTGGCGATCGCGTGCACACCAACGTATGCGCAGATTGGCATCGCGGCGCCGTTGATCGTGGTAATAGGACGGTTGCTGCAGGGCTTTTCACAAGGCGGAGAGTTCGGCGCCGCTACGACGACGCTAGTCGAGCTAGGCTCAAATACCCGCCGCGGCCTACGTGCGAGCTGGCAGCTTTCGAGTCAGGGTGGCGCAGCCTTGCTGGGTGCCGGAACAGCGACCCTGTTGACAACGTTTATTTCAACCGACGCGATGGGCATTTGGGGGTGGCGCATTCCGTTTCTGATGGGCGCGCTAATCGCACCGATCGGGATCTATCTGCGAAGGGTGATGCCCGACGACAGCGCTGACAATTGCATGCGTGTCGGCCCCAGCGTACTGCTCGAGGTGCTGCAGCACAAAAAGACTGTGCTGCTAGTTATGCTGACGGTGATGGGCGGCACCGTTTCAACATACATCCTGACGTTTTACATGCCCACTTATGCAGTTCATTCGCTGGGGATGCCGCAAAACCTGTCGATGCGAATCGGCGTCGGTTCGGGCCTGACCTTACTGCTCAGTGCGCCGTTGTTCGGAGCATGGTCTGACCGGATCGGACGGCGCAAGACACCGATCATTGTCGGGCGGCTAATGCTGGCTATTGCGCTATGGCCCGCTTTTTGGCTGTTCAACTGCTTCCCGGTGCTGCCTGTCGTTATTCCACTGATGGTGTTTATGCTGCTGTGCTATTCAATGGGCTCGGCAACCGAATTCGCGTTGATGTCCGAGTCGTTCCCGCGACGCATTCGCGTCACTGGCATCTCGATCGCCTACGCTCTCGCCGTCACGCTGTTTGGCGGAACAGCGCAATTGGTCGTCACTGCCCTGATCCGGATGACCGGAAGCAATCTAGCGCCGGCCGGTTATGTAAGCGCGAGCCTGCTGATTTCGCTGATCGCAGTGACCAAGCTGAAGGAGACCGCTAACACACCGCTCGACTAAAACCGTGGATCGGCTTGGCGCACTTCCAAACTCAAGGCAGCTGCAAGTACAACAATGAGCGGAACCCACCAATAGTGAAACAGATTTATCTGCGTTATTTTTAATGTTTTAATAAGGATAACTATATGAAATATTGGGGTATAAGTTTCGTGGAAGGGATTCTGCTTGGCATATTCCCGTGGGTAGCGCACGCGCAGAACAGCGTGACGCTCAATGGCATCGTCGACGCAGGCGTAGTCTTCACATCAAACGCAGAAGGTGCGCGCCAATATGCAACGACGAGCGGCGTTGCGTCGGGTAGCCGCTTCGGCCTTCGCGGCAGCGAAGATCTCGGCGACGGTCTGAAAACAATCTTCGTGCTCGAAAACGGCTTCGCTCCGACCACTGGAAAACTCGGCCAGAACGGTGACCTGTTTGGACGACAAGCGTATGTCGGCCTGATGGGAAACTGGGGCACAGTGACACTTGGGCGCACGCATTCGAACACCTATGATCTGGTCAGCCCGCTGGCGTCCGGTCCGACGTGGGCGGCGGCTGGTGCCGGCTTCGGCACGCACCCAGCAGATCTAGATAACCTCAATACTACCAATCGCATCAACAACGCTCTCAAGTACATGAGCCCGGATTACCATGGGCTGACGTGGGGCGCGATGTATAGCCTGGGCGGCGTCGCTGGTGACTTCACGAAAAACCAAATCGTATCGCTGGCGGCAGCTTATAGCCACGGTCCGATGACCTTTGCAGTTGGTTATCTTGATGTCAAAAATCCGAACTTTTCGTTCTGGGGCGACAAGGCTAACGACAGCACAAACGGCAGCAACATCACAAGCCCGGTGATCGCCGGTTTTGCGTCGGCAAATTCGCAACTTGCGTTGGTGGCCGCGACCTCTTATGTGATGGCAGCTACAACAGTGGGGCTCGTGTACAGCAAGACGCGTTTCAGCAATCTAGGAGCTGTGTCTGTCGCAGGCCTGACGGCGGCAGAGACGGCTTACCGCGGCAGCGTTGGTTTTGACAGCGGAGAAATCAACGTCAAATATCAGGTCAACCCCTCACTGCTGCTGGCAGCGGCGTACAACTACACGCACGGTGGGGAGGTTAGCAGAAGTGATGGGGCTCGCTACCGACAGATCAATCTCGGGGCTGATTATCTGATATCAAAGCGCACCGATGTCTATGCTGTGACCGTATTGCAACGTGCGGCGGGGACGAACTCGACTGACCATGCTGCTGTTGCGGCGATCAATGGAGCTACGCCTTCGAGCACCAACAAGCAGGTAGTCTCGACCATCGGAATTAGGCATCGTTTCTGACAGGCCGTTCTCCGGGAGCGAAAACGGAGCGGCGGCGCCGCTGGAACGCATGCGACCGGTGCTGTCCGGTCGCATGCCGGAAGGATTGGCGGACGTGATCGTCAATTAGAAGAGCCTGACATACGTCGATCAAATGATCAAATCACATTCGACAATGCCAAGGCAAATTCCGCAGCGCATCCTGCACCCCGCCCGATGCCAAAAAACGGGGCGCGCTGCAACGGTTGGAACGATACTTGGAATTGTCGTTGCTGGAGTAAGATTTGTTCTCGTAGGCCGTCGCCATGACCGGCAGAAGTCGACCCGTGTTAGCGGTGGTGCGAAACCGACACTAAACGACGGCGTTATGTTACCGGAGCGACAACGAATGGAAGTTCGCACCGAGATGAAAATGCCGCGCTATAAAGTAGCGCTCGACTTGGCAATCAAAGTTCGACCTGTTTTGGGCAGGACGAGTATGTTGTAGTGAAGTGCATGCGGACGTCGAGTCAGCAATCAGAATTGCTCGTCGACCATTTCCTCGCTTTTAATCCACAGCGCTTTTGCGTCCTCGGGATCTAGAGCGTAGGCCCTTACACCGAAGGCGTCCGCGGGTTGGCCACGTCAGCGACGTGACAGTCTTCGCAATAAAGGCCGCCGACCTCGTCCGCAGCAGCGACGAAACCTGCCCACACCGATGTCGCCGCACCCTGCTCGACAGTCTTCCAGTGGAATGCGGAAGCGGCGGCCGGCTGCCAAGTGAGGCGACCGTGACGAGGCGTCCGCCAGGCTTAATGAGCCCCGCAGTGCGGTTAACGAAAACGAAATGCCCGAGGTGGTTGGTCCCGAGCTGCGTCTCGAATCCGTCAGCGTGTAGTGAGCCCCCGACTGGCTTCTCATGTGGAGTTCAATCCACGCTCAAACAAGGTGCCGAGAATCGCGGGCTCAATGGCCCGCCAATTCATCTTCGCGGCAGCTCTTAGATCCGCACAATCAGTAGTGTCGAGTTGGGGCACGGGCCCACCACCGCGAACAAGCCTCCGTTGAACCATGGAATGTCGTCAGCACCATAAAAACCACCGCTAGACATCGTGGTTAGCAGCGTTTCGATCCGTTGCCGTGCTTTCGCCGGATTGGTATGCGACTTGTCCAAGATGGACTCAAAAAGTTTTTTCGGGCAGCAATTGGGCGTCTTCGGCAAACATGCAAAAAACGCACTGAATTAGAAAATGAGCCACGGCTTCTGGAGTATTTCCGCGCTCTGCTAGTCCACTGCGTCATTGACTTGGCACCGGGCGAATTCGACTGGAAGGATCGTCATATTTCCATTTGATTGGTTTCGGATTCTGATTGTGCTCGCGGATATAACGCATCAGTTTGCGATCCAGATCCTTTACCGAAGTGAAGACGCCGCGGGCGATCACATCACGCTGAATGCGTGAGAACCAGTTTTCCACCTAGTTAAGCCACGAAGAGTAAGTCGGCGTGAAGTGCAAGCGCACGTTGCGATGCGCGGTGAGAAAGTCGACCACCCGCTGCGTCTTGTGGCTGCTTACGTTATCGCAAATGACGTGGATTTCCCGACGTTTGGGCTGGCTGGCGACGACGTCAGTCAGAAAGGCCACAAACTGCTCGCTGGTGTGGCGCGACGCCGTCCTGCCCAGCACCTCGCCGGTCGCCGTATTGAACGCCGCAAACAGGCTGAGTGTCCCGTTGCGTTTGTATTCGAAGCCATGGCTCTCGGCGCGTCCCGGCGACAGCGGCAGCATCCGGTCCTTACGCTCAAGTGCCTGGATCGCGGTCTTCTCATCCACGCGGAACACAGCCGCGTGCGCCGGCGGGTTCAGATAAAGCCCGATCACGTCGGCCGCCTTGGTCTCGAAGTCCGGGTCGTTGGAGACCATGTGTCGTTCCAAACGCTGCGGCTTGATGCCGTGTTTGCGCCAAATGCGCTGCACGGCCGAGACCGACACGTCGCCCAGTTCTGCTGCGAGCTTGTAGCTGCTCCAGTGTGTCGAACCGTCGGATGGTTTGTGCTTGAGGGTGCGGCTGAGTACCCGCGCTTCCAACTTGGCAGGCGGCTGCACAGGAGCGCGCCCGGGGTGGCGAGCGTACATGCCGGCCAGTCGCTCGTTGAGGAAGCGCCCCGACCAACGTGCGATGAAACGCGAGTCGCAGCCCAGTGCGCTCATGATCCCGTCGCGCGATTCACCGTCCTCGAGCATCAAGATCAGTTTTGCACGTCGCACGTCCGCCGCGCGCACCGTTCGGCTGCGTGCCGCCGAAAGCAGTTGCTCACGTTCGGTATCTGTCAGATTCATTTTGCCCATGACCTAAATCTGAACACATATGGGTTGCTAACTCAATGACGCAATTGACTAGTGCAGGGTGTTTGGCCATTAGGGGCAGCACGCTCTTCGCCGCAGCTACGCGCTCAGCGGCTTCTCATTGATGCACTGCCTTCTCGGGGAGTGTGAAGGATCGTATGCGTCAGCGGATCCCGTCTTGAATCGCGACATTCCAAATGTGAAGGTGATGCTTTCGTGAGAACGAGGGCAATGCGATGGAAGACGAGATCATTAGGGCTGCAACGGCGATGGGTACCCCTAGCTTTAGCGGTCGCCCAAAGGCGTTCTCGCAACCGGAAAGAGACCAAACAGGAAGTGCTCGATTTAATGAGATTTTTTAATAGGGCCGTTTCGTAAAGCCGCATGGTGCCTAAGCGCTGCTACCCAGTAAAATGCAACGAAAATCAAGGGGCCCCGATTCCGACCAACGCATCGAGGGCCCGCCGCGGCCGACCTTGCGAAAGCCAACTAACAGTACTGGCGCCTCATGCGCATTTGAGCCGAGCCAGACGCGGAAAGCTTCCGCAATGTCAAAAAAAGTCGGGTTGGTCATGGTTGCGGTGTCAGCGCCTGGCGTCTCAGGCCGGCGGATACGGTACCGAAACGTCCACCACCCATGTCACGCCAAAGCGGTCGCGCAACATGCCGTATAGCGGCGACCACTGGCTTGGAGTCAGCGCCTGCACGACAACGGCTCCGTCCGTCAGCCCGTCCCACAGACTGTGAATCGTTTCCGCATCGTCCCCTCGCAGCGAAACGAAGAAAGCCTTGTCGCCCGGATGCCAGTCAAGGCCAGCCTGCACATCGTAAGCCATCAAAGCGATGCCATCTTCACCTGTGACCTGGCCCCAGACAATGTGATTGGGGTCGCCCGCATCCTGGGCACGGCCAGCCTGGGCGTAGGTGATCAGCGTCTGCTCACCTTTGAACACATCATGGTAGAACCCCAGCGCGGCTCGGGCATTGCCTTCGAAGTTCAAGTGAATGACGGTACGAATAGACATGTGAAATTCCTTCAGTGGGTTGTAATGTTGGCTTGCTACGGTGGTACTATAAAGATCCGTCCTGCCAATTTCTGTCAGTAGCAATGTCCCGGTCGGATCGACTTTTTCATTTATTGCAAGCATTGCGCACGCTGTCCTCACCAATCACCGGCGAGAAGCTCGCAAATGAGACTGGTGTGTCAGTGCGCTCGATCTACCGCGATATCGAGACCTTGCGCGCAGGCGGCGCCGAAATCCAAGGCGAACCCGGGTTCGGCTATACATTGGTGAACGATGGCAGCCTGCGTCCGCGCACGTTTACTCGCATCGAGATTGAGGCCTTGGCGTTAGGGCTGGCGCAAGTCCGGCAGATGGGCGACCCGACTCTGGCAGCGGCAGCAGATGCTGTGCTGGGCAAGGTAGCGGCGACGCTACCTTCGGTGGGACAGCAGCATGTGCTGCATTCGGTGTCGCGCGTGCACCGCTTTGGCGACCAAGCAAGGCAAGCGTTCGCAGCCAACATTGACATAAACCTGATTCGCCAAGGTTGCTGGCGCGAGGAAGCGCTGGATATCGGTTATACCGCCCACAGTGGCATCGTCACCCGCCGCACAATCTGGCCACTGGCGATCGTTTATTTGGATCGAATGCTGGTGGTGCTAGCTCGCTGTTGCCTGCGCGAGGATTTCCGTATTTTTCGCGTGGACAGGCTTACGGCAGTGGCCGCCACCGGCATTAGCTTCCGGCCACGCCGGGCCGCGCTGTTGCGTACTTATCTGGCCCGGTTGGACGAAGAATCAGAAGCGTAGATTGGTGCAACCCCGTAAGGGCGGACCGGCGCCTCTAAGCTCATAGTCCGCGTGTTTGCGCTTAGGGCGGTCCCAAGTCGAAGTGCAACAGCTAGGTTAATGTTTAGATGACGTTGCTAGATCCGCTGCTTGTGGCGTCGCGGCGAATACCTCGAAGGGAGAATGAAACGCATGTGTGGCACGAGGTCGGTTGTTCAAGCTGTCGGCAATGATGTCGAGGTCTGCCTGACTATGCACGGAAAGATCGGTGCCTTTGGGCAAATACTCGCGCAACAGGCCATTGGTATTTTTGTCTGGATAGCGTCAACCAGAACGTCCGGTTTACCGACAACCATCTTGGCCGGTCGGCGCGCTGATTGTCGCTGCTAGATTGGCATGGTTGTCGCTCCTTCTTGATCGTTGTTGGTTGATTGACGCCGCCGCTCTTTCTGTTTGTCGTTGGCGTTGCGTCGCCGATAGCTTTCGACATTCAGTTCGAAGATCGTTGAGTGGTGAACGAGGCGGTCGATGGCGGCGACGGTCATGCCAGGGTCAGGAAACACGTCATTCCAGCCCGAGAATGGCTGATTGGCCGTTATGAGAAGACTTTTTCTTTCATATCTCTCGGCGATCAATTCGAACAGCACGCTGGTTTCGGCCTGGTCCTTTCTGACGTACGACAGATCATCCAAGATGATCAGATCGAAACGATCGAGTTTGGCAAGTGCCGACGGTAATTGCAGGCTCTTTCGCGCCACCTGAAGCTTCTGCACCAATTCGCTGGTGCGGGTGCACAAGACCCGATAGCCCGCGTCGATCAGGGCGTGACCAATCGCTGATCCTAAGTGACTTTTCCCTCCACCGGGCGGCCCAAACAGGAGGATCGTGGCACCTTTCTCGAGCCACGCATCCCCGCTGGCCAACGCCATGACGTGTGCCTTCGATACCATGGGCACGACGCTGAAGTCGAACGTGGCGAGAGTCTTGGTCGGATCCAATTGTGATTCGACGCGATGGCGTTCCAGTCTGCGTTTCGCCCGTTCAGCCAATTCGTGCTCGAACAATGCGCCCAACAGTTGCGATGCTTGCCAGCCTTCCTTATCTGAACGTTGGGCGAAGTCAGACCACAGTCGACCGATTGTTGGCAGACGCAATTCGTTGAGCATCAGTCCCATGCTGCCGGTGTCGTACGTCGGTGCGCTCATGCGGCCACCTCTTCGTCAAGCAATGCGTCGTAGATCGAGGCGTCGGGCATCTCGACTAATACAATGGGACATTCGGCCTGGCGCGGAGCAAATTCTGCGAAGAGCGCTTCCAGATCGGGTAGTTCGCCGAGTTCCAGCAGCACTTCAAGCCGCTGGGCCAGTTCTGCCTCTACGCCGTAATTGCCGGCAAGCTCCAGCAGGCCCACGATGGCCTTGCACGCGTTGCGCGGGCTCAGTGCTTGATCCAGGCGCTCCCAGGTCCGGCGGTACGCCTCACGCGGAAACACATCGTCACGAAACACGAGGCCCCTGAAGGCTTGCGGTTTGCGTTTGAGTGACTCGATAAAATGTCGATAGTTAATCGCACCCCGGGCGGTCGGTCAAACTCCCCCGGGTATGGTCACTTTGAGGTCGGTCGGAATCCGTGGACGCCAACGGGTTAAGCAGCGATTTTACTCAAATGGAATCGCTGCGTGAAAGCGGCCGGCGACAGATAGTCCAGACGCTCCTGCGTGCGCAGCCGGTTGTAGAAGATCTCGATGTATTCCGTGATTTCTTTGATGGCTTCGTCGCGAGTCGCGAACTTGCGATGATAGATAAGTTCGTTCTTCAGCGAGCCCCAGAACGATTCGATAGGTGCATTGTCGAAACAATTTCCGCGTCTGCTCATAGATGCCTGCATGCCGAACTGTTTGAGAAGATTCTGATAAGCGTGGGCGCAGTACTGACTACCGCGATCAGTATGTTGTATCAGGCCCGTCGGTGGCCGGTGCGACGCGACAGCCCGAAACAGCGCCTGCATGACCAGCTGTTTTGTCATGCGCTCGCTCATGGCATAGCCGACGATCTCTCCGCTAAACAGATCCTTGAGTCCGGCTAGATACAGCCATCCCTCATCGGTCGCGATGTAGGTAATGTCACCGCACCAGGCCTGATTTGGTGCGCTCACACTGAAGTCCTGGTCCAGGATGTTCGGTGCGACTGGCAGGTTGTGCGTCGAGTTGGTCGTCGCCTTGAACTTGCGCTTTTGCTTGCAGCGAAGGCCGAGCTTCGCCCGCAGACGCTTGATGCGGTGAACACCAATCTGGACACCGTGGTTCGCCAGATCCTTCTGTAGCCGTTCCGGGCCGAAGGTTTGTCGGCTACGCTCGTGAGCTGCACGCACCTGCGCTTCGAGCCGAGACTCCTGCTGCGCGTGCAACGACAGCGGCCGTTTGCGCCAGGCATAGTAGCCACTCGTGGACACGCCCAGGAACCGGCACATCGGCGGCACAGGGTACTGCTGTCGCATCTGCTCAATTGCGTCGTACTTCACCGCGACTCCTTCGCGAAGTACGTTGCAAACTTTTTTAACAGATCGCGCTCCATCTTCACTTCTGCCAACTCTCGCTTGAGCCGGCTCAGCTCCGCCTCGATCTCTGTCAGTGGTTTCTGGGTTTGCCCGACGTTCTCCAGCTTGCCGTCCTTTGCGGCGCGAACCCAGTTCGCCAACGTCTTCATCGATATTGACAATCGACGGGCAGCTTCAGACACGCCCACTCCGTCAGTCATTGCCAGTTTTACTGCTTCTTCACGAAATTCCTTCGTGTACACAGCCTTCGGGATTCGCTTCATCAGTGCCTCCATTCCTCAATTCTACGGAATGTTGGCGTCCACTTTTTTCAGCCGACCTCACTTCAAACTCCCCCATCTGACGACCGTCGACTGAGCTGACGGGAGAAGTGTCGCAGGACGTCTATCTTCGTCTCCTTCGAACAAGAAGGAGTTCAGGGAGTGAATGAAATGAACGCGCTCCACCCGTAACCGCCAGAAAGGATCGTGGATCCCACAGACCAATAACATCGACGCGCGGTGGTGCAAAATGCACCAATTCCCGATAACCGGAGGATCCAGAGATGAACTCTATGGCGGTGGGCGTTGATATTGCGAAGACGGTGTTTCAGGTGCACTACATCGATCAGGAAACTGGCGAGATCGTGAACAAACAGATCAAGCGGGCAAAGTTTCTCGAGTTCTTCGCGAACCGGGCTCCGTGTCTCGTCGGTATGGAAGCGTGTGGCGGGGCGCACCACTGGGCTCGGCAGCTCACGAAGATGGGCCATCAAGTGAAGCTGATGCCTGCTGAATTCGTCAAGGCTTTCAACATTCGCAACAAAAACGATGCGGCCGATGCGCAGGCGATCTGGCGGGCGGTGCAACAGCCCAGCAAACCGGTGGCGGTCAAAACAGAAATGCAGCAGGCTGTGCTGGCGCTGCACCGGATGCGCGAGCAGCTGGTGAAGTTTCGTACGATGCAGATCAACGCATTGCGCGGTCTGCTGACTGAATACGGCGAGGTGATGGGTAAAGGACGGACTGCGCTGGATAAGGCGATTCCTGAAGTGCTCGCCAGGGTGGCCGAACGGCTGCCGGCCGTGCTCATCGACACGATGCGCGAACAGTGGAACGGCCTGACGGCACTGGATGAGCAGATTGCCGGGATCGAACGGCGCATGCGCGAGTGGAAGAAGGACGATCCGGCTGTCAAGGCGATCAGCGAGATTCCCGGTGTTGGACTGCTGACGGCAACGGCGGCAGTCGCAATGATGGGTGATCCCAAGGCCTTCCGGTCGGGCCGAGAGTTTGCCGCATGGGCTGGACTCGTGCCGCGGCAGACGGGCTCGGGCGGCAAGATAAACCTGCATGGCATCAGCAAGATGGGCGACACCTATCTGCGCAAGTTGCTGATTCACGGCGCCCGCAGCGTGCTCACTCATGCGAAGCAACCAGGGCCG
This sequence comes from Burkholderia sp. PAMC 26561, assembly GCF_001557535.2. NCBI lineage: Bacteria > Pseudomonadati > Pseudomonadota > Betaproteobacteria > Burkholderiales > Burkholderiaceae > Burkholderia > Burkholderia sp. PAMC 26561. Next base: position 360,373 of record NZ_CP014310.1, read on the forward strand.
TGGATCGACCAGATCAGCAAACGCCGACCGCCGAATGTGGTGACCGTTGCGCTAGCCAACAAGATGGCACGCACGATCTGGGCGTTACTTGCCCATAACAGGCCTTACCAGAAAGACCACTTGAGCGTGAAGCCGGCGTAAGCCACTGCTGTCATGGAGAAAATCAACGTTTAATGCAGTACGAGCTTCGAAGGTTGCGCAGGCAATCGTATGTGATGACACACAGGTACGGTAGATTTCAAGGTAGATGTCGCCTCAACGATTAAATTTAGGCGGCTTTTTGCTCCTGTCGGTGGTTGCGTTTGATGGGTTCAAAGTTGTCTGTGCGATCGGGATTCAAATGGACCGTTTTTACGCGCTTCCAGTTTCGAGTGGGGCCTTTCCATCGTAGCGGGTTGCGCTGCTTTGCCGCCTCGTAGAGCATCGCGCGGCGATCGAGGATCTGCTGGTCGAGGTTGGCGTGCCGTTGGGCAGGCGTGACGAAACGGATCGCGCTGTGACGATGTTCGTGGTTATACCAGCGCACCAACACGGTGACCCAAGCGCGCGCGGCAAATAGAGTGTCGAACGCCTGCAGAGGATAGGCCGGCCGATACTTCAGTGTTTTGAACAACGATTCCGAGAACGGGTTGTCGTTGCTCACGCCCGGTCGACTCAATGACGGCATGACACCCAGAGCCTGCAGGGTGGCGAGCATCGTGGCACCCTTCATTGGGCCGCCGTTATCCGAATGCAAAATCACCTGACCCGGTTTGATCGCTTCACGTGCACATAGGTCCTTCAGAAGCTCGCTGGCCTGGGCGCTGCTCTCTTCAGCGTAGACCTGCCAGCCGACGACCATCCGACTGAATACGTCCATGAACAGATAGTGAGATAGGCTGAAGAAAGTGGAGATCAATGTTTCGTAGAATGAGCGAAATGGAGATCAAATGAATCGAGGACCGAAAGGCCGCTACACGAAGGAGTTTCGCGAGCAGGCGGTGAAGCTCGTTCTTGTCGATGGACTGTCGCAGCGAGAAGTTGCGGGCCGATTATCTTTGTCGGTTAAAACGCTTGGCGCTTGGGTCGTTGCCGAGCGAAAAGGGACGCTAACGAAGGTAGGCGAGACGCAAAAGCCGCAGAGCGAGTTGGAGGCGGAATTGGCGCGGGTCAAGCGCGAGCTGGCGACGGTCACGATGGAGCGCGATATTTTAAAAAAAGCGACGGTCTATTTCGCGAAGGAGTCGCGGTGAGATGTGACCGGATCGAAACGATGCGACAGGACTACCCGATTTCCGTGCTGTGCCGTGTGTTTGAGCTAGGGGCCAGCAGTTTCTACGCTTGGCGCCGACGGCTCGACTCGCCACGTGCACAAGAGAACGCGCGCCTTGAAATCGAGATTGTAGCGGCGCACGAACGAACTCGGCAAACGTATGGGCGCGAGCGATTGCAGGCGGATCTGCTTGATCATGGCGTATGCGTTGGCCTTCACCGCATTAGGCGCATTCGCACCAAGCTGGGACTGCGTTGCAAGCAGAAGCGCAAGTTCAGAAACACGACGGATTCGAAGCACGATTTGCCAGTCGCACCGAATTTGCTGGAACGCAACTTCGACATGAGCATGCCGAACCAGGCCTGGGTGAGTGATATCACGTACGTGTGGACAGATGAGGGCTGGTTGTATCTAGCCGGCATCAAGGATCTGTTCAACGGCGAGCTGGTCGGCTACGCCATGAGCGAACGTATGACCCGCACCTTGGTAATGCAGGCGCTATTTGCCGCGGTCGCACTTAAACGGCCCGCAGCCGGTTTGATCCTACATTCGGATCGTGGCAGTCAATATTGTTCGCATGACTATCGGGATCTAGCAAAGCAGTTCGGCATGACGATGTCCATGAGTCGCAAGGGCGATTGTTACGACAATGCGCCGATGGAAAGCTTCTGGGGGTCGCTCAAAAACGAACTCGTGCATCACCGCCGGTTCACGACGCGCGCCGAGGCCCGGCAGGCCATCACCGAATACATCGAGATCTTCTACAACCGGCAACGCAAGCAAGCCCGTCTTGACTATCTGTCGCCTGCTGCTTTCGTGCAGCGATTTTATAAAACGCGACTCGCGGCTTAACCCATTGCTCTCCACTATTGACGACCGACCTCATAGAGATAGAAATACTGCCCGCGAACTGTCGTCGGCAGGTAAGTGATATCCCAGCTGAACAATTGATTGGGCTCGTCGGCACAAACTGCGCGAGGCTTGCTGCGGGCGCGCGCTGGTTGTTCACTGCGCCGATGAGCAAGCTGTTTCTCTTCACGCAGCACCCGGTAGAACGTCGATTCTGAGGCGATGTAGCGGCCCTGGTCGGCCAATCGAGGGACGATTTGGCTCGGTGGCAGATGAGCGAATTCGACAGAGTTGGCCACCGCCAGCAGTTCAGCGCGCTCATCGGTCGACAGCTTGTGAACAGCATCATGATGGCGTAAGGCGCGCCCATCCACTGCTTCAGGACCGCCGCCTTGCCAGCGCTGCACGGTGCGCGCGCTTAGCCCGAGCACAGCACATGCGCGTGCCTGACGAGCCCCGGCTGTAGTCGCCTTGCCGATCAGCTCCTGCAATGTCGCACGCTCTTCGGGGGAGCTCATTCGTCCTCGTCCCCGAACAGCGCCTGGTACTTTTTTGAAAGTATCAGCAACGCGGCCGCCTCCGCTAAAGCCTTTTCCTTGCGTTTCAATTCGCGCTGCAGCTGCGCATTGGCCTGTTTCAGCTCGCGCAGTTCTGGAGCGTTTGCACGTGCGCTGCTCGCGGTGCCGGCCGAGCAAAACTGGGCACGCCACTGGTCCAGATGATGAACAAACAAGCCACGTTCACGGCACCACGCGCTGAGTGCCTCGGCGCTCAGTCCATGGCTCTGCTGCAATGCCAGCAGGCGATCTTCCAAAGACCAATCTTCCGGGCGCCGTGCATCGACTGGCCCCGGGTTGCGGTTTGCGGCGTTAGACACGCGGATCCACTTCCTCAAAGTTAATACGTTCATGTTCAGTTCCGCGGCAACCGTTCCTACGGACCGGTTGCCGCGTTGCAGGACCTTTGCCAGCGCCTGCTCCCTGAATTCAACAGAATACGTCTGTTTGGCATTCAACCTACACCTCTGAGTTCTTCGGATTAAGAAAATTCAGAGGCGACATCTATTGTGACGCAGAGGGGGTAGGACCGTGACCCGCCAAGCCTGAAAGACGTGAAGAGCCTTGAGCTCGCGGAGTGAATGAGGCGCGGGTCAGCGGATTTCATAGTGGGCCGCAGCGTAGCAACTGCAATAAGCCCGGATATAGAGCTGCAACCGATCCTGTCATGTCAGAACACACGAGCGCTTGCTCAAACGGGGCGCGTTCATATAGAACGTCTTGAAGCCGCACCTGCAAAGCACCGTATTCACACTACTCGAGCGTAACAAGAGCCAGCGCCAGATCCAGCGGCTGACGGGCATCGACCGCAAGACGATCCGCCGCTATCAGGCGATCTTCGAGTCGCAGAAGTCTGGGTCAGCAAACTCCTCCATGGTGACCGCCGGCTCTGAATCGGCAGTCACGCAAAGTCCCCCATCGCCGCGACCACCGGCTACTGAGGCTTCCAGCAAGGCGACAACGTTCAATTTCGCCCGCTCCGCAAGCGAACCGCATCGCGAGTGGATCGAAGAGCAGGTCCGCCTGAGGCGAAACGCGCAGGCGATCTATCAGGATCTGGTCGACCAGTTCGCATTCACCGCGAGCTACGAGAGCGTCAAGCGTTTCGTGCGCGCCTTGCGCCACATTGATCCCGAGCAGTTCGACCGTCTCGCGTTCGCCCCCGGCGAAGAAGCTCAAGTCGATTATGGCGAAGGCGCACTGACCCGCGATCCGAAGACCGGCCGCTACCGACGCCCGCGGTTGTTTGTGATGACCCTTCGGTACTCAAGACGCAGCTTCCGGCGCGTGGTCTGGAAGTCCAGCAAACAGGTCTGGGCTCAGCTTCACGAAGAAGCCTTCCGCTACTTTGGCGGTGCGGTCAGCTACGTCGTTCTCGACAACCTCCGGGAAGGCGTCGTCACGCCCGACCTGTATGAACCCGAGATCAACCGGCTCTACGAGGCGATGCTAGAGCATTACGGTGTCGTCGCCGATCCGGCACGTGTGCGGGACCCGAATCGAAAGGGGACCGTGGAGAACGCGATTCAACATACGCAGGGCACCGCGCTCGCCGGCCGCCGTTTCGAGTCGCTCGAAGCCCAGAACGAATTCCTGATGCACTGGGAGGCAAACTGGGCTGCCAAACGAATCCATGGCAGCGCCCGGCGACAGGTCGAGGCCATGTTCCAGGAGGAGAGGCCGCATCTGCGGGCGTTGCCGACCACCGGCTTTCGCTACTTCACGGAGGTCGTGCGTACCGTCTGGGACGACACCACTGTCAACATCGATCGCAGCAACTATGCGGCACGACCTGCACCGATCGGCAGTCTCGTTTCAGTGCGGATCTACGACTCCACCATCGAGATTCGCGATCGCCGTACGCAGGCGCTGCTGCGCACGCATCATCGCGCCCTCCAGGCCGGTTCGCTTGAACTGCCAGAAGACGAACGCCCGTTCAATCCGTCCCGTCAGAGCGCCTTCCTGCTCGCGAGCGCTGCGGACATCGGGCCGCAAACGAAGGCACTTTGCCAGCACATGTTCGACAGCGAAGGTCGCGTCGGCCATCGCGCCATGTGGGGCATCGTCGGCCTGGCGAAGAAGTATCCCGCCCGGCTCGTTGAACAGGCCTGCGATCACGCATTGCGTCATCACGTCTACCGCTACAAACAGGTGCGCGCGATCGTCGAGCGGCTGTTCGAACAGGCACTCGAGCGTCTCGATCAGGCACCGCAACTCGAACTGCCTCTCACGCAGGATCACCCGCTGATCCGTTCCACCGCCGAATACGGCGAACTCTTTACCCTCGGTGCGCAGCACGGCGCCGAATCTCAACCTCCGACTGGAGAAACACAGGCATGACCATGACATTACCGGAAATCGAACGGGCTCTCGGACAGCTCCGCCTGTCCGGCGTGCGCGACACGCTTGAAACGCGCGTGTTGCAGGCCCAGGGCCCGCAGCAGCCATTCCTTGAAACCTTCGCACTGATCCTGCAGGACGAACTGGATCGCCGCCAGTCCCGGCTCATTGAACGCCGCTACAAGCTCTCCGGCCTCGAAGAGAAACTCGCGCTCGCCGAATTCGACTGGGGCTTCAATCCCAAAGTGCCCCGCCAGGCCTGCTTCCAGCTTCACACGCTGAAGTTCATCGCCGCCGGCGACAACGCGCTGATCATCGGCAAACCCGGCACCGGCAAATCGCACGTTGCGAAGGCTGTCGCCTACCAGGCGGTCCTGCAGGGCCACAAGGTACAGTATCTTGAGACCGACGACTTCTTTAGCCGTTACGCGCTGAGCCCGACGGCTCAGCGCGAAGCCCGACTGCGAGCCATCCTCGAGAGCGATCTGCTCGTGCTGGATGACCTGTTCCTGTCGCGTACGATCCCAGATGCCGCCGGCGCGCTGCTGCAAACGCTAATCCATCAACGCTACAAACTACATCGCAGCGTTGTCGTGACATCCAATCGCGTTGTGCAGGATTGGGGCGCATATCTAGGCGACAACACGATGAGCACCACGATCCTCGGCCGGCTCATGCATCACTGCCACCTGCTTGAATTCGACGGCCGCAGTTACCGTCTCAAGGAAGCCGCTGAAACGCTTGCGCGGAAATCGAAAAACAGCTAAATAAAACCATTAGTCCTGCTGCACAGGGTGGGGGAATTTGCGCGACCATAAGTGGGGGAGTTTCAACTGACTGTCCGGGATCGCACATCCGCGACCTGCGCTCGTACGCCTGACTCGCGCCGTGCTGTGCACGAGCGCTCCCGACAGATAGCAGTCAAGCCGATCGCTGTAGAGACGTACTTTCAAGCGATGCCCGATCAGGCGTGAGGGCGCGCTGTAGAGGCTGTTGTCCACCGTAAAAGTGCCGCTGCGCGTCACGCGCCCTTCGTCCTCAACAAAGTCGGTGGTACGGTGTTCAGGCAGATCCATGAGGTATGTGCGCTCGACTTGAAACGCAGCGGCATTGCGCCGGTTGCGGCGCATCACCACGCCGCGCACAAACTCCTCGTAGGCCGGCCGATCATCGAAATCGCGATGACCACGTAACTCCAACGCCTGATCAACTGCGTCCTTCAAGTAGCGATGCGAGGATTCGACGCTGCCATTCTCCCAATTATGGGCTCGAGCCCATAACAACGAGAAAGGTGTCGTCGAGAAGAATGTGCAGGATAGTCGACAACGGATCTGGGCAAGTGCTCGCGAAGAGCGCTTCGGCAGCCTCGCCGAACTGAACGCGTGGCTGGACTCTCGTTGCCGATTGCTTTGGAATGAGGTGCGCCATCCTGATTACAAAGGCGTGCTCGATCGCTTGCTGCAAGCCGAGACGGCAGACCGAGCAGTACGCTCGGTGAATAATCAAATGTTGGCGGCGAAATTCCCCGTGCATCGTGATCTGGCTGGCTTTGACTTTGACTGCTCGCCGGTCGACCAAAAGCTCATCGCAAAGTTGGCCGAGACAACGTTTACCGAGGATGCCCACAACCTGGTGTTCGTCGGCGGAACGGGTTCGGGAAAAAGTCATTTGGCGACGGCCCTCGGCGTGTCAAGCATTGTGGAGCACGGCAAGCGCGTTCGGTTTTATTCCACTGTGAATTTGGTCAATGCGCTGGAGCAGGAGAAGGCACAGGGCCGTGCTGGCCGAATCCTGGCGAGCATGCTGCGTTTGGACTTGGTGATTTGCGACGAGCTGGGGTATTTGCCGTTTAGCCAGGCTGGCGGGGCGCTGCTGTTCCATTTGTTGAGCCACCTGTACGAGCACACGAGCGTGGCCATCACGACAAATTTGGACTTCGGAGAATGGTCGAGTGTATTCGGAGATGCAAAGATGACCACGGCATTGCTCGACCGTCTCACCCATCACTGTCACATCGTTGAAACCGGGAATGAAAGTTATCGCTTCCTGCACAGCAGCACCAACGCAAAGGCGCATATCCGAGCACGTGAGGCCAGTAAAAAAGGGCGCACTCCGGGCACAGCGCTGCCGAGGCGTGAGTAAGCCGCTACGGGCTACGCCCTTGTGCGACACGTGTTGCTGCCCGCAACGTGTCGAGCATCAAGCAGTAAAGGGCAGCAAAGCTCGTTTCTGTCTTGTCACACTTTGACTTTGAAGTAGGAGGACGAATGCTGTGACCTGCTGTACGACCAGCAGTTGCCTACCCGGACAGGCGTGACTGGTAACGGTCGGGTCTGAAGCTCTGGGGAGAACGTGCCTCTCTATCGAAGGTTCACCCCGGCGACGGGGAAGGAATCGACACTGCCAGCAGTCGTGCGGTGTGGGGTGCCAGGCAAATTCCGCATGCGCAACATATGTGAACTGTCGTTTTAAACCTCGTGAAGCCCACTGGGCCAAAACTGCTGACAGGCCCTGACCAAAAAGGTACGTAGCCGGTTGCTTCTGTGAGGACAAGGAGCACGTCGTCACCAGTGCTACCGGGGGAGAGACAGGCGCTAAACGGATAGGCCCAGAGCATCGGGTCGACAGGAACGGGAACGTGGTAACCCCGACTCACCGCCAGCTTCGCGGGACATTGCGAGATGGCAGGTAACCCGCAAGGGAAACTGTGGGTGGAGCGGGAGAGAGAACGCGGAGAAAGCGAATGGCAGGCTGTAATGGCCTGTATAGGGGTTCGAACTTTGCCCTAACCCGAAAGGGTGCAGACTTCCGCGTGGTGCAGTTGTCGTAGGTCCACATTTGAGATTCGCCGATGGGAAGCTTGTAAGTGACCGGTATCGCTCCGGTTCAGCGCCCTTCGTCTCAGTGATGGGATGAATCAACAATGTGACACCTGCGAAGGGCTTGCGCAGTGTGGCAAGACCGGCGTCAGTGTGGCGCTTAATGCTGTGCTCGAGCGCAGTGCGGTGAAAGTCGCATGCTGCGTTCTTCGGGAGCCGCGTTTCCGAGAGGGAACGTGGCTACCCTCTCACGGCTTACTCAGATACGTGGACCACCAAAGTAGAGGACAAACAAGGCACAAAACCATAGACTTATCCACAACCGGCTGACATTTAGACCGGTTCCCACCCCGGGTCACAATTCAGTCGGCGCGGTGGTCTACTTTTAAGTCGGCGAAAACAATCGTTGGAGTTTTCGTTGCGGTGGAAGGAACGACTGCGCGGCTTGCCAACAAGGATGCTGCTCGCCGTGCAGAACGGGATGCAAATCAACGATGTTGCGAGCTTGCTGTCACCGGCTATAGTCATCTTTATTGGTGGCACGACCGAGTGGAAGGAAGCCACGGCGCAAGCCTGGGGTTATGTTGCGCGACGGCGGCACTGTCACCTGCACGTCGGGCGGGTGAACTCAGCTCGTCGGATTCGCATTTGCGCGGCCGCCGGCGCTGATAGCTTTGACGGTTCTGGCGTAAGCAGATACGCAAAGGCGTTGCCGCGACTCGACCGTGCTACACGGCAAGGCGATATGTTCGCCGCCGCGGACGACTCGCTTGAAAAAGCTCAGCGAGCAACTGCTCAGCTGTTCTTGTAGCAACTTTCGACTATCCCCAAGGCGCTTGCCTTGGGGATTTTTTTTGGCCGTCGTAGGTGTGCTGCATGGGCCACCAGGTACTTTCCGAGGGCTGGTTGCCTGGCGGGGTGTCACGCTTGAAAAAGAGCCTTCCGGTTTCTCTCTCTGAACAAAATCGATTTCCAACACGTTCAGAGGACCGCTATGCGTCAGCAAGGCATTAAACGCGCCGAAGTTCTATCCCCGAGCCAAATCCGTCATCTACTTCGTGTTACTGACGCCACGAGTCGCTACCCCGAAAGAGACGCTGTTATCTTGCTGTTGGGGCTGGGATGCGGCATGCGAATTACCGAGACAGCTCAAGTTACTGTTGCAGACTTTTTATTTTCCAAGCGGCGAGCTGCGCCTAGAAATATCTTTGCGCGCCGCGATCACAAAGGGGTGTCGGCAACGCTGTGTCGTTCCGTCGTCGCCGAAGCTTATCGCTGCGTTACGCCGGTATGTGGCCATCGACGCGAGCGTGGGATCGGGACAACTTTGGGCCGCACCGATTTCAACGGTCTCAATTGTCAGCTTCCTCTTATTGTTAGCCGCAAGGGCTATCCGTATTTGCTCAGTTTGAAGCGACGGGAAAATGCGGAAGGATGCACAACAGACTATTGGGCTGCCGATTCGCTACAGGCATACGTCACTGGCTTGTACCGAGCTGCTGGCCTGCGAGGCACGAGCCACAGCGGACGCAGGACCTTTGCAACGAGCTTATTTAGAAAGGGCGCAACTATCGAGCAAGTGCAACTTCTTCTCGGGCACGAGAGCATTGATGATACCAGTCGCTACATCGACAATCGAACTCAAGATTTTAGGGCTGCGATCGCAGCGGTCATTTGAAGCAAGACACTGGGTCCGGTTTGTTATAACATTGTATTGACACGTCGAACGATGAGGCATAACATTGTTATTACTGAGGTGATATGAAAACGGTAATTCGGAAAATGGGCAATTCCCAGGGGATTTTGATTCCCAAGCCAATTTTGGCCCAACTTGGGTTCGAGGATGAGGTAGACATGGAAGTTGTGGATGAGTCGATCGTGCTGCGGCGTCCATCGCCAAAAGTACGCGCTGGCTGGGCGCAAGCTAGCAAGGAGATTGCAGGCTCGAACGATGACGCCTTGGTAATGGGGGAGTTCGCTAATGATGGTGACGCGGAGCTTGCATGGTGAAGCGAGGAGAGGTTTGGCTTGTCGCTCTTGACCCGACTATTGGTAGCGAAATTCAAAAGACTCGCCCGTGTTTGATCGTCTCGCCGCCCGAGATGCATGACCATCTTAAGACCGTACTTGTCGCGCCGATGACCAGCAAAGGTAGGTCGGCTCCCTTTCGAGTGCCGGTTTCATTCGCCAAAACGGACGGATTAATACTGCTGGATCAAATGCGCGCCGTCGATAAGAAGCGTCTGGTAAAGAAAGCTGGCGTGATTGCCGATAACACATTGTTGAAGGCTCTACGAACGCTGCAGGAAGTTTTCGCGGAATAGGAAAACAGGGAAAAGCGACTGGCGGTCGCCTCGTCGCTTCGAGATGGGATTGGGAGAAGTGCGATGCAAGCTAAGCAAGAGTTGTCGAACAGGCTGGACGCGTCGATTAAAGATGCGCTCGGCAAAGCGAAAATGAACTATCGCCTTGCCTATCTTTGCTACATCGTGGCATTTCTCACCGGTGCGGCGGGTTCAGTTATCGTTGCGCTTGACAGTAAAGGCGCGTATCGCGCGATTGCGGCAATCGCAGGGATACTGCCGACGTTGGCTTTGTCCGCGCTTTCCACTTTCAAGTTGAGCGCGCGTGCCGACTGGCACTATGATCGTGCGAGGGAGTTGAAGAAGATTTGGCGCCACCTGCTTAACGCAAGTGACGGGGATGTAACAAAACTCATTGATTGGTGGAATAACACCGAAGACGCACTTGAGAAACGGTGGCCGAAGTTTGGTGTTTTACCTCATTCCGAAGGAACTCAGACCCTTAAGAACGATGAGTAGGAAAAGAGCATATGAATGCTATTTGGCAACGGGGATTGGGTGTAGTTGTTGTGTTGTTCAGTCTCTCGACTGCTAGCGCGCATACCTTGAATGCACAACAGAAGTTGTCTCTGTGCGGTGAGCCAATTTCAGCGATTGGGGTCGACAGTGGCGATGCATGTATGCGTGCCGCGTCGACAATGACGATACACACCTACACATGCGGATCGAGATTGATGGAAAGTCGCAGGCGACCGCCGTTGAGGATGGTCAGATGCAAGCTGTTCGCGCGTCCGATGTGGGAGTGGAGCTTGTCCCAAAGGGGGTTGATGCCAGCGGGCGCGTAAGCCTCACGTACCATGTGGTCGATTTTTCGAATGATAAGGATGGATTCGGACATGGACTGTTGCCTGACTACGCACTGCTACCAGTCGGCATGACAGCCAAGACCGAAAGTCTAGCGGGCCATCAAATCGGCATAACTGTCGAATCGATACACGATTAAATCGGAAAACGGAATACACCAGATGCGAGAAACAATTCTTGAGCGGATTGAACGCACTACCGGCGTGATGCGCCCGCCGGAATTGAAAGCGCTTGCGGAAGCCTATGAGATGGAAGCGATGTTGCGGGACGCAGGCTTGTTGGGTGGCTAGGATGAGCGTGCCGTCAGCGCACCACTCGCACGACCCAAAAGTAACCACGGAAAACAATGGACAACACGGTCATCGAGCATAGCCTGTACTGCGACGAGCGCAATTCGTTCTCATCGTCTGAGTACAACGTGGGCTTCAGCGTTGGCTCGTACATCGACGGAGGGCGTTCGCTCGGTCGCCGCTTTGGGTTCGTTGAACAAGGTGCTTATCGTCCGTTCGGCAGCCTTCAATTGGCCGTGCGTGCGTTGGCCTGGGCGTTGCATCAAGACGGCTATCCCATTGAATGCCGCCCGGCGACTCACGACACGTGGAGTCCGGTCATTGAACCGAGATTCGACGCCGTGACCTTGCCTCGTTTCCACGTACAGCAACTCACGCTGCTTTTTGTGCGGTCTCGTAATCGCACGGTGTCCGGTAACCGATCGACGAATGGATGCGCTGTCGATTGTAAAATCCTTCGATCCAATCGACTACATCTAGGCGCGCCTGCGCGCGTGTTTCGTACCGACATCGCGACGTTTGCTCGACTTTTAACGTCTTGAAGAAGCTTTCCATTGGTGCGTTATCCCAGGCGTTTGCGCGCCGACTCATCGACATCGTCATGTGGTACTGACTGACCAATTCCCTGTAGCGCCAGCTTGCATATTGACTGCCGCGGTCCGAATGTAAAATCAACCCTGATCCTGGACGACGCTGCCAATACGCCGATCGTAAAGCATTAGAGACCAGTTCGGCATCAATGCGCTCGGACATTGACCATCCCACAATTCTGCGACTGCCCAGGTCCAGAATCGCGGCCAAGTACAGCCACCCCTCTGCGGTGGGCAAATACGTGATATCACTCACCCACGCCTGATTCACATCCCAGCCGTCGAATCGTCTGTCCAGTACGTTTGGCGCTACCGGCAAACGATGAGCCGAGTCAGTCGTCGCAAGCCACCTCCGGCGGTAGACTGGACGCAGTCCTTGACGCACAAGGCTGCGTCGTACACGTTCCGCACCGGTTTTCACACCTCGTGCGTTCAGTTCTTTAACCAGTCGTGGACGACCGTACGTGGCCCGGCTTCGCGCGTGCTCGGCGGCTACGTGAGCATCGAATTCAGTACGCCGCAGCGCCCGCGCGCTTGGCCCTCGCACACGCCACTGACAGTAGCCGCTGCGTGAAACGCACAGCAACCGGCAAAGCCTGCTGACAGCGTATCGGTCGCGGCTAGCGTCGATCCATGCATACTTCACCGCGACCCCTTCGCGAAGTATGCCGTCGCTTTTGAGAGTATTTCTATATCCAACTTTGCACTCGCCAGCTCCTTGCGAAGCCGGCTATTTTCCGCCTCCAGCTCTGAGACCGCTGGCTTCGTGCGGGGCGCTGGCACCGCAACTTCAGCAACGCTCACTACACCTTGTTTCAACTGTAGCCGCGCCCAATTTCCGATCGTCGCCACCGGCACGCCCAGACGCCGTGCCGCCTCGTTATGCCCGACAGAATTCGCCAGCCGCGCCGCCTCCTCTCGGAATTCCTCCGTGTAGCGACGATTCGGTACATTCTTTTCGCTCATCTTTGCCTCCGTTCAACAGATTATCCATCTACTCTGCTGTACGTTGTTTCGAGGCAAGGTCACCGATACATGCTGCCGAGTCATGCCTAAGGCTGGGATGCCGGTGTATGACCTGACTCCCGAATCCGACGATGATTTTTAAGAGATGGTTTCAGAAAGACATTGCGGGGCTGTTAACTTTCTCGACATGCTGTAATGGGATGGTCACCCCCACCTAACAGCGAGTGGATTGACCGAACTTCTCAGCGGAGGCCGTGCCATGCAAAACGTTACGTTAGTCGGTATCGATTTGGGTAAGCACTCATTTCACGTTCATGGGCAGGACAGAACCGGTAAAGCGGTGTTTCGCAAAAAATTCTCGCGAAAGCAACTGCTTGAGTTCTTCGCCAACTTTAACGGCTGCACTATCGCGATGGAGGCGTGTGCTGGTGCTCATTGGATGGCACGCAGGCTCAACGAGTTCGGACACGTTGTAAAGCTGATTTCTCCACAATTTGTTCGACCGTTCATCAAAAGCAACAAAAACGATCGTCGATGCTGAAGCAATTTGCGAGGCTGCTTCGCGACCGTCGATGCGCTTTGTGACACCAAAGACCGAAACTCAGCAAACGCTTTTAGCACTGCACCGCGTGCGTCAGGCTCTGGTGCGCGATCGGGTATGCACTACCAACCAGATGCACGGGTTTCTGCTTGAGTTCGGTGTGAGTCTGCCCGTGGGAAACGCTGTTGTGAAGCGGTTAGCGTTGGTGCTCGCTGAACATCAATTGCCGGCGCGCCTCATCGCAATTCTTGAACGATTGCATGAACACTTTAAATACCTTACCGAGCAAATAGCTGATATTGAAAAGGAAATGCAGCGGCAACTTTCAGAGGATGCCCTCGGGCAACGGTTGTTGACGGTTCCTGGTATTGGTCCCATCACCGCAAGCCTTCTTGCCTCGGAGCTCGGCGACGGAAAGCAGTATCGATGCAGCCGAGACTTCGCCGCTGCGGTGGGGCTGGTGCCAAGGCAATTCAGTACAGGTGGAAGATCGACCCTGCTCGGTATATCGAAGCGAGGCGACAAGAATATTCGGCATCTGCTCGTCCAGTGCGCCCGATCATTCATGCTACGGCTAGATAAGCAATCCGGACCTGTAGCAGATTGGACCCGGGCGATGCTCACACGGCGACATTCCTGCGTGGTTGCATGTGCGTTAGCCAGTAAGCTTGCAAGAATAGCGTGGGCAATCGTGAGCCATAACACTGTTTTTAAAGGTCAAGCGACAGCCTCAGTTGCGTAAGATGCGTCACCTGCGAGTGTCAGTAATCAATCAATCTGGTTTTGCGACTGCTGATAATTGATGACGTGGACGGCAAAACGACCCGGCGGAGATCCTGATAGGTTAACGAGCTTTCGAAGCTGACGCTGGGCGGTCTCAAGTCGAAGTGCAACAGCTAGGTTAATGTTTAGATGACGTTGCTAGATCCGCTGCTTGTAGCGTCGCGGCGAATACCTCGAAGGGAGAATGAAACGCATGGGTGGCACGAGGTCGATTGTTCAAGCTGTCGGCAATGATGTCGAGGTCTGCCTGACTATGCACGGAAAGATCGGTGCCTTTGGGCAAATACTCGCGCAACAGGCCATTGGTATTTTCACAAGTTCCGCGCTGCCACGGGCTATGTGGATCGCAAAAATAGACGTTCACGCCAGTTTGAGCGGCAAGTTCTTGATGTCGTGAGAGTTCACGCCCCTGGTCGTAAGTGAAGCTTTGACGCAAGTGTTCGGGAATCGAGTTGAGCTTGGCCGAGAAGCCGGCCAGTGCAGATTCGGCTGTGGCATCGTGCATCTTGGCCAGCAGTACCAGACGGCTTGTTCTCTCCACCAACACGCCAACTGAGGAGCGATTGCCTTCGCCTTTGATGAAGTCGCCCTCCCAGTGCCCGGGCATCACGCGATCCTCGATTTCAGGTGGGCGCACGTGAATGCTGACCATATTGGGAATTTGCCAGCGGCGATCATTACGCCGCGTGCGCGACATACGGGCGCGGTGAGCACGACGCAAACAAGCAATGAGTTGGCGCCGTAATTCTCCGCCTGGGTGAGCGTAGATGGTCGTGTAAATCGTTTCGTGCGAGACCTGCAAAGTTGGATCGGTCGGAAACATACGCTTGAGAACTCCAGAGATTTGCTGAGGTGACCAACGCCACTCGAGCAGCGTGAGGACGACCCTCCAGCAGGCGCTGTGAGGCCCAAGCTTGGGCGTGGTGACCGTGTCCGCTCGTCGGGCCGAACTGAGCGCGTGCGCCGCCGCTGGGAAATAACCGAGCACAGAGCTATTGCGCCTCAGTTCACGGCTGAGGATAGAGGCTGAGCGTCCGAGTATGCGGGCCATGGCCCGGATACTCGAGCCCCGTTGACGCAGGCTCGCGATCTCTAGACGTTCCTCGGCTTGCAACTGCTCGTACTGATTCGCTTTGTGCATTACAACACCTTATACGCTTTGGTGTTGCGCTTCAGTTTTGAGCCCGCCCTGTTACCAGGACCGCTAGTCCACTGCGTCATTGACTTGGCACCGGGCGAATTCGACTGGAAGGATCGTCATATTTCCATTTGATTGGTTTCGGATTCTGATTGTGCTCGCGGATATAACGCATCAGTTTGCGATCCAGATCCTTTACCGAAGTGAAGACGCCGCGGGCGATCACATCACGCTGAATGCGTGAGAACCAGTTTTCCACCTAGTTAAGCCACGAAGAGTAAGTCGGCGTGAAGTGCAAGCGCACGTTGCGATGCGCGGTGAGAAAGTCGACCACCCGCTGCGTCTTGTGGCTGCTTACGTTATCGCAAATGACGTGGATTTCCCGACGTTTGGGCTGGCTGGCGACGACGTCAGTCAGAAAGGCCACAAACTGCTCGCTGGTGTGGCGCGACGCCGTCCTGCCCAGCACCTCGCCGGTCGCCGTATTGAACGCCGCAAACAGGCTGAGTGTCCCGTTGCGTTTGTATTCGAAGCCATGGCTCTCGGCGCGTCCCGGCGACAGCGGCAGCATCCGGTCCTTACGCTCAAGTGCCTGGATCGCGGTCTTCTCATCCACGCGGAACACAGCCGCGTGCGCCGGCGGGTTCAGATAAAGCCCGATCACGTCGGCCGCCTTGGTCTCGAAGTCCGGGTCGTTGGAGACCATGTGTCGTTCCAAACGCTGCGGCTTGATGCCGTGTTTGCGCCAAATGCGCTGCACGGCCGAGACCGACACGTCGCCCAGTTCTGCTGCGAGCTTGTAGCTGCTCCAGTGTGTCGAACCGTCGGATGGTTTGTGCTTGAGGGTGCGGCTGAGTACCCGCGCTTCCAACTTGGCAGGCGGCTGCACAGGAGCGCGCCCGGGGTGGCGAGCGTACATGCCGGCCAGTCGCTCGTTGAGGAAGCGCCCCGACCAACGTGCGATGAAACGCGAGTCGCAGCCCAGTGCGCTCATGATCCCGTCGCGCGATTCACCGTCCTCGAGCATCAAGATCAGTTTTGCACGTCGCACGTCCGCCGCGCGCACCGTTCGGCTGCGTGCCGCCGAAAGCAGTTGCTCACGTTCGGTATCTGTCAGATTCATTTTGCCCATGACCTAAATTCAAACATAGACAGGGTGCCAAGTCAATGACGCAGTGGACTAGGTGAGATTCTCATCGAGGCGCGAGGATTGTTCCTCAAAAACGACGCCGGATAGATTTGAGCAAGCCACCACACATCGAATTCAGTGTTGCAAAAACGGGGGTGACCATAGATTAACCTTGGCCATCGTGACGACGAGACCAAGGGAATGGACAAGCCGATCATTGACGACGAATTATAGAAACGAATTGAACCCTTACTGCCAAAGCCGAAGGCTCGACGCGAGAAGTATCCAGGTCGCAAGCCGGTACCCGACCGCGCGGCATTGAGCGGCAATGTGTTTGTATTACGCACAGGGCTACGTTGGCACGATCTACCCGCCGAAATGGGTTGCGGCTCCGGGGTGACCCGTTGGCGTCGCTTACGCGACTGGCAAGAAGTAGGCGTGTGGGATCGATTGCACGAACTGCTGCTCGCCGAGTTACGCGCAGCTGGACAGATCGACTTGTCGCGGGTGGTTGTCGATTCCTCTTCCGTGCGGGCTATTGGGGCGGGCCAAAAACTGGGCCGAACCCCGTAGATCGGGCGCGGCCCGGCTCTAAGCACCATGTCGCTACTGACGCAAACGGGGTGCCGCTCTCGATTATCTTGACCGGTGCCAATCGTCACGACGTCACACAATTGTTGCCGCTGATCGACGCGATTCCAGTCATCCGTGGCATTCGCGGCCGCCCTTTGCAAAAGCCCCAATTCGTCTATGCTGACCGCGGGTACGACTCCGAAGCACACCGACAGAAATTGCGCGAACGGGGCATTAAACCTGTACTCGCCAAGCGCCGCACTGAGCATGGCAGCGGACTCGGGAAGTATCGATGGGTAACGACAACGTCCCATTCTGGGTGGGTAATTGGCCTGAGCTTTGGTATCGCGCTGCTACTCTTGTTCGAACATCGTAAATCGAAACAAGGAGCAATAGAACATGACGCAAGACAACAATCCCAACGCGCTTGCCGATGGCCTCGCTAACCGCCTGATGAAACTACACGGCGATCTTGAGGCTCGTGGCGACAGGGGCACAGATTGGACGCTCGCACGTGCGTTGGAGGATCGCATTGTTTAGGGTTGTAGGATGCCTGCCCTGATCCGCGTGCAAGCGAACTCGCGCAGAAGCCGGCGGGCAGGCGTCCTACAAGCCCCAAGGGAGGGAACCGCGGAGTGCTCCGATGTGATCGAAACGTTCACTGCTATGGCGATTTATCAGGGCGGATCGTGCGTGGGATAGATTGAAACGCGGATGACGGTGAACCGAAATCGGCAAGATCGTGGCAGCGACAGTGCAGCGTATCGCTATGTGGAGGATTTGACGAGCGCCAAACTGCTGGTTTGGTGCGATGCGCGCAAGCGTCTCCTTTAAGCTCTCGTTGCTGAAGAGCCGACAGTCGATCGGTGCGCGCGGACATGATGGCGCTCATGCGTAGGCTCGCTCAACCGGTGGCGCCCGGATAGGTCTGCTACGTTGCAGTATGTCGATGATGATCATCGGCGAACCGCAGTGCCGGCAAACAAATGTTGACGGTACTGCGGCTGTGGCTACGACGTCGGCATTGGTTTCGATAAGGGCAGGCACTACGCCAAGCAACTCGCGTATCTTCGCGAGATTCTCGCGCCGCGAAGGGTTCGCGAGCAGACCGTAATGACGGATGCGGTGGAAGCCGCCCGGCAGCACGTGCAGCAGAAACCGTCGCACAAACTCATCGGCTTCGAGTGTCATGGTCTTGTTGCGAGTGCGTCCATTCACACGGTAGTCCTTCCAACGGAAGGAGACGCCGCGTTCGTCGAGTGCGACCAGGCGTTGGTTGGAGATCGCGACCCGGTGCGTGTAACGCGACAGATAGGCGAGCACTGCTTTGGGTCCCGCAAATGGGCGTTTGGCATAGACCACCCACTCGCATGCGCGCATTGGCGCAAGCCATTTAGCAAAGGCTCTGAGCTCGTTGAGCTCGGCGTATTCGCCGAAGAAGCGCAGCTGGCCCCGGCGATAGGCGGCCTCCAGCTCTTCGAGGAAGCGTCTGCGAAACAGGCGCGAGAGTACGCGCACTGGAAGAAAGAAACCTGGCTTGCACGCTACCCACCGGCTTCGGTCCGACGACAACCCGCCACCGGGAACGATCCCATGCACATGGGGATGATGCGTAAGCGCGGAGCCCCACGTATGCAGGACGAGCGTGGCGCCGATCTGTGCCCCGAGATGCTTCGGATCGGCGGCGATGGTGCGCAACGTCTCAGCCGCGATATCGAACAGCAGCCCGTAGATGACGGCCTTGTTGTAATACGCAATTGCGCTGATCGCAGCCGGCAGCGTGAAGACGACGTGGTAGTACTCGACGGGCAGGAGATCTGCCTCACGCGCTTCAAGCCATCGGCGCGCAGCGGTAGCCTGGCACCTTGGACAATGTCTATTGCGACATGAGTTGTAGGCGATCAAGACGTCGGCGCACCCTTCGCAGAGCAGCACGTGCCCTCCCAGCGCCGCGCTGCGGCACTGTTCGATCGCCGACATGACCTTCAGTTGCCCCAGGCTCAGGTTAGCGGATTGCCGCCACGTTGGGCCAAGAGAGCGAAAGACGTCGGCTACCTCGAGCGCGCGATGCACCACGAAGGCGACCTATTCGCAATTCAAACCCTCAAGAGGGCTGATCACCTCACGCAGAATATCGGTAGATTTCAAGGTAGATGTCGCCTCAACGATTAAATTTAGGCGGCTTTTTGCTCCTGTCGGTGGTTGCGTTTGATGGGTTCAAAGTTGTCTGTGCGATCGGGATTCAAATGGACGGTGTGTACGCGCTTCCAGTTTCGAGTGGGGCCTTTCCATCGTAGCGGGTTGCGCTGCTTTGCCGCCTCGTAGAGCATCGCGCGGCGATCGAGGATCTGCTGGTCGAGGTTGGCGTGCCGTTGGGCAGGCGTGACGAAACGGATCGCGCTGTGACGATGTTCGTGGTTATACCAGCGCACCAACACGGTGACCCAAGCGCGCGCGGCAAATAGAGTGTCGAACGCCTGCAGAGGATAGGCCGGCCGATACTTCAGTGTTTTGAACAACGATTCCGAGAACGGGTTGTCGTTGCTCACGCCCGGTCGACTCAATGACGGCATGACACCCAGAGCCTGCAGGGTGGCGAGCATCGTGGCACCCTTCATTGGGCCGCCGTTATCCGAATGCAAAATCACCTGACCCGGTTTGATCGCTTCACGTGCACATAGGTCCTTCAGAAGCTCGCTGGCCTGGGCGCTGCTCTCTTCAGCGTAGACCTGCCAGCCGACGACCATCCGACTGAATACGTCCATGAACAGATAGAGATAGAAATACTGCCCGCGAACTGTCGTCGGCAGGTAAGTGATATCCCAGCTGAACAATTGATTGGGCTCGTCGGCACAAACTGCGCGAGGCTTGCTGCGGGCGCGCGCTGGTTGTTCACTGCGCCGATGAGCAAGCTGTTTCTCTTCACGCAGCACCCGGTAGAACGTCGATTCTGAGGCGATGTAGCGGCCCTGGTCGGCCAATCGAGGGACGATTTGGCTCGGTGGCAGATGAGCGAATTCGACAGAGTTGGCCACCGCCAGCAGTTCAGCGCGCTCATCGGTCGACAGCTTGTGAACAGCATCATGATGGCGTAAGGCGCGCCCATCCACTGCTTCAGGACCGCCGCCTTGCCAGCGCTGCACGGTGCGCGCGCTTAGCCCGAGCACAGCACATGCGCGTGCCTGACGAGCCCCGGCTGTAGTCGCCTTGCCGATCAGCTCCTGCAATGTCGCACGCTCTTCGGGGGAGCTCATTCGTCCTCGTCCCCGAACAGCGCCTGGTACTTTTTTGAAAGTATCAGCAACGCGGCCGCCTCCGCTAAAGCCTTTTCCTTGCGTTTCAATTCGCGCTGCAGCTGCGCATTGGCCTGTTTCAGCTCGCGCAGTTCTGGAGCGTTTGCACGTGCGCTGCTCGCGGTGCCGGCCGAGCAAAACTGGGCACGCCACTGGTCCAGATGATGAACAAACAAGCCACGTTCACGGCACCACGCGCTGAGTGCCTCGGCGCTCAGTCCATGGCTCTGCTGCAATGCCAGCAGGCGATCTTCCAAAGACCAATCTTCCGGGCGCCGTGCATCGACTGGCCCCGGGTTGCGGTTTGCGGCGTTAGACACGCGGATCCACTTCCTCAAAGTTAATACGTTCATGTTCAGTTCCGCGGCAACCGTTCCTACGGACCGGTTGCCGCGTTGCAGGACCTTTGCCAGCGCCTGCTCCCTGAATTCAACAGAATACGTCTGTTTGGCATTCAACCTACACCTCTGAGTTCTTCGGATTAAGAAAATTCAGAGGCGACATCTATTGTGACGCAGAGGGTGCCTGTACCCAGACCCGTCAGACCAACGCATTCATCGAAGCCATCAACGGGCTGTTTCAGGCAGCAAAGCGCAAGGCTCGTGGATATGCACGCTTTGAAACCATGCGCACGGTCTTGTTTCTCATTGCCGGAAAACTTAGCTTCGCCGCGTTCAACGCGCATGCCCGCTGAGCCGCATTACCCACTGAGTTTTCAAAAGAGCCAAGGTCTTTTTGTGCAGGCGATAACCCGCATTTTCGTTTCTGATTCACCGACATTCCCTCCCCGGCCGACATTAGACCAGAAGGTGTCGCAACGACCGGTTGAACGCGCCGCGAATTTTTTTTAGTAAATAGCATTCCATCCTCGCTTCGGCCAATTCCCGCTTGACCCCACCCAGCTCCGCCTCGATCTCCGTCAGGGGCTTCTGGTACTGTCCAACCTTCTCCGGCTTGCCGGCCTTCGCAGCACGTACCCGGTTCGCCAACGTCTTCATCGATATTGACAGTCGACGGGCGGCTTCAGACACGCCGACGCCGTCCGTCATTGCCAGCTTCACTGCTTCTTCACGAAAATTCCTTCGTGTAAAAAGACTTCGGGATTCGGTTCATCAACGCCTCCATTCCACAATTTTACGGGATGTTGCCGTCCATCTTTTTCAGCCGACCTCAAGCGTTATAGGGTTCGTAGCCATCGGTCATCAGGACCGCGCCCTTATGGACACCCGTGAACAGCTTGTAGGCCAAATGCGCGCCGCGTGCAGGCGTGTACGTAAAGCAGCGGATTGGATTTCCTGAATCTGTCATCTGCGACCAGAGATAGCTCTTTGAGATAGGCTGAAGAAAGTGGAGATCAATGTTTCGTAGAATGAGCGAAATGGAGATCAAATGAATCGAGGACCGAAAGGCCGCTACACGAAGGAGTTTCGCGAGCAGGCGGTGAAGCTCGTTCTTGTCGATGGACTGTCGCAGCGAGAAGTTGCGGGCCGATTATCTTTGTCGGTTAAAACGCTTGGCGCTTGGGTCGTTGCCGAGCGAAAAGGGACGCTAACGAAGGTAGGCGAGACGCAAAAGCCGCAGAGCGAGTTGGAGGCGGAATTGGCGCGGGTCAAGCGCGAGCTGGCGACGGTCACGATGGAGCGCGATATTTTAAAAAAAGCGACGGTCTATTTCGCGAAGGAGTCGCGGTGAGATGTGACCGGATCGAAACGATGCGACAGGACTACCCGATTTCCGTGCTGTGCCGTGTGTTTGAGCTAGGGGCCAGCAGTTTCTACGCTTGGCGCCGACGGCTCGACTCGCCACGTGCACAAGAGAACGCGCGCCTTGAAATCGAGATTGTAGCGGCGCACGAACGAACTCGGCAAACGTATGGGCGCGAGCGATTGCAGGCGGATCTGCTTGATCATGGCGTATGCGTTGGCCTTCACCGCATTAGGCGCATTCGCACCAAGCTGGGACTGCGTTGCAAGCAGAAGCGCAAGTTCAGAAACACGACGGATTCGAAGCACGATTTGCCAGTCGCACCGAATTTGCTGGAACGCAACTTCGACATGAGCATGCCGAACCAGGCCTGGGTGAGTGATATCACGTACGTGTGGACAGATGAGGGCTGGTTGTATCTAGCCGGCATCAAGGATCTGTTCAACGGCGAGCTGGTCGGCTACGCCATGAGCGAACGTATGACCCGCACCTTGGTAATGCAGGCGCTATTTGCCGCGGTCGCACTTAAACGGCCCGCAGCCGGTTTGATCCTACATTCGGATCGTGGCAGTCAATATTGTTCGCATGACTATCGGGATCTAGCAAAGCAGTTCGGCATGACGATGTCCATGAGTCGCAAGGGCGATTGTTACGACAATGCGCCGATGGAAAGCTTCTGGGGGTCGCTCAAAAACGAACTCGTGCATCACCGCCGGTTCACGACGCGCGCCGAGGCCCGGCAGGCCATCACCGAATACATCGAGATCTTCTACAACCGGCAACGCAAGCAAGCCCGTCTTGACTATCTGTCGCCTGCTGCTTTCGTGCAGCGATTTTATAAAACGCGACTCGCGGCTTAACCCATTGCTCTCCACTATTGACGACCGACCTCACTTCGTCTGAGGCTGAGGCTGACTTCCCGTTTCCTTCAGGCCCTGAATCATCGTCTCGTCGCAGTAAAGCAGCTCTGCATCCAGACAGATTATCAGAAGGCCTTATCGCGACAAAACCCTTCGTTATGAGCCGAAGGTGGTTGTAACCCGAACTTTACCGCGGCATCGTAGTTGCGACAGAACCTGCTTTGACTGGTCCTCGCCTATTGATCAGCGGCAGGGCTGTATCGCCGTCTCTACGCACAAGTGCGGCACGGACGTTGGAAAGTGGGTGCCACGATCACCCGCCGGACGTAAACTTAAGGCCGATCGCGCACGCGATCAGCCCGGCAATTAGCAGCAGGCGGACGGCTGTTGCGGGTTCGCCAAACCAGATGATGCCGATCGCAACCGTCCCAACGGCACCGATACCAGTCCAGACCGCATAAGCCGTTCCCAAAGGAATTAAACGCTCAGCGAGTTCAAGGAAAAGCAGGCTGAGGGCTACGCAGATTACGAAACCCGCAACTGCATAAAGATTCTTGAAATTGTCGCTCAGTCGAAGTGTCGTTGTAAAGCCAACCTCGAACGCGCTCGCAAGGAGAAGCCAGACCCAGCCCATCAGGAAGCACTATTCAGGTCATTAGGAAATCCCGGCATTGTTCTTCCCCGTTGAATAAATCGGTGAGATTGCAAAGAAGCAGATACGGCTGCACGCGGGATTCGTAGCTTATCGATATTACACCCAAAATCCGAACACAAGCCTTAGGAGTCCGCGCGGCGGATAAGAATTGGGATGGTGAGCTACTGACATCGAATGCCGACCTGCAAGCGACGCCGATTTTCACCCGGGGACGGCGAGTGGTAGGGCCGATTCGATCACGTTTCGATCAGACCGTTGAAGCAAACGCGCTGTGGCACGCTTATGCAGTCATGATATTGACCATTCTTCGGAGGTTTGAGCGTGGCGCAGACGAGTTTCCATTCTGGCGGGTCCTAGTCAGGCCGCGCAAGCGGAATTGTCGGAACCCTAAACCTGCTTTACCCAAGCCTTGGGCCGTTCGGACAACCAATTTCGCTGACGGTGAACTCCTGCGTGGCCATTGACTAAATCGTTCTGCCATCGCGGCGCCCAGCGGCCGTTCCTTCGGAGCAATTGCTGCGATCTCCTTTCTTCTTGCCAAGAGCGACGATCTACTCAGGGGGTGCTCGAGCACCCAACGCCAAAGCGCCGATTTGCCCAAGAGAGCATTCTCGACAACACCCACGGACCCGCAGCAGTGGATCGAAATCCCAGTGCTGGCGATCGTGAAGCCCTACGTTCTCCAACTTACCGTCCTCTGCGGCGCGAACCTAGGCACGCCAACGTCTTCGTCGTTATTGACATCCGACGTGCGGCTTCGGACACGCCGACACCGTCAGTCATTGCCAGCTTTACTGCCTCTTCACGAAATCCCTTCGTTACATAGCCTTGGGATTCGCTTCGGTAGTGGATCGATTCCTCAATTCTACGGAACGTTTGGCGTCCACTGTTTCAGCCGGCCTCACTCACTTTGCGCACATGTTCAGTAGAGTCCGCAGTACATTGATTTCGTTCTGAAGGAGAATTCCAGTCTTCAGATTGCGCAGGATCGACCGAAGAATAACCCTGTCGGGGCTGTTGACGAAAATCGCTTGTATAAGAATGATCGTTCTGCTAGGCTGACTTTTATGCCTAGATCACGAACACTTGCTAAAGACGCCATAGTCGTCACCGCCATGGAGCATTTCTGGCGCTATGGATTCGCTGGTGCTTCCATGGCAGATCTTGTGGACGCGACTGGCGCAAGTCGAGCAGCCATCTACAGCGAATTCGGCGGTAAAGATCAACTGTTCGTCGCTTGCCTAGAAGCGTACAAGGAAAAAATCGTTACACCCGCGTTTTCGAGGGTTGAAGCTGATGGAGCAATGCTAAATGCAGTTCATGCGTACTTCGAGTTTCAGATTTCACGTGGGGTAGCGAAAGGTTTGCCAGGGTCCGGATGTTTATTTGCAAACACGATGACCGAACTTGCGCCGCACGACCACCTAGCAATGGCGAAGGTTCGCGAACACAACGCCCGGCTTACCGCTGGCTTTTATCAGGTTTTGGGTAATGAGAACGCTGCTGAGAAACGACTTGGCGGTGTCGAATTGCATGCTCTCGCTGTGATGATGACGACTTCGACCCAAGGGCTCTGGTCTATCTCGAGAACGGTAGACGATTCAGCGGTATTGCGTCGAATCGTTTGTACACTGATCAGTTTGGTAACTGACAGGGTTGGTAGCTGATGGACCAACTTTCGAAGGAAAACCGTTTCACGACTATTCATGGGAAGCAAATAGCCTACCTCAAGCATGGCGAGGATGCCCTCATTGGATTCCTCCATGGCAATCCGACGTCGTCTTCAACTGGATTACAACGATGCACCAGCGTTCTCTCAAAAAGCTCGAGGTTCTTGGCTCACAAATGGCGTATGTGGATGTCGGGAACGGACCAACGATCCTGTTCTTGCACGGTAATCCAATGTCGTCCTACCTGTGGCGCAACGTCATCCCACATGTGGCGGCGCATGCTCGGTGCATAGCCCCTGACCTTATCGGCTTTGGCGACTCGGACAAGCCTGACCTTGCCTACCGCGTGCCTGACCAGGCGCGTTATCTCGACCAGTTCATCGAGAAGCTTGGCCTTGACGACGTAGTGCTTGTACTGCACGACTGGGGCTCGGCTCTCGGCCTTGACTGGTCGCGGCGGCATCCGCGCAAGGTGCGGGGGTTGGCGTTAATGGAGATCATTTGCCCTCAGCCGACTTGGCTAGACATGAATCCGGTTGTCGCGCAACACTTCCGGGAGTTCCGCGACCCGGGGGGCAGCCGCAAGCTACTGATCGACGAAAACGCTTTCATCGAGCGGATCGTGCCAGAGAACATTGTGCGCCAACTGTCCTCGGAAGATCTCGACGCCTATCGGCGCCCGTTCCGTGACCCCGCAAGTCGTGAGCCGATCTGGCGCTTCCCAAACGACTTGCCGATCGCGGGCGAGCCGGCCGACGTTTATGCCATGGCAGTCGCCTACCACAACTGGTTGCTCGAAACAGATGTCCCAAAGCTATTTTTCTGGGCCGACCCCGGTGCGCTGATTTCGGTCGAACGCGCCGCATACTACCGAACGCGATTGAAGGCCTGTCACTCCGTCGCGCTAGGCAAAGGTATTCACTACGTTCAGGAAGACCACCCCGACTTAATTGGCCGGGAAATTGTCAGTTGGCTCAACGATCTACCTTCTAGCACGAAGCCGCGCTAAACCCACTGAATACAGCGTTCATGTAACGCATAGCGTACCCCAGCAGTTGATGCCTGTGCTGCGTTGGGCACTTGATTGAGCGCTTGTGGCTTTGCGTCGGAACAACCTGAACAACCCAAAGCAAAGTAGCTGGAGGACCTGTTGAATGGAAGCAAAAATGTACCGAGCCGCCGCTTCCTCTCGGAATCTTTCCGTGTAGCGACCGCGGCGGTGACACGTGGCGACGCGGGCGCGGACGCCCTGATTGTGGATTTTGGCGATGGTGATCAGCCGTTTCGATGAACGTGAACAGTATGGAAGCTGGTGTTTCGCGGTCAGTGAATATAACGAAGGTGATCACGATGGGGATGGGTCAGATTGCTTTGTGAAGCGCCCCGCAAATGTAGGAGACTTTGGATCTTGGCTGTAACGGGAGATTTGAAGAATGGAAAACGCAAGCAAAGTAAGGAAGCCAACAGGGGCGAGATATTCCGAGGAGGTTCGGGAAGGTGCGGTCCGGATAGTGTTGGAGCACCAGCCCGAATACGAGACGCGGGGCGCGGCGATGCGCTCGATTGCCTCGAAGATGGGCATGTCGCGTGAGACGCTGCGCAACTGGGTAATTCAAGCCTAGCGGGATCGCGGGCAGCGGGCGGGCACAACGACGACGGACCTGGCGCGGCTCAAGGAGCTGGAGCGGGAGAATCGGGAATTGCGCACGGCCAACGAGATTCTGCGCAAGGCGTCCGCGTATTTCGCGCTGGCGGAGCTCGACCGCCGACCGAAGTCATGATCACGTTCATCGACGATCATCGTGCGCTCTACGGGGTCGAGTCGATCTGCCGGTTGCTGCCGATCGACCCGTCGACATACTATCGGCACGCGTCTGGCGTCACGACCCGCAGCAATGATCAGCACGAGCGCGCCGCGACGCCGGATTGAAAGCCCAGATCCGAGAGGTCTGGGAAGACAATTTCGGCGTGTACGGCGCGCGCAAGGTGTGGCGCCAGCTGTTGCGCGAAGGCGTTAAGATTGCCCGCTGCACGGTCGAGCGCTTGATGAGGGCGATGGGCATTCAGGGCGTGCGGCGCGGCCGCGTGATCAGGACCACTCAGCGAGATGATGCGGTGCCGTGCCCATCGGACTTGGTGAAGCGGCAGTTCCGGGCCGACCGACCTGACGCGCTGTGGGTCGCGGATTTTACGTACCGTTCGACGTGGTCGGGGTTCGTGTACGTAGCGTTCGTGAACGATGTGTTCGCGAGGCGTATCGTTGATTGGCGCGTGTCGTGCTCGATGCGCACAGACTTCGTACTGGTTGCGTTGAACCAGGCGCTGCACAAACGCCAGCCGGGCGAGGGTCTCATACATCATTCGGAACACGGGTCGCAATATTGTTCGCAAGACTATCGGGATCTAGCAAACCAGTTCGGCATGAGGATGTCCATGAGTCGCAAAGGCGATTGCTACGATAACGCGCCGATGGAAAGCTTCTGGGGCTCCCTTAAAACCGAACTCGTGCGTCACCGCCGGTTCACGACACGCAACGAGGCCCGACAGGCCATCACTGAATACATCGAGATCTTCTACAACCGGCAACGCAAGCAGGCCCGTCTTGACTATCTGTCACCTGCTGCCTGCATGCAGCGATTTTATGAAACACGACTCGCGGCTTAACCATTGCTCTCCACTATTGACGACCGACCTCAATGCAAACGCGGCCCAGCAGCGCCATCGTGCGAGTGAGTTCGTCGGCGAGAATGGCGAGCGCGCGGGACACGCCCCTCTCGCCGCACGCAGCCAGTCCATACAGCACGGGCCGGCCGACGAGCACGGCATCCGCGCCCATTGCGAGCGCCTGGACAATGTCACTGCCGCGCCGGACTCCGCTATCGAGCAGCACGGCGATGCGACCATCGGCCAGGCGCACCGCGTCAGCCAAAACGTTCATGGGCGATGCCACCAGATCGAGTTGCCGGCCACCGTGGTTGGACAGCACGACGCCATCCGCGCCGGCATCGATCGCACGCGCGACGTCATCGATCGCGAGCAGTCCCTTGATGATCAGTTTGCCGTGCCAGCGCTCGCGCAGCCACACGACATCCGACCAGTCGAGGGAGGCATCCATTTCCGTGCGAAGCCATTCGGCAGTTTGCGCGGCCGACATCGACGTGCCGGTGAAGGCTTCCACATTGACGAAATGTGGACCGCGCCCGCTGCGCCAGACATCGGCGAGCCAGCGTGGATGCGCGAGCGCGTCGACGCGACTACGCCAGTCGATTACCGTCGGGCGCGTGTAATTGCGCTTGTCCCATTCGCGGTTGCCGTAGACGGGACCATCGACCGTCAATACCAGGGCCTCGCAATTCGCGGCGCGCGCGCGGTCCATCAGATGCTGCGCGAAGTCGCGATTGCGCAGCACATAGAGCTGCATCCAGTGCGGCGTGTCGAGCTGCGACGCGACCGTTTCGATCGATGCCATCGACACCATGCTCTGCGCGAACGGAATACCCGCTCGCGAAGCGGCGCGTGCCAGGTGGACGTCGCCTTGATCGGTCAGGAGGCCATTGAGACCGGTCGGCGCGACGATGATCGGCAGCGGCAATCGTCGTCCGAACACGCGCGCGGATACATCGATCTTGTGCACGTCGACCAGTGCGCGCGGAACGAATGTCCGCTGCAAAAACACTTCGCGATTGCGTCGCAACGTAACTTCGTTCTCTGCGCCGCCTTCGAGATACTCCGCGATGAACCCCGGCAGCCGGCCATGCGCTGTGTCCCGCAAATCGTCGATCGTCACGGCGCGCGCCAAGTGATTACCGCGATACAAACGTCGGGAACGAGGCCACATCGAATAAAGTTTCTCAAGTAAATTCAGAATGAAGAATGCGGGTAATCGGTAATACGGTCAACGTTTTCAAAATCCAGCGTGCAATTTCATGACCGTTCGATGCAAAGCGCTATGTCCGTGCGTTCGTGGTTGGCCGATAATCAGCCATTCCCACCCCGAAAACTTTCACGTCCATGCCCGGCAACACCCTCATCACCGCGAACGTACAGCTTCTTCACGAAGCTCTGGTGTGTATGTTCTTGGTTTCGTCATCTGTGCTCTGGCGCCTTCATTTCGGCGTGCGTGGCATAATGCACGCCATGATACCGCTCGTTTTTGAAGCTGTTAAACCAGCTTTCGGTAGGGGCGTTGACGCTCCTATGTCAAGCAGAGGCCGTCGAATCGGCTAGATCGCGGGTACAACTCCCGGACAATAAAGCGCTTCAAGCAGCGGTGGATCTCCTTTGGGCATGCCCCTTCCTTTGTCCGGCGTTCGACATAGGCGCGCCGCTCGACATCTCGGGCAACGTCACCTGTAGTTCCTGTGCACGGCGGCTTAGCGTCGTATAGTTGGGCACAGGCAGATCCGCAAACGCGAGTTCACGAAGACTTTGCACAAAACCCTGAGAGGCTCGAAGCGTCAAATCATAAACGTGCTTAAGCGTTAGCACGGCCTGAATCATTGCATCCGAGTAGACCTGCGGCCTGCCGCGCTTGACGGCTCTCGCTTCGCTACCACTCATGAATGTGCTCTCGTCGATCCACATGGTCAAGCTGCCTCGTGCGATCAGCCCTGCGTTGTACTCCGACCAGATCCTGACTCGATAGACGCCTTTAGGCTCGCGGCTCTTGCGTTTGTCCTTGCGCATCTTCCCGCCAAATACCGAGAATCTACGCAATTCCTCCGCGAGTTATCAGAGGCAGCCCCACGACAGTTGCGAGTAAACGTCACCCCATGCAGCGATCGCTTTTTGCAACATGTATGGACGCCCCCGGCTTGTCAAACGATTCATTCCGTGATGGTTCGAAGGTGGAGATTGCAGCCATGTATCCGGACTTCATGTCAGGCTCATGCCTGCTGTCCCTGATGGAATTCGCTGGTCGGCGCCTTATCAACGCTGCGAGCTTCACGCTCGTGTTGCAAATCAGGCTTCTGCTAACCGCGGTCTGACCGTCTTGCCATCACTGTTTGATCGCCTGAGCAATCGTTGGTCTGGGAAATAACTTTTGAATGCGTTGGTCTCCTTGAATTCAGGTCTGCGTAGCTGGTCGCACCTCAGCAGACATGTAATCAGAACGGAAATCCCGATTATGTGCGAGCAGCGCCCAGATGATGCGCGCATTCTTGTTCGCCAGCGCGACGGCGGTCACATTGACATTTCGTCGTGCAAGCAACGTTTGGAGCCAACTGCCTGTTGCACCTTTGAGCTTCGCCCTGTAGATGACCGCGCGGGCGCCGTGGATGAGCAATGTTCGCAGATAAGGGTCCCCTCGCTTACTGATACCCAGCAACACGTTCTTTCCACCGCTCGAAGTCTGTCGGGGAACGAGACCGAGCCACGCAGCCAACTGACGACCGCTGGAGAAGTTCCGCGCATTGCCTATGGTTGCGGTCAGCGCACTGGCAGTAATCGGACCGATCCCAGGGACTTGCGCGAGCTTGCAACTCAACTCACAGCTCCGATGCCACGCTTCGATCTGGGCTCCGATTTCGTCGACCTGGCGGTGGAGTTCCTTCAGGTGTTCCATCAGTCTCTGCACGAGCAGTCGGAACGTGCTCGGGAGTTCATTGGTCGCGTCTTCGATCAATTCCGGCACCTGCTTGGCAATGTGCGTAATACCTTGAGCAACAACCAGTCCAAATTCCGCAAGCAACCCTCGGATCTGGTTAGCCTGCGCGGTACGGGCTTTGACGAAGCCTTGACGAGCCCGATGCAGCGACAGTACAGCCTGTTGCTCGACGTTTTTGATGGGCACAAATCTCATGTTTGGTCGTGCGACGGCCTCGCAAATCGCCTCAGCATCTGCGACATCATTTTTATTGGTCTTGACATAGGGTTTGACGAACTGCGGCGCCATCAGACAGACCGTGTGGCCAAAGGCTTGCAGTTTTCTCGCCCACTAGTCCACTGCGTCACTGACTTGGCACCGGGCAAATTCGACGGGAAGGATCGTCATACTTCCATTTGATTGGTTTCGGGTTTTGATTGTGCTCGCGGATATAACGCATCAGTTTGCGATCCAGATCCTTCACCGAAGTGAAGACGCCGCGAGCGATCACATCACGCTGAATGCGTGAGAACCAGTTTTCCACCTGGTTAAGCCACGAAGAGTAAGTCGGCGTGAAGTGCAAGCGCACGTTGCGATGCGCGGTGAGAAAGTCGACCACCCGCTGCGTCTTGTGGCTGCTCACGTTATCGCAAATGACGTGGATTTCCCGACGTTTGGGCTGGCTGGCGACGACGTCAGTCAGAAATGCCGTTTCGGGTGGGGGCGTCCATCCCATTAACGCCATTCTTAGACGAGAGTTGACCAAACCGTGGGAAGCCATTTTGGTCGGCTTGGCCGCCGTCATAGACGGCGTGCCGGTGCCGTACCGGATGGGATATGGTGCTTCGAATCTGAGAAGGCTTTAACAAAAAAAGCCCGCCGGACAGCAAATCGCGTCTGAAGGAGACGTTTGTGACACTGCGCGGCGAGCTCGCATTTCAAGTTCCAGCAAGTCCTTGAATACTAATCTTCGAGACAGTGTTTGCCGGCTGTTCCCCAAGCTTAGTAAGCGATCCGTCCGTACCGATGGAGTAAGCCACAATCTTGTCATCGCCAGGAAAATCTTGGTAGAGGAATTTGCTATCTGAACTAATCCAGGAATCCTCCGCAAAGCTCGCCAGGCCAGGGGTTACCGAGGGTTCCGAAGCCGCATTGCCATTAACCAGTGTCAGACGACCGCTGGCGTCGATGGAATAGAGCGCGATAACCCCGCTGGCGTTGCTTGCATAAGCGAACTTGTTATCGGGCGTGAGCGCAAGCCAGCAAGGACCGCCCGTTCCCGGAACGGTCAATGGTCCGCTCAGCGCTGACAGGATGCCGCTGTCCGCGAGCAGATAGGAGCTAGCCGTATTGCTTACCGCCTCAAGGGTCACTGCCACACGGGCGAGTGCGCCCCTTCCGAAGTGCGAGCTGAACGGCCCCATGCCCAGTGTCGGCGAGTCGACCGCGGCGCCAAGGGTGCCATCGGCATTAATCGCATAGGTTAGCAGGCTGGTGCTGGCCGCCGCGCCGGTACCCACGGCAAGACTCCGCACATCGACGAGGACAAACTTTCCGTCAGGAGAAACGGTTACCTGAGTCGGTAGCGCGTTGGCCTGCAGGGTCGGATACTGACCAATCTGCGTGAGCGCGCCATTAGCCCCGACTCTGTAAGCACCAAGTTGATTCTGTCCTTGTTGATAGGTGACGTAAAGCACTCCGTTTGCGTACGCGAGTGATGTGGGGAGTACTCCGTTGATCGGTGACGTGACCAACAGCGTAGGATTGCCGCCGGCGTGATCGATTGAAAATACGCTCACAGAGTTGTCTCCCGCATTGGTGACGAAAAGACGGGTCGAATCGGAGCTGACAATGACGCTGTTGTCGCTGGTCAACGAGTCCAGGCCCACTGTACCGCCGTTGGCGAACGTCACACCGCCAGTTCCTTTGCCCCCCGTCTTGACCGGCACACCCGAACTGAGAGTACCGTCGGCGTTGCGCGTGAAGTGCAACACGGCATTGGTGACATCATTGGACTGTGCAAATAGTTGTGGCGCAACCGGAGTCGATACTGCGTTACCGTTGTCGCTTCCGCCACAAGCTGCCAACACCCATATCGATATTGCAGATACCATCATTGTTTTTTTAAACATGAGCCCCTCTTAATGATATGAGCGATATGTGGATTATCAAACCTGCATATCGAGTGAAAGTCAGGATGCGCGGTACCAGACCCGAGAACCCTGATGTAAACCCTCGTTTGCCTCGGGCTGGCAATGACTCTGCCTGCACCAAAGTAAGCAACGGCACGCGTGACGCGGCCATCAACTTGGTAGTTCTGTTTTCCATCGCAGCTGGTTACAGTAAACGAAACTTTTTTCGTCGGGGCCCGGCGCAATTGTTTTCAGGGTTGCCGGTCGTCATCAAGGAAGCGCAAACTATGTGTTCGCTTGACGAAAGCTACATCACGTGCAGGGCGGTCAGGCGTCAGTGCTAGTGAGCATGAGGTACAAGCTCCAACCTGGACGAAGCGATGATATGGGTTCCGTGAACTCCAGCGACTGCTAGGTAAGAAGACGATGGAAGCGGTGATCCTCCGCGGAGCAACGCTGTATAAGCAAATAAAAAGTTTGATTGCGCTCTCACCATTGCTACCAAAAGGCGGCCGGTGAAGACGGTCTGTGATGACCCGAACGTGTCGCGTTCTCATCAAGCGCGATGATGATTGCTTGACAAAAAGAAGATGCCCGTCCGTACGACATCCGCTTATTCATGAGGTCCATAAACTGGTCGCTGACTGGCTACTCATGCCTCCACCATGGCTAGGATCTCCGCAGCCGAGGACGGGCCGCACCCGAGGTTCCTTGCGTTGATGGGGACCCGATTTATTAGGCCATTTTTCCTAACGTCGTATTGCGCGCGCGCCGTTCCTGCCATCCGAGCGCCAACGGTGGTCAGACCACGACGGGGCGGGGTATTGCGCGCTGATGCCCGGATAGCTTCCCAATTTTTTTGTGCCCACGGCGTCCGGCTACGCGTCAAGTTTGCAGGGATTGCTGCGATTGCGAATCCACGAGCCGGGCTGGGACAGCTGCCAGAGGCATGGTGCGCGGTGACTTGCTATAGGCCGAAGAAAACGGCTTCAAAGGTGCATTCAAGGCAGAGAGCGAAAACTATTGCTGCTACGACGCCGAGAAGACCCTGACTTTCCTCAACAAGTAAGCCTGTAACCCATATCGCCCCTAGTCCACTGCGTCATTGACTTGGCACCCTGTCTATGTTTGAATTTAGGTCATGGGCAAAATGAATCTGACTGATACCGAACGTGCGCAATTACTTTCAGCGGCACGCAGCCGAACGGTGCGCGCGGCGGACGTGCGACGTGCAAAACTGATCTTGATGCTCGAGGACGGTGAATCGCGCGACGGGATCATGAGCGCACTGGGCTGCGACTCACGTTTCATCGCACGTTGGTCGGGGCGCTTCCTCAACGAGCGACTGGCCGGCATGTACGCTCGCCACCCCGGGCGCGCTCCTGTGCAGCCGCCTGCCAAGTTGGAAGCGCGGGTACTCAGCCGCACCCTCAAGCACAAACCATCCGACGGTTCGACACACTGGAGCAGCTACAAGCTCGCAGCAGAACTGGGCGACGTGTCGGTCTCGGCCGTGCAGCGCATTTGGCGCAAACACGGCATCAAGCCGCAGCGTTTGGAACGACACATGGTCTCCAACGACCCGGACTTCGAGACCAAGGCGGCCGACGTGATTGGGCTGTATCTGAATCCGCCGGCGCACGCGGCGGTGTTCTGCGCGGATGAGAAGACTGCGATCCAGGCACTTGAGCGTAAGGACCGGATGCTGCCGCTGTCGCCGGGACGCGCCGAGAGCCATGGCTTCGAATACAAACGCAACGGGACACTCAGCCTGTTCGCGGCGTTCAATACGGCGACCGGCGAGGTGCCGGGCAAGACGGCGTCGCGCCACACCAGCGAGCAGTTTGTGGCCTTTCTGACTGACGTCGTCGCCAGCCAGCCCAAACGTCGGGAAATCCACGTCATTTGCGATAACGTAAGCAGCCACAAGACGCAGCGGGTGGTCGACTTTCTCACCGCGCATCGCAACGTACGCTTGCACTTCACGCCGACTTACTCGTCGTGGCTTAACCAGGTCGAAAACTGGTTCTCACGCATTCAGCGTGATGTGATCGCCCGCGGCGTCTTCACTTCGGTGAAGGATCTGGATCGCAAACTGATGCGTTATATCCGCGAGCACAATCAGAATCCGAAACCAATCAAATGGAAATATGACGATCCTTCCAGTCGAATTCGCCCGGTGCCAAGTCAATGACGCAGTGGACTAGTGAGAGGCCCGCATAAAAACTGGATGTCGGGAATTACGGCAAAACGATAGAGGGATTAGCGTGTTGTGTTGTGAATGATCGGTCAGCAGTCTGCACGCAATAAAGGCTTTGCTCGACTAATCATGGTGTTGGATTGCGCTAACGTCGTAAGCGCGAATCGCTTCGGAAATTTGCTTACCTCTTGAATTTTCTTTGTTAAGTCTTACCGATGTAAGTATAGTTTCTGTCCCATCATGCTCGGGGCGGTTTCATCGCTTGTGGACTTTGATCGATCATCGACTCGTAGACAGAGGGATATCGGCCTGTTAAAGTGAATTCAGAATCCTTTTGTGAAACTATCCCTTTTATACGGGAGGCCATATGCCATCTGTAAGCGCAACAAATGCGCAACTTCCCATTGCCTGTTCTGACACCGAGTGGGCCGCACGCGTTAAGTTGGCCGCGACTTATCGCGTTTTTTTTATGCTCGGTTGGCACGAACTCATTTTCAACCATATAACCTTGCGCATACCGGGAAGTCACGATCAGTTACTGATCAATCCGTTCGGTCTCGCCTATGACGAGGTCACCGCATCAAACCTTGTGAAGATCGACCTTACTGGCAAGATTCTCAGTGACAGTCGCTATCCCGTGAATCCGGCCGGTTTGACCATCCACAGCGCGGTACACGGCAATATTCCCGACGCGCATTGCGTAATGCACATCCACACCACCGCGAGTGTGGCGGTGGCGTGCATGGAGGAGGGTCTGGAAGACAACAACATCTATTCATCGCAACTGTACGACAAGGTCGCGTATCACACCTTCGAAGGCACGACGGTGCACGATGAAGAGAAGTCGCGCATGGTGGCGTCGTTGAGCAACAAGCGTCTGATGATCCTGCGCAACCATGGCCTGCTTGCGCATGGTGCTACCCTCGGCCACGCGTTCGTGCTGATCTGGACGCTCAATCGCGCCTGCGAAATTCAGCTCGCGACCCATTCCATGCGCGGTAAGACGATCCTCGTCGATCCGGAGATCAGCGAGCGTTCGACCCGCGATGCGCTGCAATACGATCCGCGTTTTGGCGGTGGCGATCAGGTGCTCGACGCCCTGATCCGTCGCCTGGACCGTACCGATACGAGCTACCAGCAGTAAGTCCGTTCAGGGCTTCGCGGCGAACATGTCGAGCAGCGTGTCGCGCAGCCAGCGAATGCCGGCGTCGCTGGCGAAGCGGACATGCGTATGTATCTTCACTTCTATAGCCGGCAGATCGAACGGTAGCGCCAGCAGCCGGAACGCCCTGGACCGGTTGAATCGTTCCGCAATACTGCGCGGGAAGATCATCGCAAGATCCGTACTCCGAACGATTTCCTGTGCGACCGTGAAATGCGGCAGGCGCAGCACGATATCGCGTTCCATGCCGAGTTCCGCGAGCCACTGCTCAATCATGCGATGGCCCGTGGCGTTCGTGCTCGCGTAGACATAGCGCAACGCGGCTAGATCCTCCTTCGATGCCTTTTTTGCCTTCAGCGGATGTCCCGCGCGAATCAGGCAGACATGTTCGTCGGAGAAGAGCGTGTCGCTGATACAGCCTTCCGCAAGCCCCGGCACATAGCCGAGCGCGAGATCGATCTCGCCAGCACGCATGGCCGCGCCCGCCGACTCCGAGGCGAGCTGCACGATCTCGAAGCGGATCTTCGGCGCGCTGCCTTCCAGCGCGGCCAGTAGCGGCGGCAGAAAGTAGAACTCCGACATATCCGACATCGACAGCTTGAAGACACGTGAGGCGCTGGCCGGATCGAAGTGACCGTGCGCCTGCATTGCGAGACTGATGATGCTGAACGCTTCGTCGAGGGGGCCGTGCAGGCGGATGGCCGCTTCGGTCGGCACCATGGTCTGCGGCGTGCGCACGAACAGCGGGTCGTCGAAGAGCGTGCGCAGGCGCCGCAGTGAATGGCTGACCGCCGGTTGCGTCAGGCCGAGCCGTTCGCCCGCTGCCGTGAGGCTGCGCAAGTCCCAGATGGCGAGAAAGACGCGCAACAGGTTGAGGTCGGTAAGGCCGCTGGCGGGGCCGCTATTCGTCGGGTTCATGGCATCCATTATTAGTGCGAATTTGACGCGGGTGCAGGGCGATTCTATCGTGAGGGCAAGTCATTCAACCTGTATGCATTACCCCGGAGCGCACGATGAATCTCGCAGACGATCCCAAGCTGGCGACCATGGTTCCTGTATCGAAGGCGATTGCCAATCCACTCGATCTCGACGATGTCATTGCGGAAATCGCCGCGCGCCGCGATGAATTCGATCAGCTTTCGCACGTGCCCCGCGACATGATCGCCACCATGAAGCGTGCGCGGATCTTCCGTGCCAGCACGCCGAAATGCTTTGGCGGAGACGCGCTGCCGCCCGCCGATTTCATGCGGATGCTCGAACGGATCGCGGTCGCCGACGGCTCGGCGGCGTGGGTCGCCGCCTTCGGCTCGGCGAACGTCTATCTGGCGGCACTTCCTCTCGACACGCAACGCGTGATCTACGCAAGCGGTCCGGATCAGGTTTTTGCCGGCGGCCTGTACCCGATTCAGCCCGCCGTTGCGGCGCCGGACGGCTGGACGGTCGGCGGACAGTGGCACTTCGCGAGCGGCTGCAAGGGCGCGGACTGGATCGGCGTGGGTATTGGCGGCGCACCGGCGGGCAGCGACAGTCCGAACGCCGGCAAGCCACTGACGGCGGTTTTCCGCGCGGAAGAAGTCGAGATCGTCGACAACTGGAACGTCGTCGGCATGCAGGGCACCGGCAGTCACGATCTGCGCCTGAAAGACAAATTCGTGGCCGATCCGTGGACCTTCGTGCGTGGCAGCGGGGCGGTCATCGACGAACCTTTGTATAAATATCCTTCCGTGTCCTATCAGGCTGAAGTCCACGCTGCCGTGAACGTCGGTCTTGCACGCGCCGCGCTCGACCTCGCCGCGGAAATGTCGGGCGGCACGAAAACCACGACGGGCGCGCCGCGCCTCGCCGATCGCGCGTATTTCCGCATCGAGCTCGGCCGCGCCGAGGCGCAATGGAGCAGCGCCCGCGCATTCTTCTACGAAGCGTCCGAGCAAGCGTGGGATTCGATCACCGCCGGAAATCCCGTCACGGCCGAGCAAGCCAGCCTGTTGCGCCTGAGCGCCACCCACGCGGCCCATGTGTGCGCGGATGTGGTCCAGCAGGCGTACCG
The DNA here is from genome assembly GCF_001557535.2 of Burkholderia sp. PAMC 26561. Lineage (NCBI taxonomy): Bacteria > Pseudomonadati > Pseudomonadota > Betaproteobacteria > Burkholderiales > Burkholderiaceae > Burkholderia > Burkholderia sp. PAMC 26561. The sequence goes on from NZ_CP014310.1 coordinate 398,677, forward strand.
GCTCGCCGGTGTCGCGGCAATCTACCGGAATAACCGGATGCAGCGCCTCGTTCGCGACGCCATGGTCGTCACCCAGCACGCTTTCCTGGGCGAAGCGACCTATGACGGCGCCGGTGCGATTTTCGCGGGCATCGCGCCCACGATCACGCCGTATCCGTAAGCCGGGAGACAGCATGAACGACACCGATAACCGAAAACTGTTCCGCGAGGCGATGGCGCATCTGTCGGCGGCGGTCAACATCATCACCACGGACGGTCCGCACGGGCGGTGCGGTATCACGGCAAGCGCGGTGTGTTCCGTGACCGACAGCCCGCCCACCATGCTCGTCTGCGTGAACCGGTCGAGTGCCACACACGCGGTGTTCGCGGGCAACGGCCATGTCTGTATCAATGTGCTGCCCGGCAATCACCAGGAACTCGCGCGTCATTTTGCCGGCATGACCAACCTACCGATGCACGCCCGCTTCGAGCAGCAGACCTGGACGGCCGGGCGTCTCGGCATGCCCGTTCTCGCCGACGCGCTCGCGAGCCTGGAAGGACGCATCGTGGAGCGGAAGACGGTGGGTTCGCACTCGGTGATGTTCGTGGAAGTCGCCGATATCGTGGTGCGGCGCGATGGCGACGGCCTGATCTACTTCGATCGAAATTTTCACCGGCTGGCGCGTATCGCGAGAACGCCGGTGGCCTGTTGAAAGCGTCGCGAGAAAGCGCCGCGAAAGCATCAGTAGTCACGCGCGCGGCTGATCATCGGCAAGTGCTGGTTGGCACCGCTGAAGGGCGGGAAATTCCGGAAGTCGGCGCGCATTTCGTGACGCACGGGCGAGGCCAGCGCCGCGTTCAGTGCGTCCGGTGAATCGAAGACGACCTTGTTGCGCTGCATTGCATGCGATCGCTCGATCGGCAATGCGCTGCGGGAATCCATCCGCGTGTAAATCTCGATCTCGCGGATACCGGGAAAGCGGGCCATGATGGGTGGGTGGCTGTCGATGTAATGACTCAGCCAGGCATTCAGGTCTTCCGCAGGCCCTTCGTAGCTGACCATATACGTGCAACGTGGCGTATCCGCGAGTTGCGTGCCCGCGTCCGGCACCGGATAGCGCCGCACGGCCATGACCTGCTGCGCCAGTTCGCATTCCTTCAGTCCCGGCACGGCCAGCAATGCATGCGCCTCGCCGCCGTCTCGCAGGACGTTCTCCAGTGCATCGATATTGTCGAAATACGCTTGCAGCGTGCAGCGCGGCGGCGCTTCGGCGTGCAAGTAAGGGTCGCTGGCGCCGCCTTCCGCGGGGATATGCACGACCGTGCGCCTGATGCCGGCAAAGCCTGCGGCGATTGCGTGAAGCACGGCGGGATCGGGCGTGGGCGCGGCATCTGCCGTGGCGCGGGCGTTCGCGATCAGAAAAAGGCAGGCATCCATGGATCTTGCATCCGGTTAGGCAGGCGAAAACGTTTTTGGAAACGGCGCTTGACGAACACCGTGTCAAATAATAATCTGAATTCAGAATGTTGCAAAAAGCTTTGAGCGGGTTTTTTGCGCTCGTTCATTTTTTCACTTCGCTTGCTCTGGAATCGGCCCGTGATCGACGCGTATTGTCATAGCAGCAGTGTTCTCGTCCACGCCGAAGCACGGCGCGCTTTCCTGCTGATGGCCGACGGCGAACGGCAAGGCCGATGGGCGCTGGGCAGCTGGCAGCGCAGAACGGTGGGGCCGCAGACGTTCGTCGGTGAATCGGCGTTCACGGGCGCGGAAACCTGGGTGCGAATCCAGGCCGATCCGGTGGCGATGACCATCGACTACGAGGTCGGCAGCCAGGAAGCGGCGCTGCGTTTTCGCAATGCCGCACGCGTGTTCGACGGCCCCACGCTGGGCCATCCGGAAGGCACGGCGATCGTCACGCTCTTCACGTGGCGGCTCGCCACGGAATCCGACGACGCCTGGGCGCAGATCGGTTCGACCCATGAAACCGAGATGTTCCTGATTCGCGCGCTGCTGGAATCGGGCCGCGACGGTGACGCCGGCACGGACGCCGGACCGCGATGAAAGCAGTCCAGTATTCCCGCTATGGGACGCCCGATGTTCTCGACCTCGCCACGCACGACGACCCGGTGCCCGGTCCGGGCGAAGTACGCATTCGCCTCGACGCGGCAGCGTTTTCTCCCATCGACGCAAAGCTGCGCTCCGGCGCATTGCAGGCGCATTTCTCTCTGACCTTTCCGAAGATTCCAGGGCGCGACGGCACGGGTGTGATCGATGAAATTGGCGCGGACGTGGAAGGGTTTTCCATTGGCGATCGCGTCTGCGTCGCGGCCGATCCGACTCGCAGCGGCACCTATGCGGAAGCGGTCGTTTGCGCGTCGCAGCGTGTTGTAAAAAGACCGGACAACCTCTCGATTGCACAGGCGGCGGCGTTACTGCAACCCGGTGTGAGCGCATGGATCGCGATGGTCCGGACCGGCGTACTTTCAGCAGGCATGCGGGTGCTGATCCACGGCGGTTCGGGCGCGGTCGGCAGCCAGATGATCCAGCTTGCGCGTCATCTCGGCCTGGACGTCACGACGACCTGCCGTGCGGTGAATGTGGACTATGTGCTCGGGCTCGGCGCGCATCGCGCGATTGCCTACGACAAAGACGATTTCGGCACGCTTCGCCAATTCGATGCGGTCTTCGACGTGATTGGCGGCGACACGCATGCACGCTCGTATCCGGTGCTGAAACCGGGCGGACAACTCATCTATCTGACTGCGCTGCCGTTCAGGAACGACGCCGACCATTACGGCGTCACGGTCACCCGCGCGATGATCTCGGACACGCCCGAAGCACTGGAAGCGGTCGCGCAACTCGCCGCCGACGGCGTCCTAATTCCCGGCGTGATCGATACCTTGCCGCTGGCTTTCGCTGCCGAAGCGCACCGGCGATTCGAAGCAGGCGGCGTCTCGCGTGGCCGGATCGTGCTGACAATGAGAGAAGATGAATGAAGACGGCCGGCGATGCTTGAAAACGCTTGACGCCCAATTTTGAACTCAATAATCTGAATTCAGAATTTCGTAAACGCCGTTCCAAGCGCTGAATGATTGAACACATTCCACCCGTTTTCCGAAGCAGTCCACGCAACTATACGATGCAAACAATTTCCGATGTCCTTCCCGTACCCCAGTCGATGCAAAAAGCGTTCGCCGAGAACCGAGCGCTGTCATGCGCGTGGTTCGCGATGGGCAGCACGCCGCTGGTGGAAATCGGTCTGGCCGCCGTGCCGGATCTGATCGTCATCGACCGGCAACATGGTTTGTGGGAGCGTAGTGCGCTCGAAGCGGTAATCGGTATCGCACGCCATCAGGTTCCCGTGATCGTGCGCGTGGCGGAGAATTCCGCCCGGGCGATCGCCGAAGCGCTCGATGCCGGCGCGGCGTCGGCGCTGATTCCGCTGGTCGAATCCGCCGACGAAGCCCGCCGAGCGATCTCGTTCGGGCGCTATCCGCCGTTTGGACAGCGCTCGGCTGGCGGTGTCAGACCGTTGATGGCCGGCATTGCGTCGATGCAAAACGATGGCGAGCGTATCTCGATCGGCGTGATGATCGAGACGGTTGCGGGCGTGGAACAGGTCGAAGCGATCGCGGCGGTCGAGGGGCTGGGTTATCTGTTCATCGGCACGGGCGATCTGTCGCTGTCGCGGATTGGCGGCGCGGCTGACGCGGTCGAACGGGATTGCGCGCGGATTCTCGCGGCGGCACGGGCCAACAAGCTGCCTTGCGGCATCTATACCGGTTCGACGCAGGATGCGCTGGCCGCGCGCGACATGGGCTTCGACTTCGTGATCGCCGCGAGCGACATCGAGGTCGTGCGCGCTGGCTTTGAGCTGGCGGTATCGGCGCTCAGGGCATGACCATGACGCGATCATCGGGGACTTTCGGTGAACGGCTCGTCGCCGAATTGGGCGTCGATCTCGTGACGCTCGCGGCCGACCTCGGTACCCGCCGGGTGCGCGACTGGAGCGGCACGCCCGGGGCGGAGCCCGTCGCGTTGATCCGGCCGCGCACGACTCAGGACGTATCGCGGGCACTCGCGTTCTGCCATGCGAACCGGCAGGCCATCGTCACGCAGGGCGGCCTGACCGGGCTCGCCGGTGGCGCGAATCTCCTGGGTGGCGAAGTCGCGTTGAGCCTGGAGCGCATGAGCGCGATCGAGGAGATCGATCCGGTCTCCGGCGCGATCACCGTGCAGGCGGGCGCCGTGCTGCAACGCGTGCAGGAAGCCGCCGATACCGCCGGCATGATGTTTCCGCTCGATCTGGGGGCGCGCGGCAGTTGCACGATCGGTGGCAATCTCGCGACCAACGCGGGAGGAAACCGTGTCATCAAATACGGCATGGCGCGCGATCACGTGCTCGGTCTGGAAGCCGTGCTCGCCGATGGCACCGTCGTCAGCGATCTGCACAAGATGATCAAGAACAACAGCGGCTATGACCTCAAGAATCTGCTGATCGGCAGCGAAGGGACGCTGGGTGTCATCACCCGCGCCGTCATGCGGCTTGCGCCGAGGCCGGCGGGGGTATCGACGGCATGGTGCGGGTTGCCCGATTTCGCGGCCGTCACGCGCCTGCTGCAGCATGCGCGGGCCCGCATGTCGGGCGGCGTCTCGGCGTTCGAAGTCATGTGGCCGAGTTACTACGACTACGTGCTGGCGAATGTGACGACCGTGCGCGCGCCGCTCGACACCCGGCACGCGTTCTACGTGCTGCTCGAGAGCGTCGGCCCGGATGCCGGGCTGCAGGCCGAAGCGTTCGAAACCATGCTGGGCGAGATGCTCGATGCCGGCGTGATCGAGAACGCCGCGCTCGCCAGTTCCGCCGCCGACGCCGCCCGTTTCTGGGCCGTGCGCGACGCGCCCGCCGAATTTCCCCTTTTGCTGCCCGGACTGATCGGTTTCGACATCAGCTTCTCGATTGCGGATATCGGCGCGGTGGCGCAGCAGTGCGAAGCCATGCTGCACGCGCGCTGGCCCGGCATTCGCACGCTGGTCTACGGCCATCTCGGCGACGGCAACCTGCACGTCATCGCGCATCTGAAAGACGCACCGCCCGATCTGGAAGAGCATGTCGATGCCGCCGTCTACGCACTGACGCGCGAGTGGCATGGCGCGGTATCGGCGGAACATGGCATTGGCGCGAAGAAGCGCGCGTATCTGGGCCACACTCGCGACGCCGGTGCAATCGCCGCGATGCACGCGATCAAGCGCGCGCTCGATCCCCTCAACCTGCTCAATCCCGGCAAGGTGCTCACCGAAGCCGCGCCGGGGATGTCGAGCCTCACTGGAGCGCTGTGATGCTGCGGCTGATCTCTACCGTGCTGTCGCGCCGGCTCACCGCGGCGATTCCCACGCTGCTGATGCTCTCGCTGATCGTATTCGTCGTGTTGCGGCTCATTCCCGCCGATCCCCTCGCGATGATGCTGCCCCCGAACGCCACGCCCGCCGACGCCGCCGCGTTGCGTCATCAACTCGGGCTCGATAAACCGATTCCCGCCCAGTTCCTGATCTGGCTGATGAATGCGCTGCACGGCAACCTGGGGGCATCGATCTCATTCCAGCAACCGGTCGCCACGCTGATTGGTTCGACCCTGCCGGCCACGCTCGAACTCTGTGTAAGCGCGCTCGTGATCTCGCTGATCATCAGCGTGCCCGGCGGCGTGTTCGCCTACGCGGTCACCGATCGTCGCGGAGAGTTGCCGGTCGGCTTCGCGGTCGTGCTGATGCAGTCGGTGCCGTCGTTCTTGTGGGCATTGCTGCTGATCGCGCTGCTCGGCGTGTACTTGCCGGTGCTGCCGTTTTCCGGCCGGGTCGGCGACGGCATCCCGATGCCGCATGTCACCGGTTTCCTGCTGATCGACTTCCTGCTGAAGGGCGAATTCGGCGACTGGGTGAGCGCGGTGAGCCACCTCGTCCTGCCTTCGCTGGCGCTCGCGTTTGGTTTCGCGCCACTCGTGATCCGCGTTCTGCGTTCGAGCCTGCTCGATCAGCGCAACGAATCGTATGTCGGTGTCGCGCGGTTGCGGGGAGTATCCGAGAGCCGGATCCTGTGGCGTCACATGTTGAAGAATGCGGCGCTGCCCGCGCTGACCATGATCGGCGTGCAGTTCGGCTTCCTATTCGGCGGTGCGCTGCTCGTCGAAATGATCTTCTCGTTTCCGGGTGTCGGCAACCTGATGGTGCAGGCCGTGCGCAACAACGACCTCGTGCTGATCCAGGGTATTGCGATCGTGTTCTGCGCGCTGATGCTGGTGATCAACGCGATTGTCGATACGCTCTACGTCATCATGAATCCGCGTCTGCGCAAGTCGGCGTGACCGTCCGCTCATCGCTCCTTCCATGCATTTGCTATGTCCACGACCCCATTGAGTTCGAAGCACGATATGAAGGCTGACATGCTGCACGAAACCCCTTCCGTCGATCCCGCGCCGGAAGCCGCCGCGCCGATCGCCGGCGCCGTTTCCGCGACGAGACGTGCGCGCCGCAAGCCGTCCGTCAACCTGTGGCTCGGCGGTGCGATCGTGCTGGGCGTGCTCGTCTGCGCCGTGTTCGCGCCGTGGCTCGCGCCCCACAATCCGCTCGACCAGGACTTGCTGCACATGCTGTCGCCGCCTGCGTGGATGGACGGCGGCGACAGCGCGTTTCCACTCGGCACCGACAGCCTCGGGCGCGATGTGTTGTCGCGTCTGCTCTATGGCAGCCGGATTGCATTGACCGTTGCCGTGATCGCCGCCTTCGGCGCGGGCATCGTGGGTAGCGTGCTGGCGATTCTCGCGGGTTATTTCGGCGGCTGGGTCGACCGCAGCATCAGTTATCTCGTCGATCTGTGGATGTCGTTTCCGCCCGTCGTGCTGTCGCTGGTGCTGATGGTGAGTCTCGGCGTGGGGATAGAGAACGTGATCCTGTCGATCGTGCTGGTGGACTGGACGCGCTTTTGCCGCGTCGTGCGCTCCGAGGTCATGGTCGTTCGTCAGCGCGACTATGTGCTCGCGGCACAACTGCTCAACTTCACGCACCTGCGCATCATGGTGCGCGAGATCCTGCCGGCCGCCCTGCCGCTGATGATCACGCTCTTCTCACTCGAGATGGGCGTGGCGATTACCGTGGAGGCGCTGCTGAGTTTCATCGGCCTGAGCGTGCCGGCGAACGTGACGGCGTGGGGGGTAATGATCGCGGACGCGCGTGTGTCCATGCATGATTCGTTATCCGGACTATTATTTCCGGTGCTGGCAATCGTGATCACGGTGCTCGGTTGCAATCTGCTGGGCGACGGCCTGCGGGTCGCGCTCGATCCGCGCATGCGCGGCAAAGGAGAATGACGATGGCGAGCACCCAGACGGATACCGTGCTGCAACTCGACGGCGTCACGCTCACCGCGCAACTCGGCGGTGCACCGGTCGCGGCGCTGCGCGATCTGACGTTATCAATAGGGAAAGGGCGCGTGCTGGGCGTCGTTGGCGAATCGGGCGCGGGCAAGAGCATGCTGGCGCGGCTGATCTCGGGGCTGCTGCCCGGCGGTTTCACGGTCACGAGCGGCGCCATGCGGTTCGCGGGCGAAGACATGCTTGCCATGCCGGCCCGCGAACGCCGCGCGCTGCTCGGTCGCGAGATCGCGTTCATTCCGCAGGAACCGCTGACGGCGTTGAACCCGCTCTGGACCATTGGGGATACCTTCGATGAACATCTCGCCCGTATCGGAGTGCCGTCGAACCAGCGCCGCGACACCGCGCGCCGGGCGCTGGAGTCGGTGCAACTTCCGGTGCCCGCGCAGATGCTCGGACGCTATCCGCATCAGTTGTCCGGCGGCCAGTGCCAGCGGGTGCTGATCGCCATGGCGTTTGCGAGCAACCCGGCGCTGCTCATTGCCGATGAACCCACCACCGCGCTCGATGTCGTCACGCAGACCCGCGTCATGCGCATGCTCGCCGAACAACAACGCGTGCATGCGACCGCCGTGCTGCTCATCACGCACGATCTGCGACTCGCCGCGCACGTGTGCGACGACGTCGCCGTCATGTACGCGGGCGATCTGGTCGAGTACGGTCCGGCCCGCGATGTCCTCGATGACCCGCGTCACCCGTACACGCGTGCGCTGAAATATGCGACGCCCGATCTGACCGGGCCGCGCCGTCGCCTGCCTGTTCTGGCCCAGCAGATGCCGGGGTTGTCCGCGTTGGCGGGCATGGCCGGTTGCCGATTTGCGCCGCGTTGCCCGAGCGCGGGCTCCGCGTGCGCGGCCGCGCTGCAAAATCGCGTGGCGCCGAACGGGCATCGCGTGGCGTGCAGCGAAGCCTGCGAACACGCGCCACTCGGCAACGAGCAGGTCGCGCCGCTGTTGCCACCCACGCCGGTGTCGGGCGCGCAACCGGTCGCGGAATTGCGTGAGGCGTCGCTGACGTACACGAGCCGCAGCGGCGTGTTCGGCCAGCGCAAGACCTCGTTCGACGCCGTGAAACCGCTGTCGCTGCAAATCTTTCCTGGCGAGTTCGTGGGTATCGTGGGGGAGAGCGGCAGCGGCAAGACCTCGGTGGCGCGGTTGCTGATGGGTATTGAACAGCCGACCGATGGCCGCGTGATGATCGGCGGCGAGGATCTCACGCACGGCAGCGCCGAGCGCGTGCGGCGCGCGCGTGAACAGGTGCAGATCATTTTTCAGGACCCGCAATCGGCGCTGAATCCGCGCCGTACGGTGGAACGGTTGTTGACGCAGGCGCTCGAAGCGGCCGGCGTTGCGTCGCTCGATGCAAAGGAACGGTTGGCACGGGCACAATCGGTGCAACGCGATGTCGGCCTTCCCGCCGATACCCTCACGCGTTTTCCCACGCAGTTGTCGGGCGGCCAGAAACAGCGCGTGAACATCGGGCGCGCGTTGTGTGCGTCGCCGCAATTGATTGTCGCCGATGAAATCGTGTCCGGACTCGATGTCTCGGTGCAGGCGCAGATCCTGAACCTGCTACTCGAATTGCGGCGCGAACGGCAGGTCGCGCTATTGCTGATCTCGCACGATTTATCGGTGGTCCGATACTTGTGCAGCCGCGTGCTCGTGATGCGGCGCGGCGAAGTGGTGGAGCAGGGCTTGACCGAAGAGGTCTTTGCCGCGCCGCGCCATCCGTACACGCGCGCGCTGATTGACGCGGTGCCGAGCGATCATGCCGGCACGCCGTGGCCGCCCGTCGCACTCGAGGAGGCCGCCTGAGGGGGCCGCATGCGCGGACGGCTCGAGCGGCTGGCCGAAAGCCAGCCAATACAATAATCAGGTATCTGTCATGAGCGCCCAGGCGGCGTGCAACCGTCAGATCAGACAATGGAGAACACCATGGCAACCGCCGACCCGACGGTTATCAAGCAGCCGCGGCGTACCGCGCTGCGCCCGGCCACGTTGATGGAGTCAGTGTATCAGGAAGTCCTGAGCCGCCTGCAGCGCGGCCAGATTGGTCCCGACGACCGTGTGCTCGACTACGAGATCGCCGAGGAATTCGAGTGCACGCGCATGCCGGTCCGCCAGGCGTTGCTGCGCCTCGTGAACGAGGGCTATCTGGTCGGCACCACGCGCGGTTTCGTGACGCCGGTGCTGACCGGCGAAGACGTGCGCGAGATTTTCGAGGTGCGGCGCATGCTCGAACCCGGCGCGGGTGCGGCGGCTGCCGCCGTGCTGACCGACGAGCAACTCGCCGGCATGGGCGCGGCGTATCGGAAATGCCGTCGCGCATTCGAGCGCAAGGACATTGCGCTGATGACCGAGGCCAATGTCGAGTTTCGCGCGATCTGGCTCGAAGGCGTGCTGAATTCGCGGCTCAAGGGCACGATCCTGCGTTTCGCCGATCACACGCGGCAGGTCCGCCACGGCACCATGACGAAGCCCGGCACCATGAAGCTGATCGTCGATGGCATGCAGGTCCTGCTGAAGGGTTTCGTGAACCGTGACGCCGTGACGGTGCGCTCCGCGACGCAGGCTTTTATCGACGACGCCGAGCAGCAGTATTTTCTCGATACCGGCGATGCCACCTGAAGCCTCGGCTCCATGAACGACTTCACCGGTGTGTCGATCGTGGCAGCGGTCGAAGTGCCATACAGGCGGCATGCGGAGGCCGGCACCAGCACGGCGGGACTGCTTGCCCAGGCGGTGACGGCGGCGCTGGCGCAGGCGGGTCTGTCGGCAAAAGAAGTCGATGGGCTCGGCGTGGCGTCGTTCACGTTGCCGCCCGATCATGCGATCGATTTTGCGTGGCGCGCGGGCTTCACCGTGCGCTGGTGCATGGACGACTGCCATGGCGGCGCGAGCGGCATCAATCTGTTGCAGCACGCCGCGCGAGCGATTCAGGCAGGCGACGCCCGCGCCATCGTGCTGGTCAGTGGCGATCATTTCGAGGCAGCGGATTTCACGACGCTGGTCGAGAACTACAACGTGACAACGCGCACGCATCTCCGGCCACTGGATACGGGCGGCCCTAATCCGTTGTTCGCCATGCTCACCCAACGGCAAATGCGCGCCCTGCAATTGACGCGCGAGGACTATGCCGCGCTATGCGTTGCGCAGCGTGAATGGGCGTCGATGAATCCGGCCGCCGTGTATCGCGCGCCCTTGACCCTGGAGGCGTACCTGGCCGCGCCGCTCGTTGCGGAGCCGCTCTGCCGCTTCGATTGCGTGCCGGTGGTGTCCGGGGCGAACGCCATCGTGCTGACGTCGTCGACCCATCCTTGTGCGGCGCGTGTGCCGGTTCGCATCCGTGCGCTGCGGGCCGCGTACAACGTCGATCATCAACACGGCGATGGTCTCGTGACCGGACTCGCCACGCTTCGCGAAGCCCTGTGGCGCGACGCCGATCTTCTTCCCGCCGATATGCATCTGGTGTCGGTCTACGACGACTATCCGTCGATGATCGTCGCTCAGTTGATCGACCTGGGTTTCGCGGGCGATCAACCGGATGCCGGCACCTTCATTCGTGAGCGCATCGCATCGCGCGATTTGCCCGTGAATACATCAGGCGGGCAGTTATCGGCGGGACAAGCGGGCGCTGCGGCAGGCATGCATGGACTCGTCGAGGCGATCACCCAGTTGCGCCATGAAGCGGGCGCGCGTCAGGTCGCGCGAGCGCGTTTCGCTGCGGTGAGCGGCTATGGCATGGTGCAGTATCGATACGGCATGTGTGCAAACGCCGTCGTGCTCGAAAGCGGTGTCACGCCATGAACGTCTTCGCTTGCACGCTATGCGGTCAGTGCGATTTCCCACGCCGCCTGCTGTGCGCGCACTGCGGAAATGATCTATTCAATGAAGTCGATGCTGCCACAGGCCGTGTAGAAGAGGTCACGGTCCTGCATCATCGTGCCGGAAAACCGGGTAGTGAGATGACTTGTCTGGCGACCCTGTTGACGGATGCCGGCCCGCGTGTGATTGCGCGACTCGACCGCCCGCTCGCGCCCGGGACCGTCGTCGGCATTCAGTGCGAAAGCGACGGCGCGCTGGTCGCCTTCGCCCTGTAATCAGCGTTTCTTCCACGCCCTCACGTCGAAGCAGTCCGGTGCGTTCAACGGGTCCGAGCCAAACGCCGCCAGTTGAGTCTTCTGCACCTTGTTCGTCGATGTCACCGGCAACGCGTCCACGAACGCAACGTAGCCCGGCGCCTTGTAATACGACAGCCGTTCCAGGCACCAGGCCTGCAACGCCCGGGCCGTCGCTTCGTTGCGTGCGGTTCCCGGGGCGACGATCACGCACGCCAGCACTTCTTCATCGCGCAGGGCATCCGGCGCGGCGATCACGGCGGTCTGCTGTACATCGGGATGATCGAGCAGACACGCTTCCACTTCCAGTGCCGCGATATTTTCGCCCGACCGGCGAATGATGTTCTTCTGCCGGTCGACAAAATGCAGGCTGCCGTCGTCGCCGCGACGCACGATGTCGCCGGTATGAAACCAGTCGTCCTGCCACGCAGCTTCGGTTGCCGCGTCGTCCTTCAGATAACCACGAAAAAATCCGCGACGCGGCTCCGGCCCTGCCCGACGCACCAGCATGTGGCCCGGCACGCCTGGTTCGACCGCGTGTCCGTCCGCGTCGACCAGCTTCACTTCGATACCCGCACGCGGCCGGCCAAAGCATCGCGAGCCTGCATGACGCGGTTCGTGACTCGATGCAATCACGGCACCGCCGCCCGTCTCGGTCATTGCCCAGCCTTCGATCAGCGGGAAACCGAAGCGCTGTTCGAAGACCTGTTGATGCTTCGGATCGACATTCGCGCCATAGCCGAATCGCACCGCGTAATTTACCGGCACGTCGTCCGTCAGCGCCAGCAGAATCGCGGGCATGACGCCGAGATAATGCACGATCGTCGCGCCGCTTTGCACCACGTCCGTCCACCAGTTGCGCGGATGAAAGCGGTCGAGCTGGATCACGCATCCCGCCGACAACACCATGGCCATGGTGGAACAGGCGAGGGCATTCATGTGGAACAGCGGCAGCGGCGTGATCAGCCGTTCGACGCCGGCACGGACCTCGCACAGTCCACCTTCCGTGATGTACGACTCGCCAATGGAGAGGAAATAGCGGTTGTCGAGAAGGCATCCCTTGGGCTTGCCCGTGGTGCCGGAGGTGTAGAGCAGCGCGCATTCATCGTCGATGGAAGGCGGCGACCCGGACGCAGCGGTGGGTTGAATGACAGGCAGCGTTGGCGAGTTGGCATCGGCGAGAGGCAGCTTGCCATCGAGCGCGGCACGGAGCAGGTCCAGCGTGGATTCGATCCCGACCGCCAGAACGATTTCGCTGTGTTCCGCCACGTACGCAATGTCGTGTGCCCGGGCGTCGGCATTCAGTGGCACGACGCTCACACCGAGCGCGTTGAGCGCGAAGAAATGAACGAAGAATTCGGGACGATTCTCCATCAACAGGGCGACGCGCATGCCTTTGCCATAGCCCGCATCGCGATATAGCGCAACCTGCTCGTCGATCCACGCAAGCATCTCTCCATAGCGCACGGTCAGTGCTTCGGCGCTTGCGTAATGCTTGCGCGCGGAGGCGGGGATATGCAGGAAATCGTTGTCCGGGAATTGCCGTGCGGTGTGTTTGAATGCCAGATAAGGCGAAGTCGGTGTCATTACGTATGAAGTGTCCGGACGAGCGCTTTCCCTGACCGGTACGTATTGCACGGTCCAAAAACGCTCCAGTTAAAGTTCAGTCGTGATCGTGGCGCAAGCCCGCTTCGCGCATCAGCGGCAGGATCCGTTCGCAGAAGAAAGGCAGTTCATCGGCATAGTTGACGAATGTCAGTGCTGCACCGGCGAAACCGCTTGCGTGGATCTTGATGAGTTCATCGACTATATGCACGGGCGTCCCGACCAGCGGAAAGCTACCGGTGCCCGCCGCAAAACGCTGGCGGTACTCGGTAAAAGCGCGGTAGTCATGGCTGTTGCTGAAGCCCTTCTTCTGCTTCATGTGATAGTCGAGCGCCGCTTCGTCGGTCTGCTCCACCGAGTATCGATGGTAATAATCCTGCGCTTCCTGAGCCGTCTCGCGACACACGACATGCGCCACCGTGTACACGCCAATATCACGCCCCGCTGCCTGTGCACGCGCGCGAATGTCCCTGACGTGTTCGCGCCCGGCGTCCAGTTCGGAGAAGGTGGTGAACAGGTAGTCGCAGTACTGCGCGGCGAAGTCGCGGCCCGGCGCGCCGAACGCGGCGTTCATCGTGACCGGACGCGGCGCCTGCAATGGCACCGGTCGAGAGATAGCGCCTTTCAACTGATAGAACGCGCCATTGAAGTCGAAGGGTTCGGCCGACGTATAGAGCTCCATCAGTACGTCGGACCATTCCGCCGCCTGTTTGTAGGCCTCCGGATTAAGCTTCACGCCGAACATGTCGAATTCGTCGGGATTCCACCCGCACACAATGTTCAGGCCAACGCGACCATGACTGATGTGATCGATGGTCGCCAGTGCTTTCGCCGCGTAGATCGGATGCACGAGCGGCACGTGCACGGTCGAAAACAACGCAATACGCCGCGTGACCGCTGCCAGTGCGGCGGCGAACGTAAAGGTCTCGAACGACCACTCCCGCACGTGCGTCGTACCACCGAAGCCGCGCCAGCGAGCGATCGGGAGGAAGAAATCCATGCCGCCTTCATCTGCTGCAATCGCCGCGCGCTGCACGTCGTCCCAGGTGGCGCGCCATTGCTCGGGCACGGTCGTGAATGAAAGGCCGCGATCCGCGTTGGCTGCGAAGACGCCGAGCTTGAACGGGTGAGCGTGTCGCATGGGATTCGCGATCAGTTCGGTCAAGACAGGCTCCTTGCGAGCAAAATTGGTATTGAAGAATACTGAATTCAGAAAAATCACATGTCAAGGACTGCGTGCAATGCGTTGCGTCTGTACGAACAACGATCGTTTCGGGGTATGGCGCGCGCAAATAAAGCGTACTGCGATGCACGCCGTGCACAAGCCCGTTCCGCTATGACGGGCAGCACGTGGCGGGTCCGGGGACCGGCGCCTGAGGCCCGGGCGCGGCGTATATCAGACGAAAAAAACGCTCATTTATATAGGGTATTGAAAAATCCTTTCCCTACGAAACCCTGTACTTCGCATGCATTCACCAGCCGACCAAGACGGCGACGAGCCGCTTCCTATTCGCATGTCTCACCCGGGTTGGCACCGTCATTAGATGGCTTTGCCAAAAAACAATTTTGGCAAGTTCTTGACGTCCGATTTTTACTGAAATAATCTGAATTCAGAATGTTGATAGACCGCCAACATTCCGCATTCCGAAGGCCGTCGCTCGATGACTTACGCGACGCACCAATTTCAATTGAAGTCATTGAGTCAAGCAACGACGTCATACACCCTTCGATCTTTTAACGGAACCCAAGTGAAAACTCCTCTTATTGCTGCATCGCTTGCTGCGTTGTGCGCGAGCGGATCAGTCTGCGCGCAGAGCAGCGTGACGCTGTACGGCATCATCGATGAAGGCCTGACGTTTTCGAACAATCAGTTGGGCAACAAGTCGTACCAGATGCAAAGCGGTATTTCGCAGGGTAGCCGCTGGGGCTTGCAGGGCACGGAAGATCTGGGTGGCGGGCTGTCCGCGGTGTTCCGTTTGGAGAATGGCTTCGATATCAACTCGGGCAAGTTGCTGCAGCAAAGCCGCATGTTCGGGCGCGCCGCTTACGTCGGGCTCGCAAGCAAGACGCTCGGCACCGTGACGCTCGGGCGGCAGAACGAACTGATGGGCGACTACGTCGGCCTGTACACGGCAAACGGCAACTGGGGCATCCTGTTCCCGCACCCGGGCGATCTCGACAACACGGGTATCGACTTCCGTATCAATAACGCGGTGCGCTATACCTCGCCGATCATCGCGGGCATCCAGGCTTCGGCACTGTATGGATTTGGCAACGTTTCAGGCGCCGTCAATCGCGACGCGGTGAAATCCGTTGGCGTCAAATATGCGGGCGGCCCAATCGCGCTGGCTGCGGCATTCACGTCGATCGATCATCCTGCGGAAGCGGTGTCCGAAGGCGTGTGGACACCGACCAATGTGGTCGATGGAAACTACGGCATTGCAGCAACGCGCTATCAGTCGTTCGGCGTGAGTGGGCAGTACTCGTTCGGGAAGGCGAAGATCAGCGCCGACTACACGAACACGAAATTTCTCGGACTCGACCCGACGCTCGGCGCGAAGATCGGCGGCCACGCAAGCTTTAGCGTGTATGAAGTGGTGGCCAGCTATTTCGTGACGCCATCGCTGCAACTTGGTACGGGTTACAGCTATACGCAAGGGGACGTTTCGGTGACGTCGGCTAAACCGAAATATCATAATGTCGACGCCATCGTCGATTATTACCTCTCAAAGCGCACCGATACCTACTTGCAGGCAACCTACATGCATGCGGCCGGCGACGCTCAGTACGCGGACCTTGGGCCGGTGCTGCAGCGTTCGAGTACGCCGAATCAGGTGGAAGTGCGACTGGGGTTGCGGCACCGGTTCTAAAGCCGGCGGGCGCACTCAGGTCACCCCCACTTTTGCTTCTGTTATTGGCCGTCAATAATCAAGGCTTGCAGGTCGCGTAACGCTCCACATCCAAACGCTGCGCGCGCTATCCCTTCTACATCCGGCGTATTGCCGGGACACAGGAGTATCGATGGACAGTTTCGAGATCGACGCGAAGCGCAGGCAACTGCTGCTGGGTTCACTGGCGGCAGGCGCAGGGCTGATCCTGCCGTGGGACATCGCGCGGGCGCAAGGTCAGGCGAGCGATGAGGTATTGAACATCGCCTATATCTCCGACGTGCCGACGTGGGACCCGACGGCGATCACCGTGCCGCAGGCGCAGTCGATTTATGAAACCGTCTTCGATTCGCCGTTGCGCTACTCGGCCAAGCTCGCACTCGAGGCGCGCCAGATCACGGCTTGGAAGTGGCAGGACAAGACGGCGCAACGACTCGAAATCACGTTGCGCGACGACATATTTTTCCACGATGGCTCGAAGCTGACGACCGTCGACCTGAAGTACAGCCTGCACGATCGCCCGGCGGCCGACAAGAAGCTCGCGGTCGGCGGCATGTTCCAGACGCTGACGGACGTCGAGATCATTTCTCCTACGCGCGCCGTGCTCGTGTATGCAAAGCCGACACCGGCCGCGCCGATCTATCTCGCGTTTCTCGCGGGGTACATCTTGCCGAAGGCGTATATGGAGAAGGTCGGCAGTGACGGCTTCCAGACGAAACCCGTGGGCGCGGGGCCGTACAAACTGGTCGATTACCAGCGTGGTTCGCGCATCGTGCTCGAAGCCTTCGACAAATACTGGGGCGGCGTCCCCAGCATCAGGAACGTCACGTTCCAGATCACCACGGAGCCGTCGGCCCGCGTGGCGGCGGTCGAATCGGGGCGGGCCAGTATCGCCGTGCAGATTCCGTTGCGCGAGGCGCAGCGTCTTGCGAAGACTCCGGGTATTACGACGAAGATCTATCCGTACAGCGAAATCTACATGCTTCGGATGCCGAACTACGTCAAGCCTTTCGACGACGAAAACGTGCGGGCGGCGATGCACTACGCCATCGATACCGCCGCGCTTTCCAAAGCGTTCTACGGCGGCGAAGCCGTGCCCTTGTCGGTGACGGCGACGCCCGGTTCTCCCGCCGACGTGCCCGGTTTCAAGATCGGCTTCGATCCGCAAAAGGCGATTGCCGCGCTGGCGAAGTCCGGCTATGGCCCGAACAAGCCGGTGAAAATTCCGTTCCTAACGACCAACGGCACCTTCCCGAGCGATTACGACATGGCACGCGCCATCGCGGGGATGTGGCAGAAGGTTGGCATCCAGGCGGATCTCACGCAGACCACGATGGCGAAAGTCATCGGCGAGATCCAGGCGACGAAGATGAGCGGCGTGCTGCTGTATAGCTGGGCCAATGCGACTGGCGATCCGGAGAACTACACCGGCCGCATTCTTGATCCGCGGCTGCGTTTCTCGGCGTGGAAAGACGATGCGCTCGCACCGCGCGTCGAAGCGCTGATGACCGAAGTCGATGAACAAAAGCGCATGGCCGGATATCGGGCGCTGGGGCAGGAAGCGTCGGAAAAGTCATGGGTCGTGCCGCTGCTGCAGGCAGTGACGACGATTGCGTACCGTTCGAATATCGATGTGAAAACCTTCAACAGCGGCTATATCCTGCCGGTCGAATACAAGCGCAAATGAGCTGATCCGGCAACAACCAGGAGCTTGCGATGCAGATTCAAGATTCCGTCGCCTTCGTGTCCGGCGCCAATCGTGGCGTGGGCGCGCAGTTCGTGACGAGTTTGCTTGCGGGCGGGGCGCGGCGCGTCTATGCCGCGGCGCGCGACGTGAACGCACTGAGCGTGAACGATCCGCGCGTGGTCCCCGTGACGCTCGACGTGACCGACCCACGGCAGGTGGCGCACGCGGCGTCGCTTGCCGGCGACGTCACGCTGCTGGTCAACAACGCGGGCATCAACCGGCTTGAACGCGCGATCGTTCCCCGCGACGGGGACGCGGCGCGGGCCGAGATGGAAGTGAATTACTTCGGTACGCTCGCCATGTGCCGCGCGTTCACGCCCGCGCTGATCGCCAATCACGGCGCCGTTGTCAACATGCTGTCGGTCCTTGCGCGTGTCGCGTTACCGATGATGGGTTCGCTGTGTGCATCGAAAGCGGCCGCGTTGCGCATGACCGAATGCCTGCGCGCAGAACTTGCGGCGCATGATGTGCGCGTGCTCGCCGTGCTGCCCGGTGCGATCGATACCGACATGAGCCGCGATTTTCCACCGCCGAAGCTGGCTGTCACGGAAGTCGTCGATGCCGTGTTCGCCGCGCTCGGAGTCGGCCCCGACGAGGTCTACGTCGGTGCGATGGCGCAGGGCGTGGGCGCGGGTTTGGCAGCGGATCGCGAGGCGGTACAGAATCAGTTTGCGGGTTATCTTTGAATGTCCAGGGATTGGCAAGGAGAGAGATGATGAGCGGTCAAACCATACAGGTGACAGCGCAGGACGGCGGCACGTTCGCCGCGTATCTGGCAAAGCCGGCACAAGGATCGGGTCCCGGTCTTGTGTTGCTGCAGGAGATTTTCGGCATCAACGGCTACATGTTGGCGATGGCCGACCGCTACGCCGAGGAAGGCTACGTGGTGCTCGTGCCCGATCTGTTCTGGCGCATGAAGCCCGGCGTCGACCTCGGCTATGACGAAGTGGATTTCGCCGAAGCACTCGGCTACAACGAGAAGCTCGACGAAGGGAAAGCGGTCGACGACATCGCCGCGACCATTGCTGCGTTGCGCACCTTGCCCGACCACGCGGGCAAGGTCGGCACGATCGGCTATTGCCTCGGCGGCCGCCTCGCCATGCTCGCCGCCGCGCGTACCGACGTCGATTGCGCCGTGAGCTATTACGGCGTGGGACTCGACGCCTACACGAGCGAGAGTGCATCGATTCACTGTCCAATGATCTTCCATTTCGCCGAGAACGACGCGCTGACGCCGCCGGAGACGCGCGAAAAAATCATCGCGGCGCTCAAGGAAAAAGCGTCGATCGAAACCTATGTGTATCCCGGCTGCGATCACGCATTCGCCACGCCCGAGCGCGAGAACTTCGACAAACCCGCAGCCATGATGGCGTATTCGCGGACCATGGCCATGCTGCGCAAGGCGCTCGGCCCCGTGTACGACCTGAACCAGTTATGGGAGATGCACTGCTACTACGAGTTCGGCACGCGCGACGTGAATGCCGTGATGCCGACCATGGTTGCGCAGCCCTACGTCAACCACGTGCCGACCATGACCGGCGGCGTCGGGCACGATCAATTGAAGCGCTTCTACAAGTACCATTTTGTCGATTCGAATCCCGCCGACACCCGCCTGATCCCCGTCTCGCGAACGATAGGCGCGGACCGGGTCGTCGATGAATTCGTGTTCTGTGCAACACATGATCGCGAGATCGACTGGTTGTTGCCGGGACTCAAGCCCACGGGAAAATATTTCGAAGTGCCGATGCTCGCGGTCATCTGCTTTCGCGGCGACAAGCTGTACAACGAGCATATCTATTGGGATCAGGCGTCGGTGCTGGTGCAGATCGGCGTGCTCGATCCGACGGGCTTGCCGGTTGCCGGCATCCAGACCGCGAAGAAGATGGTTGATGAAACCTTGCCGACCAACACGCTGATGCCGAACTGGGCATCGAGTGAAGGAAAACCGGTGTAAGGCGAGGCGATGCCATTGAGTTGGCGTCGCTGAGTTTTCATCGCTGAGTTTTCATCGCATGAACAAGCCGCCGTTGATGTCCCAGCAAGCGCCGTTGGCAAAGTAGGCATTCTCGGCGGCCAGCATGATTGCCGCGTCGGCAATGTAATCGTCCGAACCCAGGCGACCGACCGGAATGCTCTGGATGACGGCGTTCAACTTGTCCGCCGGCACGCTCTCGTGCACGATCGGCAAGTCCATCGGCCCTGGCGATATAGCGTTGACGGTCACGCCGCGTGACGCCAGATCGCGCGCAAATACCTTGGTCAGCGTGATGACGCCTCCCTTCGACGCCGCATAGTGCGCGCCCGTCGCGGAGCCGCCATTCTGACCCGCCAGCGAAGCAATATTGACTATTCGTCCGATCCCGGCGTCGGCGAAATATTGGCCGAATACCTGGCATCCGAACAGCACGCTGCGCAGATTGACCTGGATCACCTGATCGAATTGTTCGGCGGTGATGTCCATCACCGGAACGACTTTGGACGCGCCCGTGTTGTTGATCAATACATCGACATGCTGCCATGCCGCCAGCATGGCATCACGCGCGGATTCGAAGTCTGCTTTTTGCGTGACATCGAGTGCGAGGGGGATGGCCGACGCACCATCGGGACTCAGGTCGCGCGCCAGTTCTTGTGCGGCATCGAAGGCAATGTCGCCGATCGCCACGCAATATCCCGCGTCATGAAAACGCCGCGCGATGGCCGCGCCGAGGCCACGCGCCGCACCCGTGACCAACACGACTCGCGTCTTCATCATTGTCCCAGTGCAGCTTCGAAACATGCAGCGATCGCGCAGACGCGTTCGTCGTCACCCTTGAAGCCGATGATCTGCAATCCCGCAAATAACGGTGACCCCGCGATCGGCAAAGGCAGGCTGAGCGCGGGATGGCCGCTCAGATTGAATGGGCGGATCAGCGACGACATGGCAATGACCGGCGTGCCGTTGCGCGCTGCCTCGAGCGTGATCGGCAACGCAGGCAAGGTCGGAAGCACGAGCACGTCGACGGATTGCAGCGCATTGTCCACCTCGGCAGTGAAACTCGCGCGCACGCTTTCGGCAACTGCGAGATCGGCCTTCGTCATCGTCGATGCATGCCGCAAGCGGGCATCGAGATCCGCACCAAGCTTGCCGGTCTCGATCAGATGCCCGAACGCGGCCCAGGTCTCCGCGTTGATCGCGGTGAGGCCGGCGTCGAAGGCGGCGCGCAGATTGAGCAAGTCGACGTTCCGCGATGCAAACCCGGCCAGCCCTGGCGCGCCGGCAACCGCCTCGCTGATCGCGCGATCGGCCTCCACCGGCACGATGCCAATGCGCACATTCGCCGCGCTGGAATTGGCGAGGGCTTCATCGAAGTCAGGCGTGATGGCGGCCATGACGTCGATCAGCGTCTGCATCTCGCGTGCAAAAGGGCCGACGCAATCGAGCGTCGAGCGCGCGGGCGCAACGCCGCGTCGCGATATGCGGCCGAAGGTCGGCTTCATGCCGATTACGCCGCAACAGGCAGCGGGACCTCGCACCGAGCCACCAGTGTCCGTGCCCAACGCCGCCGTTGATAACGACAAGCCCACCGCCGCCGCCGATCCGCTCGACGATCCGCCGGGAATGCGCGTTTCGTCCTGTGGATTTTCCGGCGTGCCGGTGTAGTCGTTGATGCCGGTCATGCCGAACGCGAGTTCGTGCATGTTGGTCTTGCCGACGATCTGCCAGCCCGTATCGATCAGACGCTGCACGACTTCCGCGTGCTGCGCGGCCGGTTCCGCATCGGCGAGCGCGCGGCTTGCAGCGGTCGTCGCATGGCCCGCAATGTCGATGGAATCCTTGATCGCGATGGTCGGGCCGTCGGCGTCGCCAAGCGTAAATTCGCTGATGAATTCGTTCATTGCTTAAGGGTTGTCCGTGGGAGAGGGATGGACTTGCCAGGGTGCATCGAACAGCCGTTGCGTGCGGAAACGACGAATCAGCCACGCCGCGCCAGCGGGCGACGGCACGAAGTCGACTTCCAGTCTTGCCGCGATCAGTTCCGCATGGTCGTCGACGTAACCCGATGCCTGCAACATGATCCAGCGTCCTTTCGCCGCGCTCGCATGCGCATCGACGTCGATGGTTTCCGACGTCAGGAAGTGCGTGTTGACAACGAAATGGGGCGTGGGCGGAAGGTAACGCGTGAGCATTGCCAGGATCGCCTCGCGGCCTTGAAGATAGCCGAACTTGCCTGCGTACAGCGGACCGATGCCTTGCCAGATTGCGTCATCCGTGAAGAGCGAGCCCAGCGTTGCGCCGTCGATACCGCCCGCCGGCACGTCGCACAGCGCCATGTAGCGTGTCAGCGTCCTGCGCACCGCGCGCTCGGCTTCGAGCACCGCGATGCGCATGAGCAGCGAAGCCGTGGTGTCGTCGGTCGGGCTCATGTGGGTTCGGGCACCTTGAGTGCGCGGCCAATACGCGCTTCGATCTTGCCGTAACGCCACAGGTTGTATTCGCCGACCGGCGTCGTTCTGTAGAGATTGCACACCGCTGCCGCGGTATCGAAGTCCCCGACGTCGGCCATGATGTAGAACGTCCATGGCGCGCCGCCGGACTGACCGACGACCAGTTTGTCGTCGTCCATGATGCCCAGGACCTTCACACCCTCCATGCTCTCGACGCCTTTCAGCATGGCGCCATAGGCTTGCCACACAGCGCCGATCTTCTCGCGCGGAAGGTCGAAGAAATTCTGCGTCACGCCACAGCAGAACAGGACGCGCAGCGGGAGTGAAGCGGTGTCGGTCATGCTGATCTCTTGTTGGTTCGATGAAGCGTCAGTGTATCGGCAGACGCGCGTGACTCAGAGCAGGAAGCCGATGGCATTGAGTGCGTCGGTGGAATCGATCAGCCGCACCACCTTCTGTTCGATCCGCGGTTCGCCGCTGGTCAGCGAAAGCCGATGCTCGACGTCTGCCGCGAACAAGGTCGCCACGCCGCGCTTGTAGGCCACGATCACCTGGGCCGAGTGGACGTCGATCATGTCGGCTTCTTCACTCGCGACCGTAAAGCGCGATACCGTGCGCACGGTGCGCGCCGCGTCGGTGACCGAGGGCGAATAGCCCGAGGTCAATCGCTGTACGCGCAACTCGCGCATGTGCTGGTCGTCGTAGGCATAGTTCAGCGTGGCGGCGAAGTCCGTTGCGTCCGGATCGATGGGTACGACATAGAAGCCCGACGGCGACCACAGATCCAGCCACGCACGATAGTTCTTGCTATCGAGCAGTTCGGCCTCGCGCCAGATGAACTGGACCGCCTTGGCAAAGGAGGCGTGCGAGAGCAGGGCGTTAGTATCGTCCATGTTATTTGCCCTCCATCATGTCGCGCCATTTGGCATAGGCGGCGCGCATGCCGGTTTCGTCGGTGGCGTGCGCGGTCTTCTCGCCGTTTTCCGAGGTCACCTCGCGGTTCAGGCCGCGATTGACGAGGATAGGGACGTCCGGTCCCGCATGGGAGCCGCGCTGCACGCGTTCCCATGCTTCGGCGTCGTCGGGGCTGCCGAATCCGAATGGCCCCTGAAAATGTTCATGCACGCGCAGGCGCGCGCGGTTCGCTTCTTCGGGTCCGCCCTGCATGCCGAGCGCGACGTGACGAATCTCGGTCTCTTCGGCGGAAATCGGGCGCAGCACGCGAAAGAATGCCATCGACAAAGCCAGGTTCGGAAACAGGTTCAGATTGAAGCCGACACCCATCAACGAGCGCACGATGCGCCGCACCTGATCCGGTGGATAGTCGGCCGCGAGCGACGCGGCCAGGGCCTCATAGCGCGCAGGAATCGGCTCGCCGTTGTCCTCGTCGAGGTCGACGATCTCCGGGACCAGGACCGCGAGACTGTGGCCATTGCCGAGCGAGCGGCAGAACGCTTTGTCGCTGGTCATGAAACTGGTAATGGCCGCCGCGGTTTCGTCGTCGATGGTCTTCATCCACGACTTGTGGACGACCGGGAAATGATAGAGATCGGTCGTGTTTTCAAGCTGGATCTTCCAGTTGCCCTTGAACTTGAACTTGTGCTCGCCGTTTGTCTTGACCGGAAAACCCGCGCCCTGCTTCATGAACAGGTCGATCCACGGTTTCGCGCCGCCGAGATAATCGTCGAGCGGCTCGATGTCCTGGTTGAAGCTCGCGAAGATCAGGCCCTGGTACACGCCGGTGCGCAGGCGTTTGAGCGGCAGCTCGGTTTTATCGACCACGCCTTCATAGCCGTCGCCGTACGGCAGCGCGCGCAGCGCCCCATCCAGGGCATAGGACCAGCTGTGATACGGACACGTAAAGCCGCGCGCATTGCCCTTGTGCTGCTCGCATACGGTCGCCCCGCGATGGCGGCAGCGGTTCTCCAGCACGTTGATGGCGCCGGTCTTGTCGCGCACCACGATAACCGGTTGGCGGCCGATAGTCGTCGTCCTGAAATCGCCCGGATTCGGCAGTTCGCTTTCGTGCGCGACCCAGATCCAGGTCTTGTAGAAAATGCGTTCGAGTTCCGCTTCGAAGATTGCCGGATCGTAATACAGCGAGGGCGAGACGCGATCGACTTCCGCGCGCTTGTACAGCGCGCTCGCGTCGATTGCCTGATAGGCCGCAGATTGGGTTTCGCTCATCGAACACCTGAGTAGAGTGGGACGGACACTTGTTATGAATCGGAGTGTGGGCCGGGTGATGTCATAGGTCAAATTCATCTAAAATTGGTCTGGTCATCAATCCGGCAAATATTATGACCTCGATCGATCACGTCGACCTTAATCTGCTACGCGTCTTCAACGCGATCATCGAAGAGCGCAGCCTCACGCGGGCAGGGCAGCGCCTCGCGCTGTCGCAACCGGCAATCAGTTACTCGCTGGGACGCCTGCGCACGCTTTTCGACGACCCGCTGTTCATCCGGACGCGTGTCGGCATGCAGCCGACACCCATTGCCCTGGAACTGGCGACGATCGTGGGGCGTGCGCTCGATACCGTGCGCGAGGCGCTGCGCTATGCCGAGCGCTTCGACCCGGCGGTGAGCACGCGGACCTTCAGGCTGTCGCTCTCGGATGCGGGGGAGCTGGCTTATTTGCCGCCGATCTGCGAGGCGCTGCATCGTCTCGCGCCGCGCATCAAGTTGCGCATCGATCCGACGCCGGTGGAGGAGATTGAAGAAGCTCTGCGTGTGAGCCGGCTGGATTTCGCGATCGGCAACTTGCCGGAGCTGACGTCGAAAACGCGCCACCAACTGCTCTTCGATGAAACCTACGTATGCATGACGCGCAAGCGGCGTGGTCTGCCGAAGGGCTCGCAGATCGGTCTGGCCGCGTTTTCGGGCGCGGACCATGTGCAGATTTTATCGGTGGAGCACAGTCATCATGCACTAGAAGATGCGTTCCGGTCGCATGGTATCGGGCGTAATACGCTGCTGGAACTGCCGCACTTCGTGGCGTTGCCGAGCGTGCTAGGTGTGACAGATTACTACGGCACACTACCGCGCCGGCTCGCACAGATCTTCAACCGCGACAACCGTTTCCGAATCTATGAATTGCCAGTTCGCCTGCCCGGCGCAACGGTCTCAATGCACTGGCACGATAACTTCCACAACGACGAAGGCAATGTCTGGCTGCGTGACCTGATGACCGGCATCGTGAAGACGTTTGACCGGTTTCCATATTCACGGTTGTAACGCGAGGCGGAGCGACTAGAGATCGAGCACGAGTAACGGAGATGTCGAGCGTGACACGCAGCAACAGATGACTTTGCCGCTAGCACGCTCCGCTTTGCTTAGGCAGTGGTCGCGGTGCTCGGGCTCACCACTAAGCACATCGACCATGCAAGTGCCGCAAACGCCTTCTCCACACGACGTATCAATAAGGATGCCAGCCGACGCAAGCGCGTCGACGATCGACTGGTCCGGCTCTACGCGTACTTTTGTCCCGTTACTCGCGATCTCAACCTCGAAGGAAGCGACCGCCTCTCGCGCAACGGTGGATTCGGCGAAGAAACGTTCAAGATGAATCGAGCTAGCGGGCAGGACCGACTCGCCAGTTCGCACCACGCAGTCCATGAACCCGCTTGGGCCGCAGGTGTAGACGTGGGTGCCGGGGGGAACGTCCGTCAAGCAGACAATCACTTCATGACGGAGTTTCGAAGGTTCGACGCCGTAGTGCACCACTACATGTTCCGCGAAACGGGACTCGGTCAGCAACGTCATGAATGCAGCGCTCGCGAAATCCCGCACAAAATAGTGAAGCGTGAAGCGCGGATGCTCGCGCAGCAGTCGGTACGCCATGCTGAGCAATGGCGTGATGCCAATGCCGGCTGCCATCAGGATATGACCGGTTGCCGTGTCATCCAGCCTGAAAAGGTTGCGTGGCGCACTGGTGATCAATTGCGTACCCGGCGTCACATCATTGTGAAGAGAGCGCGAGCCGCCGCGTGAGCGCGTCTCGTGCTTTACGGCGAATTCGTAATGCTGCAACTGATCAGGATCACCGCACAACGAGTATTGGCGCATGACGCCAGACGGGCTAGTGACGTCGATGTGCGCCCCGGGCTCGTAAGCGGAAAATGGCTCGCCATCAATACGCGAGATGACATAAACACGAATGTCAGGCGCTTCATCGCGGATCGCGTCGACACGGACGGTGACAGGTATGGAATTCATGAGCTTTTTTGATCGTGTAAGTCGATAGTCGAAGCCGGCTGTATTTGCCGACGGCGAGCGCCCGAGACTAACGGCCTGTGGTGAATCCGTCCAATCGATAACAAATCTGTTGACATATAAACCGGGCAAATAACACGGGAGTGTCGGCGCTTGGTCAAAGTGGCTGTTGGGCGCCGCTGGATAGTTCAGCTCGTCTGGAACGAAGCGCGCGCGAGGCTGCACAGCAGCGTTGTAGCCTGCGACTTGTCATCATTGCGTCGGCTCATGATGATGGGCGAGCTCAGGCGCTCCACGACGTACCGATAAGCAACACCGTGTGCGCGCAAACCATCGACGCTCTTTGGGACGAGGCACACGCCCACGTTCGCTGCAACGAGTCCCAGCGCGGTCTGTAATTCGCGCACTGCGTGCACGGCTTTCGGCTCGAGCGCATGGTCGCGCATGGCCGATAACTGCTGGTCTGCATAGCTCGGGCGCGGAGTGCTCGGATATACGATCAAAGTTTCCTTAGCGATTGCCGCGAGCGTCAGCGGCTCATCGCGCATTGCAAGTGGATGATCTTGTGGCAATGCTACGATCAGCCGCTCCTCGACTAGCACTTCCCGCGCAAGCTGATCGTCGTCGAAACGCAGGCGCCCGAACCCTATGTCGATACGACCGCCTTTCAGCGCGCTGAGCTGTTCGATGGTGAACATTTCGATCAGCGACAACTCCATCTGCGGCGCGGCCTCGCGAAACGCACGGATCACCGTGGGCAACGGACCATACAACGTCGATGGCACGAAGCCGATCACCACGCGCTCCGCGAGTTGCGCAAGCCGGCGGGTGAGCGGCGCGATTTCGTCGGCCTCATTCAGGAGACGCTTTGCTTGCGTATAGAAGATTCGACCAGCCTCGGTCAGACGCAAGGGCCGCGCGCCGCGCGCGAACAGCGGCAAGCCAATGTCTTTCTCAATCTGCTGGATTTGGCGGCTTAGCGGCGGCTGTGTCATGTGCAGGCGATCTGCCGCGCGGGTGATGTTCATTTCCTCGGCAACGGCCACGAAATAACGAAGCTGGCGAAGTTCCATGCATACCCCTAAAGTATGAAAGTAGTCGGTATGGGTGTTGGACTTTCATGCAGGTTCGTTCGTAACATGAAGACCTTCAGGAGGACCGCATGATACCAACACCGGTAAAAATAAGGGCTGTAGAGACGATTCTGCTGGACGTGCCGACGATCCGTCCGCATCGGCTCTCGCTTGCGACCATGAATTGTCAGACGCTCGTGTTCGTCCGGGTTGAATGCGCCGACGGTATTGAAGGTGTGGGTGAAGGCACGACGATCGGAGGACTTGCTTATGGCGAGGAGAGCCCGGAAAGCATAAAAGTCAATATCGATACTTATTTCGCGCCGCGCCTGATCGGCATGGACGCAACCCGGCCGGGTGCCGCGATGGCCGAGATGCGCTCGCTCTACCAAGGCAACCGGTTTGCGAAATGTGCGCTAGAAACCGCATTGTTCGATGCCCAGGCGCGACGCCTCGGCGTGCCGCTCTCCGAACTGTTTGGGGGCCGCGTGCGCGACAGCGTGGAGGTGGCGTGGACGCTCGCAAGCGGTGACACGGCGCGCGACATCGAAGAAGCGGAGCGGGTGCTGGAAAGCCGCAGGCATCGTGTTTTCAAGCTGAAGATCGGTTCTCGCGCGGTAGCCGACGATGTCGCACACGTGGTCGCGATCAGCGAGGCGCTTAGTGCGCGCGCCGAAGTCCGTATCGATGTGAACCAGGCGTGGTCGGAAGCCGACGCAATGTGGGCGCTGCCCCGTCTCGCCGATGCCAGCGTCAAGCTGATCGAACAACCGGTTGACGCGTCCGACCGCATGGGACTTAAGCGCTTGAGCAAACTCGGCCGCGTACCGATCATGGCGGATGAAGCGCTGCATGGCCCCGCCGATGCCTTCGCACTTGCAAGCATGCGCGCGGCCGATGTGTTCGCTGTGAAGATCGCGCAGTCGGGCGGACTTACAGGCGCAGCAAGCGTTGCTGCGATTGCACTCGCGGCGCATATCGATCTGTATGGCGGCACGATGCTCGAAGGCGCTGTCGGCACAATTGCGTCGGCGCAGTTGTTTAGCACATTCCCTTCACTCGCCTGGGGCACCGAGCTGTTCGGCCCGCTGTTACTCACCGAAGATATCCTCACCGAGCCTTTGCGCTACGAAAATTTCGCTTTGCACCTACCGCGTGGACCGGGTCTGGGCGTGACGCTCGATTGGGAAAAAATCGGCCGTTTGCGACGCGATTCAAAAAGAAACGCGACGGTCTTCCAAAGCTGAGATTTTTTTGCTTCAAATCAAATTTCCAAACATAAGGAGACAATTGTGGACAAGCACATAATCGACGCACTGCTGCAGCAATTCAACGACAGCGCGACTGAAGCCGGCAACCCGCGCACGAAGATCATTGTAAACCGCATCATCCGCGATCTCTTTTATACAATCGAAGACCTCGATGTGCAGCCGGGCGAGTTCTGGACCGCAGTGAACTATCTTGCCGAAGCCGGCCAAAGCGGGGAACTGGGCCTCCTTGCGGCAGGACTCGGCTTCGAGCATTTCCTGGATCTGCGGCTTGACGAAGCAGAAGCGAAAGTAGGCCTCGAAGGCGGGACCCCACGCACAATAGAAGGGCCACTCTATGTCGCCGGTGCGCCGGTTTCCGAAACCTTTGCGCGCCTCGACGATGGTACGGATCCCGGCGAGACGCTCGTCATGCGCGGCAAGGTGGTAGGCGAGGATGGCGCACCGCTCGCGGGCGCGCTGGTGGAGGTGTGGCATGCGAATCATCTTGGCAGCTACTCGTACTTCGACCAGGCGCAGCCTGCATTCAATCTGCGCCGTTCGATCCGGACTGGCCACGACGGCAGCTACAGCTTTCGCAGCGTGGTGCCGGTAGGTTACAGCGTACCGCCGCAAGGCAAGACGCAACTTCTGCTTGATCAACTGGGTCGTCACGGGCACCGTCCGGCCCATATTCATTTTTTCGTCTCCGCTCCGGGCTTCAGAAAACTGACTACGCAAGTCAATATCGACGGCGATCCCTATCTGTGGGACGACTTCGCATTCGCGACTCGCGACGGCCTTGTGCCCGAGCTGAAAAAAGCTGAAGGCGATGCCGGCAAGCCTTACGGAATCGAAGGGAGTTTTGCGCTGATCGATTTCGATTTCGCGCTGTTCAAGGAGCGCGATGCCGTCCCAGCAGCGGAAGTCGAACGTACTCGTGCACAAGCCTAGATTGTCAAGTAACAGCGCTGTTCATACCGTGCTCGCAAAGTCGCGCGCACGGTTTTCATTTTTTCCGAGCGGGACTAGGGGAGTCATGATGCTGTTTCACGTTGAGATGACCGTCAACCTTCCAGTTGACACGGATGCGGTACGCGCAGCACGATTGAAGGCCGACGAGAAAGCGATGGCGCAGAAACTGCAGGAAGCCGGGGTGTGGCGACACTTGTGGCGCATCGTTGGGCAGTATGCGAATGTAAGCATCTTCGAAGTGGAAAGCCCGACGCATCTGCACGAGATACTCAGCCAATTGCCGCTCTTTCCGTATATGAACGTCCAGGTGAGGGCGCTTTGCCGGCATCCTTCGTCGGTACATGCAGGCGACCGGTAAGCCGCGCGCCCTCAGGCAACATGCAACGCCGGCTTTAACGCACCCGCAAGGTATCCGACGGCGACTCGCCAAAAATCGCCTTATATGCCATTGCGAACCGTCCGAGATGCGTGAATCCGCAATCGAGCGCGATTTCGGCAACGCGCACATTGGCGGGTGCTTCGCGTAAAGCGTCGCGAGCGCGTTCCAAGCGTAACTGGCGCACGAACTGCATCGGGCTTACGCCCTTGAAACGCTGAAATCCGTCGTGCAGTGTCCTTACGGAAACACCCGCGGCGTTGGCTATCGCGAGCAATTCGAGCGGCTCGCTGCAATGCTCTTTTATGAAGGCCTCTGCGCGCTTTATGAATGCAGGCGATACGGGCCTTGCGGCCTGACCGCTCGATTGCGCCGTCTGACCTGCGTGCCCAGTTGCAAAAAGATCGATCAGTAGGCGTTCGAGTTGCACGGCGACGCCGGGGTTGGATCGGGCACACGCAAGCAGTTCCGCCGAGCTTGCAACGAGCTCGAGTTGCTGCATCCACCCACGCAAACGGACGCCGCCGACCGGCACGACCGATGCAAGCTCCCCTGCTGTTAGGCCCGTCTGCAGTTCGAGCGCGACTGGATCGATTCGCAGCACAAACTGCTCGGAGCCAGGCGAGAGATGCGCATCAAATGCCTGGCCCGGCGCGCACAGCACTCCTTGCTTGCGGTTCACCTGCATCGAGCGCCCCATCGTACGCACTTCGGCCTCGCCCACGACACAGAACATCAGGAGGTAATAGCCGTCTACCGCTTTTACATCGACACGCATCGCATCACCAAAGCCGATTGTTCCGAGGCCCAATCCGCCCAGTTTCACGAAGTCCATATACGAACGGCCGCTACCTGAGCCTGCTGGCACGAGCGCGTGCGGCTGCATGACGCGTGAGATCAACTCGCGTGTTTCATCGAGATCCGTCGATTCGAACAGTCGATAGCTTCGCAATGCGTCGGCATGAAAAGCGGCGGGAGACATGGATTTGTCCGTTGAGCAAAAGCGATGGCAACGATGGTACTGCAACTCCGCCCGGCAACGCACGGCAGATTTCTGCCGGAATTGGAGAACGCGGCATGCAGGCGACCGTTACTGGATAGACCAACTATTTTGGCGCGCCAAAAATCGATTTATACAAGATTTCCACTAAAAGGAATATTCGCCATGCAAACGAACGGACGTGCTTGGTGCAACGTACGCGATGTCCGCAGTGCACGAAACGCCCTTACGACGTATGGATTCGGCAGACGGCGACGGGGTTGCCTTCCCGCACGATGACGGCTCACGGGTGCCCTTCAAGGTTTTCAGCTCACAAGCGGTTTATAACCGGGAACAGGAGCGCATCTATCGCGGGCCGACTTGGAATTTTGTCGCGCTCGAAGCGGAAAGCCTCAAACCGGGTGACTTCAAGAGTACGTTCGTGGGTGACACGCCCGTAGTGGTCACGCGTAGCGACGACTGGATGCTGGCAGCCTGGGTAAATCGCTGTGCACATCGCGGTGCGTCGGTATGCCGGAAATCGCGCGGCAACGCGAGCTCGCATACATGCGTCTACTATCAGTGGAGCTTCGACAAAAGCGGCAACCTGCTCGGCGTTCCAATTCGCCGGGGCAGAAGGGCATGGCAGGCATGCCCGCCAATTTCGATCCGAAGAATCACAGTCTCAGGAAATCGCGCGTCGAGAGTTACCGCGGCTTGGTATTCGCCACCTTCAGCGAAACGCTGGAGCCGTTGCCCGAAGATCTGGGCAGTCCATGCAGCTGGATGGCGCCATCGAGGCGAATGGAAGAAGCGCAGTGGCTATCACCGACGGTCGCTGATCGAAAATCCGATGTACCGGTATAGAATGCTCATGGGGAAATGTGTTTCGGCGCGCTGCATTGGTTCACAAGCGACGGAGGTCGCCATCCGTGTTGGCTCCATCAACCAAATGGTCACGCGTGCACGCCCGCAGTCCTGCGTATTTCATGAATTTAGGATCGCGGGTGAACGCCCGCCTGCACGATCTATTTTTGCAACATGTATGGACGCCCCCGGCTTGTCAAACGATTCATTCCGTGATGGTTCGAAGGTGGAGATTGCAGCCATGTATCCGGACTTCATGTCAGGCTCATGCCTGCTGTCCCTGATGGAATTCGCTGGTCGGCGCCTTATCAACGCTGCGAGCTTCACGCTCGTGTTGCAAATCAGGCTTCTGCTAACCGCGGTCTGACCGTCTTGCCATCACTGTTTGATCGCCTGAGCAATCGTTGGTCTGGGAAATAACTTTTGAATGCGTTGGTCTCCTTGAATTCAGGTCTGCGTAGCTGGTCGCACCTCAGCAGACATGTAATCAGAACGGAAATCCCGATTATGTGCGAGCAGCGCCCAGATGATGCGCGCATTCTTGTTCGCCAGCGCGACGGCGGTCACATTGACATTTCGTCGCGCAAGCGACGTTTGGAGCCAACCGCCTGTTGCACCTTTGAGCTTCGCTCTGTAGATGACCGCGCGGGCGCCGTGGATAAGCAGTGTTCGCAGATAAGGGTCCCCTCGCTTACTGATACCCAGCAACACGTTCTTTCCACCGCTCGAATTCTGTCGGGGAACGAGACCGAGCCACGCAGCCAACTGACGACCGCTGGAGAAGTTCCGCGCATTGCCTATGGTTGCGGTCAGCGCACTGGCAGTAATCGGACCGATCCCAGGGACTTGCGCGAGCTTGCAACTCAACTCACAGTTCCGATGCCACGCTTCGATCTGGGCTCCGATTTCGTCGACCTGGCGGTGGAGTTCCTTCAGGTGTTCCATCAGTCTCTGCACGAGCAGTCGGAACGTGCTCGGGAGTTCATTGGTCGCGTCTTCGATCAATTCCGGCACCTGCTTGGCAATGTGCGTAATACCTTGAGCAACAACCAGTCCAAATTCCGCAAGCAACCCTCGGATCTGGTTAGCCTGCGCGGTACGGGCTTTGACGAAGCCTTGACGAGCCCGATGCAGCGACAGTACAGCCTGTTGCTCGACGTTTTTGATGGGCACAAATCTCATGTTTGGTCGTGCGACGGCCTCGCAAATCGCCTCAGCATCTGCGACATCATTTTTATTGGTCTTGACATAGGGTTTGACGAACTGCGGCGCCATCAGACAGACCGTGTGGCCAAAGGCTTGCAGTTTTCTCGCCCAGTAGTGCGCACTGCCACAGGCTTCCATCCCGACAACGCATGGCGGTATATTTGCAAAAAATTCAGCAACCTGAGCTCGCTTTAGGGAAGCTCTGCAAAACTGCTGCATTTAGCGAAGGCATGCATTACCCTAAATGGAGTTTATGGAAATGGAGTGACGCGATGACGCAACTTCATCTTGGGCTGGATTTGTCGACGAAGCGCACTCGCAAAAGGGAGTTTCTAGACGAAATGAGGCGTGTGGTGCCGTGGTCGAAGCTGATTGCCTTGATCGAGCCGCATTACCCTAAGGGTAAGACTGGGCGACCGCCATTTCCTGTCGCGACGATGTTGCAAATCCACTTCATGCAGCAATGGTTTGGTCTGTCGGACCCTGCGATGGAAGAAGCTTTATACGACGTTCCGTTGTATCGCGAATTTGCGGGTCTTGATGGCGCCATGACGCGCTTGCCGGACGAGACTACGATCCTTCGTTTCCGACACCTACTTGAGACACATGGCATCGCCGCCCAGATGCTCACACTGGTCAATGAGATCCTGATCGACAAAGGGTTGATGCTCAAGGCTGGCTCGGCCGTAGACGCGACGCTAATCGCCGCGCCAAGTTCGACCAAGAATGGCTCAGGTAAGCGCGATCCCGAAATGCATCAGACGCAAAAAGGTCGCACCTGGTACTTTGGGATGAAAGCGCATGTGCGACCTGCAAGTCGCCTGAATTTCTGTTCGACGCAACGTGATCCGTTGTGATTGAACCGGCTGTTCCATCAGCCGTTTCCTACCCAGACATGCGGAGCCGGCAACGGCTCGGTGTGAAGCTCTGGGGACAATGTAACCGCCGATATTATCGGTACGCGGACCCGCGAGGGAAAGCAGAATCTGCCAGCACAAGGGCGGTGAGGGACTAGGAACGAGCGGTAACGACCAACATAAGTGAACCTCTATAAACGTCGTCATCATTGACAAGCCAAATGTGCTGACAGGCTTGAGCCAAAATGGCACGCGGCAAGGTATGGCCTCTGTGTGCTGGGCCATCGTGGACATTGCGCCGCCGGCGGATAGGAGGGGTCCGCCCCGCTCTGAAATTCTTGCGGAACAGGATAAGCCCGTAGGGCTGCCGGCGACGGCAGGCGAACCGCAAGGAACGCTGTTGGTGCTGCGGGTAAAGGATCGCGGAAAAAGCGAACGCCCTCCTGTAATGGGATGGATACCGGCTGCACGATGGCCGGACGCGAAAGCGGGCAGACTTCCGTGTGGTCATTCATGGCGAGAGAACTTGATTAATCGTTATACGAGGGAAAGCAGATGACGGCTATCGACGGTACTGCGCAAGCAGCGTCGCTCGGGGCTGGTGCACCCTCGCACCCCACCAGGATGTGGAGTCAGGCTGATTGGCCTCGCATCAAGGACGAGGTGAAACGACTCCAGGCACGTATCGCTCAGGCAACCAAGGAAGGCAGATGGGGCAAAGTAAGTGCCCTGCAGCGTCTGCTGACCCGCTCGCATAGCGGCAAAATGCTAGCCGTGAAACGAGTGACAGAGAATCGCGGCAAGAGAACGCCGGGCGTTGACGGCAAGATTTGGCCAACTCCGGCGGCCAAATGGAAAGGGATGGAGGCGATGCAACACCACGGCTATCGTGCGTTGCCGCTTCGACGTATCTACATCCCAAAGAGCAACGGCAAGAAGCGTCCGTTAGGAATTCCTCGCATGCTATGCAGAGCCATGCAGGCGCTATGGAAGCTCGCGTTGGAGCCCATTGCGGAAAGCTTGGCGGATCCAAACTCGTATGGGTTTCGGCCCAAACGTTCGACTGCCGACGCCATTGAGTGTTGTTTTACCACGCTGGCGAAGCGTAAGTCACCAGAGTGGGTTTTAGAGGGCGACATCCGTGGCTGTTTCGATAATTTTAGCCACGACTGGATCCTCAAACATATACCAATGGATAAGGTGGTCCTGCGGCGATGGCTTAAGGCCGGATTTATCGACAAAGGCACCCTGTTCGCGACTGAGGCGGGAACTCCGCAAGGGGGCATCATCTCGCCCGTCATCGCAAACATGACGTTGGATGGACTTGAAGCGGCAGTAGATGCCAGCGTAGGGCCGACGCCACGCGCGCGCCGAAAAGTCAAAGTCAACGTCAATCGGTATGCCGACGACTTCGTCGTAACCGGAGTATCGAAAGAGATCCTGGAACAAAACGTACTCCCTGCGATCAAGCAATTCCTGATCGTTCGGGGTCTGGAACTCTCGGAAGAGAAAACCAGAGTCACTCACATCGCCGATGGGTTCGATTTCCTTGGGCAGAATGTACGTAAGTACGGCGGTAAGCTGCTCATCAAACCGGCCAACAAGAGCGTGAAGGCCCTGTTGGAAAAGGTCAGGGAAATCGTGAAGCAGAACAGAAGCGCCACACAGACGAATCTTATTTTACAACTCAACCCTGTGATTCGAGGTTGGGCCATGTACCACCGCCATGTGGTTTCCAAGTCTTGCTTTACGTCGATAGATGCTCACATTTGGCGCCTCTTATGGACCTGGGCCATGCGTCGGCATCCCAATAAAGGCACGGGGTGGGTGAAGAACAGATACTTCCGGGTAGAGGGAAATCGTACTTGGGCATTTACGGCGCGGACTAACGACCGCGGAGTAATTCGGTTGTTCCGAGCCACGATGATTTCAATTGTTCGCCACGTCAAGATACGTGGGCAGGCAAATCCCTTTGATCCTGCGTGGTCGTCTTACTTTGCTCGTCGCGAAGCCGCGATCGATGATTGATTGCTCGGTCCTGCTATAGGGGCTGAGGAATGGCTTGAGCCGGATGCGGGGTGACTCGCACGTCCGGTTCTTAGGGGGCGGTGGCGCAGCAATGCGCTGCTGCTACCCGACGTCGGCGTGGACGCAGAATCAGGCCTCGTTCATACCGTCATCGGCACTGCCGCAAACGTGCATGACATCAACGCGGCACAGGCGCTGTTGCACGGTGAAGAAACGGATGTGTACGCTGACGCCGGATATCAAGGCATCGAGAAACGTGAGTCAACTCGCGCGGTACGATGGCACGTTGCGATGCGCCCAGGCAAACGAAGGAAGCTGAACCTGAAAGACCCGCTCGATGCAATTTACGACCAGATTGAACGCTTGAAAGCCGGCATCCGCGCGAAGGTTGAGCATCCATTTCGGATTCTCAAGCGACAGTTTGGATACGTGAAGACGCGATACCGAGGCTTGGCAAAAAACACCGCACAGATCACAACACTGTTCGCATTGGGTAATCTGTGGATGGTGCGCAAGTCAATGAAAAACCCTTGAACGATGCGGCATCAAGAATGCCCAGATCATGAATCGTCGCGGATATGTCGACCAATCTTCCGTTTGCCGATGCTGATGGCGACTGGCCGACTGCAGCTAACAGAGCTGAAGATCCACAAACGCGTTATGCAGGGCTTCCTTAGCGGTTTCCTGAGAGCCGTTATGCCGCGCTCATCAACCCCGTGGACCTGAAACACATTTTTTGCCAAGTCGATGCCTATCGTCGTTACGGTCATGATGGATGCTCCCGTTCGAGTGCTTGATGTGAGCACCCACTTTGGCACATCGATGCCGTTTCGGGTGGGGGCGTCCATCCCATTAACGCCAATTCGAGTAGGAGCAATCGATGTCAGTATCATTCGGCGCGACAAGTACGGCCGACGAGGTGATTAAAGGAGTCGACCTACGCAACCGACGCGTACTCGTGACGGGCGTATCTTCCGGGGTTGGCGTAGAGACGGCTCGTGTTCTGGCGTCTCACGGGGCGTACGTGGTCGGCGCTGCCAGAGACCTGAACAAGGCTCGGCGGGCGACCGAGCATGTCTACGCTCATGCAACAAAGGGCGGAGGCTTCCACCTTATCGAAATTGACCTGGCCTCCCTTGCGAGCATCCGTGCAAGCGCAGACGAACTCGTGAAGACGAGCCAGCGTTTCGACGTAATTATTGCCAACGCCGGTGTAATGGCAAGCCCGAAAGGGAAGACCGCTGACGGATTTGAGACGCAGTTCGGGACCAATCACCTCGGGCACTTCGTTTTCGTCAACCGCATTGCAGGCCTCATCAAGCCTGGCGGCCGTCTCGTCACGGTCGCCTCAGCTGGTCATCGCGGCGCCGATGTCGATCTCGACGATCCCAATTTCGAGCACACGCCCTACGTTCCGCTGGTGGCGTATCGCCGATCCAAAACGGCGAACATTCTGTTCGCGGTCGAGTTCGACCGGCGTCACCAGGCCGCAGGGGTGCGCGCCACAGCCGTGCACCCTGGCGCCGTGCTGACCGAGACCACCCGCATAATAATCAAAAAGCAGCCGGCCGCCGCTTCTGCCTTCAAATGGAAGACTGTTGAGCAGGGTGCGGCGACATCGGTGTGGGCGGGTTTCGTCGCTGCTGCGGACGAGGTCGGCGGCCTCTATTGCGAAGACTGTGACGTCGCTGACGTGAACAACCGCCCTGCGGACGCCTTTGGTGTAAGGAGCTACGCTCTCGATCCCGAGCATGCAAAAGCGCTGTGGGTCAAAAGCGAGGAAATGGTCGACGAAGTTTTCTAACTGCTGACACGACGTTCGCATACACTTCACTCCCACTCTCGTCACCCACTACGCCGAGATGGCAAGGGATGAGATGCCATCCATACAGGCCAAGCGGGTCAGCCCGCACAACATCCGCCACACGACTGCCGTACATATGCTGGGCAGCGGCGTCGACATCAATACAATCCGGGCGTGGCTGGGGCATGTCTCGCTGGACACGACGAATATCTACGCTGAGGTTGACTTGGAAATGAAGGCAAAAGCGCTAGCAAGCGTCGATGTTTCCGGGCAACCGGCGGAACCCCTGCGACAACGTAACTTGCCGTCATTGATGACGTTTCTACGGGGGATATAGCCAAAATCTTCAAAAAAATATGTGCCGCCTGCACGCCAGGATCTCCTTCGGATACTGGCATTCTGCGCCCTAGGCGACATATCTTTGGCCGCAACATATAACGGGTTGTCGTTGCTCACGCCCGGTCGACTCAATGACGGCACCACACCCAGAGCCTGCAGGCTGGCGAGTATCGTGGCACTTCGATCCGCGCCGTGCAGTTAAAAAACGTGTTTGACTAGGTCGATACCGAGGATTTCGATTTCCATGATGAACCTCCCGATGTGGTCTGGTGAAGACGACACTCAGTAGTATCGCGCTTCCCTGAAGGGCGCCGGGTCCATCTCAGTGAACCAACAACGAGTGCGCTTCGGCGACAATCAAGTCAAAGATTAGATCGTGTCATCGCATCACTCCGTTTCCATACTCCGTTTGGGGTATGCATGCCTCCGCTAAATGAAGCGGTTTTGCAGAGCTTCCTAGAAAAAGTCGGTCCACAGATGCCCACTGCGCGGAGCGGCACTGATTAGTGGATATAGATTTATCGGTCGACCATCGCAGCCGCTAAAACCGTCTTTTATATCCTTTTATCGCCACTCAGTTTCTTGTCTATCCATATTTCGCAAATAGCGTTCGGGCGACGGTTGGCAATTGAACGTGCGATAGGCAACATGGATGACCGGCCCGTTCAACCCGGCTTGCAGAACTGAAAAAGCCGGCACATTAGCAAGCCTATTCATAGCCCATTCCGCAAGCGGCGACCGTGGCTGCCTATATTTCAACCAACGTCGATGAGATCTCATGTCCCGTATCCCCGTTCCCGCTGACATCCATGTGGCCCCCCGGCTTCGCAGTCGCTGCTGAATTCAGTCCAAGCGCACATGGGAAAGATTCCAAATATGATCGGGATCCTAAGTAATAGTCCAGCCGCACTCGAAGGCTATCTGAGCTTGTCTGGCTCACTTGCCAAAGGAGCCTTGCCCCTCGCTACGCGCGAGCGGATTGCTATTGCGGTGGCCGACATCAATGGCTGCCACTACTGCCTGTCCGCTCACGCTTTTATTGGCAAGAAATT
Source organism: Burkholderia sp. PAMC 26561 (assembly GCF_001557535.2). Classification (NCBI taxonomy): domain Bacteria; kingdom Pseudomonadati; phylum Pseudomonadota; class Betaproteobacteria; order Burkholderiales; family Burkholderiaceae; genus Burkholderia; species Burkholderia sp. PAMC 26561. Next base: position 437,880 of record NZ_CP014310.1, read on the forward strand.
GGCAAAGCTCGACGATGCCGAGATCGCGGCCAACCGCAAGGGTTCCTCCGGCGATCGTAAGGCCGACGCGGCTCTGCGCTTTGTCGTCGAACTTATTGAAAAACGTGGACACCTCGACGACGGCGCGTGGAATGCTGTTCGGGGCGCCGGCTATGATACTGCGCAGATTATCGAGATCATTTCGAACGTAGCGCTAAATATGTTTACTAACCTGTTGAATGAAGCGGTGCAAACGGAGCTGGATTTTCCTTCCATCGAAAATGCCCCTGTCTGATTCCGTCAATCGAAACGGTTAGCTCCTTTAAATTTTTCGACAAAAGAGGTCCACTAATGATCACAATTCGCAACCCAGAAAGTAGCCCCGCGCCCGCGACTTACCACCATGGCATTGAAGTTTCGGGCAATATGCGGACGCTCTATATTGCGGGGCAAATCGGGATGCTTCCAGATGGAACCGTTCCCGAGGGCGTAGAGGCTCAAACACGCGCGGCCTATGGAAATTTGGAAGCCGTTCTGAAGACAGCGGCTATGACATGGGCCGATGTAGTTAAAACGACGATCTATCTGGTCTCTGGGGCTGACCGGGCGGCGTTTAACGTGGCACGTAGCGAAGTCACCGGTGGGATAAAAAATGCCGCAACACTCTTGTTCGTTTCGGGCCTGGCATTGCCGGGACTGCTGGTCGAGGTAGAAGCGGTTGCAGCGGCGGCCGAATAGTGACGTCGAAAGTGACAAGCTACCGGGCGTTCCGGTTTGAACGCTAGCCTCATTTGCAGTGGGCTGTGCTGTCTTGTTATTGAAAAATCACCTCTAGCCGCTAAGGTCATGCTCCCCGTTGCCGGACATTGCGCAGCGTCTCCGATGGAGACTCGCCGAATTTTTCGCGATAGACGCTTGCAAATCGCCCCAAATTAACGAACCCACAAATCAGTGCGATATCAGCAACACGATCGGTCTCGCGCGCGCTTTGCAGCATCTCGCGCGCCGTTTCCATTCGCGCTTCACGCACCAGATGCATGGGGCTAACCCCCCGGAATTGCCTGAAGCTATGCAATAACGTGCGAACCGGCACGCCTGCCGCTTCCGCTATGTCCAAAAGCTTCAATGATTCGGTCGCATGCTCCGCTATATAACTTTCCGCGCGCCGGACCGTGCGCGGAAGCAGCACGGATGAGCGCACGTTTTCTTGGCTCCGGTGCGGCTGTCCCGCAAGCAACAGGGTAACCAAAAGCCGTTCGACCTCAATAGCGACACGACGGTCCCGTTGCGCGAGTGCAACCGTTTCAGGTGACCCTATCAGCATGCTTATTTGCGCTAGCCAGGGCGCTAATTCCGTTCGCGAAAGATTCAGCGTCGGCTCAAGGTGCAGTCGGCCGTAACCTGCATGATCGAAGATCGCTTGCTTCTCAATACGGACGAAAAACTGCTCGCAGTCGCTTGAGAATGTCCCGCCAAAACTCGTCTGCGGGCCCACGATCACCCCTTGAGACTGGCTGACCATAGCGCGTCGACCGCCTACCGATACGTCGGCGTATCCGCGCAAACTCAGGATGACCAGAAAATAGTCTTCGATTTCGCCTGCCTCCACGCCCATGGCGCCAGCGTATCCAAGCGACCCGAACGACACGTTGTCCAGACGCACATGATTCATGTACGCCATTTGACCTGCAAGGCTTGAGCCGGGTATCAAGCGGTGAGGTTGCAGCACCGTAGCAATGCGCTGGCGCGTGTCCTCAATATCGTTCGATTCAAAGTAACGATATTTTCGGAGCGCTTTGGTTTCAATCTGTAAGGGAAGGGGTAACATCTTTTTCTCATCGACCGGTAGCGATTGTTCGGGGCTCGAGCTGCCCCAGATCGTTTTTTGTGCCCGAGATAAAAACCTACTCTACGCCTCAGTCAGGGTCGACAAAAAAACTGGATACGGGTCCGTCAAATAAGTTGCGCAAAGTGGATATTTTTGACGACGACTCGCGTGCCGTGGACAGGCCACTGATTGGCTGTGCACTGGTATCGCCTTAGCCCGCGTTTGGGTGCGTATTTATAAATCTTTGCTGAAATCGAATTTTCGCGTTCCGTACATCAGCTGCGACATGCGGCCATGGATAAAGAACTTGCCCGTTTAAAGTTGGACGCTTAGCGATCCGCTCTGTAATCAAGGAAAAAGATGGCTGTCAAAACTCGAATTGCACACGTCTCCGGCCCCCGGGCCACGATACAAAACACACCCCCGCTGGTCACTTCGAACAAAGCGCGCGCGAAGCGTGGATTGCCGCTGCGGCCTAACGGCGACGGCAGCGTTCCGAAATTTGATGCGCTACGCGCGCAACGTCTCGCTGCGCCTGTAAAAGTTTATATCGAACAGTTTTCTGCTCATCCGCTCGAATCCGACGCATCGGAACTTTACGGGCCGCCGGATGGGTACCTGAGCGCCAACGGGTCGTTCAATACGACGCGTCAGGCAGATTCAGACAAACCTGTTTACGAAGTCGAACTGCATCCGGACGACGGTTTATATCCTCTCCCTTATATGGCATTTCAGTCGGATGGCGGCCCGTGGGAGCAGGAATGCGCCTATCCCGGTGCGCCGGAGACGGCGGCAAGGCAAGGGTTCTTTCCCGATGGATCGCGCAGTTTCGAAGAGATCGATAGATTGACCGTCGGCGAAAACGGACTTGCCAATGCGATCTCGTCGGTTGCGACCGTAGACTTCTACAGAAGCTCGCCGCCGGCCGGCTACACGAAGGGACGGCCCGCTCATTTGCGAACGGACGCGGGCGAAGGCCACATAGCGCCCGAACGTCGCGGACGAAATTTTTTCCCCTACAGCCCATTTCATCTCGCCGCCCAACCGCCCCGGCCGATGCTGGCGAAAGTTGTAAACGATATGCAAGCCATTGCCGCAAGCGGCCTCTACGACGGCATCGTTTGGACCTGGGGAAGCCCGCAAATCGAAGAAACCGCTTACTGGTTAAACCTCATGATCGACACTCGACTGCCCATGTGCGGCAACGCGGCTCAGCGTCGTCACGGATCGATCAGTGACGACGGCCCTAGGAACATCAAGGATTCGATCGAGTTCATCTCGTCCCGCATCTGGGAGGGTAAAGAGGGCGAGAACCGGTGCGGCACCGTGGTTATACAGGATCAGCAAATCTTCGCAGCACGTGAAGTTGCTAAAGGAGACGCGCGGCCGGGTGGCTTCCTGGCCACCGGTGGACATGGCGGAATCCTTGGACAAGTCAGCCACGTAGGCCGCTTTAATCTGACATATCTGCCTGCGTACAGACATACCTATCTCTCGGAAGTCAATCTGACACGGTTACCGTGCACCGTTCGCGCAGTGCATAAGACGAGCGGCAAGCTTGAGTACGTCGATGTGCCTGTAAAAGACGCCAACGGCGCGCTGCTTGCTGATGCAATGCCGATCGTGTCTATCGTAAAAGACGGTAGTTATTCAAGCGTTGAGTTTGGCGACGATCCAGAACTCGAACACGACCTGATCGCGTCCATCAATCAGAAGCTCAATGCGGGGCGTCTGGCAGGATTTGTCCTTGAAGGAGTCGTTCCAGTCGGCACTTCTCCTTCACCGGGGCGACAAGCGCTCATGCTTTGTGCGACGTTCAGCGGCCTGCCGGTTGTCCGCACTGGACGCGGCGGCTCACAAGCGTTTACGGACCTGAACGACTTTCTTGTTGCCGGTTCGAATCTGACGAGTACGAAGGCACGTTTGCTTTTGTTTGCCTGCCTGTTGAAGTTCGGAAGTTTTCCGATTGCGCAAGACCCGGCTCACCCGACCACCGCCGAAAAAGATGCGACGCGCAAAGCGGTCGCAGCGTATCAGTCGATCTTCGACACACACTAAGCATCAACGGAGGCGGAACCGTCGCTTCCGCTTTGCGCGTCGGTCTCTTGTAACCGCATAGCCGCTTCTCCTGGGGTGCTTTATCGGAAGGTACCGTATAGGCTTTCGCCAATACGGGCGGCTCTTCGCTTTACCGATCGTTCCACGCGCAACGTTAAGACCATTCTCGATTTATTCACTTACGCGAAGTTGCTGATGACCAATAAAATGTCAGGCCCACCCGATTTGTCACTAGACGCTATAGGGACCTGGGATCTCGAGTCGTACACAAGCTACGCAAAGGACGGTACGTCTCGGCAAGACTTTGGCGAGTCGCCCATTGGCCGGGCGATTTTTGACCGCGCGGGGAATTTTTCGATGCTGTCGTCAGATCGGACTTGCCTCACTTCGCATCCGGCAATCGCAGTGTGGGGACCGCCGAACAATACAAAGCGGTGGTCCAGGGCAGTCTTGCTTACTTCGGTACATTCTCCATCCACGCGGAAGAGCAAGGCGTGACGTTTCACATTCTCGGCGCTACCTTGCCGAACTGGATCGAGACTACCCAGGAAAGGGGCATTTCCATGTCGTCACGCGACCGGCTAAGCCTTAGCAACGTCCATGGGTCTGGAGGAGGATCGGCACTGATTGTCTGGCGGAGAAAAGCAAGCTGAAAACGAAGATGATACCGGGCCAAAGCTGAATCAATGAAGTCGTAGTCGAATGTGGCTGCCGACGTCTCAAGCGGTGCATCGGACTACAAATAAAAGATCCGCACCGTTTGCGAGAAACGGCCAAATCAAGGGATTGCACGGCGTGTTGTGGGTAGCGGGTCATTTTCGGCGCATCAACAATGCCTCCAGTCGTCGGCAATATCGCACGTTGCGATAAACCTTCGCTGGTCGCATCGTTGAATCGTCCATGTGAGTCTCGACACGTGGCCACGCCTCTAGACCCCTTATGTGAATCCCATTATGGATATTACACACGCTTCACTATCCGCGAGAAGCCTTCGCAATCACCAGATTTTCGCGCTCTTCCTCAGCATGTTGGGCGAGCTATTTCTGGCGGGTGATTGGTATGGTTTCGCAGCAGTCATTCCATTTATCTCAAAGTCGCTCGCGCTTAGTCCGGGCGAATCAGGCTTTGTGCAGGGCGTATTTGCCATCACTTATTCGGTAGGCTTGTTTGTGTGGTCGCCGCTTGGACGGCATCTATCCGCGCGGACCCTGTTCGTACTCGGACTGTGCGGGTGCGGTGTTGCGATGCTATTGCAAGCTCATGTTCAGTCTTACGCGGCGCTGATAGTCTTGCGGCTGCTCATCGGATTTTTCGACGCCGCGGTGTGGGTGGGAACGATGAAGCTTATCGTCGGATGGTTTCCGCTCGCCCGACACGGAATGGTGATGGGCCTCCTGCTTTCTGCCTTTAGTTTTGCAATAACCCTCGACTTCGCAGTCGGAATACCCGTATCCGAATCGCATGGATGGCGAGTTTTTTTCGAAGGTCTGGGTATCGCCACCTTCGTGGTCGGACTCCTTGGTTTTCTTAGCATAAAAGGTAGTCCGCGGGAGATGGGAGACCCCAATTTTCAATGGGAATCAAAGCCGTCCATCGCAAGGCATGGGGAGGCCGCGTCAGTCTGGACCATCCTGCGTTCAAAGTGGGTGTACATAGGCGCGATCGCAATCTTTGGCGATACCTTCGCACTCGCTGCCACGGCGACGTGGGCTGTGCCGTCGTTCATCGCAAACCAGGGAATGCCGATCTCATCGGCGGCATTGATCGGAACGACGATGGGGTTGTCACAAGTTTCGTTTCTCTTGCTGGGCGGATGGTTGTCCGACCGCATGACCAAGACATCAATGCTCAAAATCGGTGCTGCGCTCGCGTTGGTGTCCGCTACCTGCTACTCGTTGACAACGATATTTCATACAAGCTGGGTCGGCTTGATCGCACTTTCGGCGTTCAGTGGCATCGCAGTGCTAAGTGGCGGTGCCATCTTCAGCCTGGTCAGCGAAAAATACGGCGAAACCCTTGCCGCCAGTGCAATCGGGTTCGCCGAACTGGGCGGCATCTTGTCGACCTTCGTCGCGCCAGCCTTGATGGGGGTCGTTCTGGGCGCAACACGATCGTTCGCCGCGGCGTTTGTCCCGTTCGTTGTGGTCGAGGCCTTGATTCTTGTGTTTTTGATGTTGTCGGCACGTTGAGCGTGCGGTTACCGGACGCGCTTCGCACGCATGACCGCATAAGGCATTGATTCTCGAAATTTTGATTGATCATTCACCTCATGATTAGGTGTTCTATATAAATGCTTGGAGATAGCGTGAACTTCAAAAGATTATTGATCATTCTGGCCTCCCTTGGCGGCCTTGTTACTTGCACCAGCAGCGAAGCGACGGAAAACGGCTTAACCGCTTATCCGGTCGGTGTAAACACTGTGCTCGACGGCGTCTTACCGGTGCCTGGAGATACCCGTTTTTATAACTACACGGCTTATTACGTCGCAAATACGTTCCAGGGCCCAAGCGGTAAAATCGCGATCCCTGAATTTCGGACTAGCGCTTTCGTTGACGCGCCGCGCATCGTTCATACATGGAACCAAATGCTCGGGCCATTTACGCTGTCCAGCGGCACTGTTGCCACTGTAGTGCACCTTACGGTCGATGCAGCGGGAGCGTCTGGCAGACGGACGGCGCTGGGGGATTTGACGCTGCAGCCCGTGGAGCTCGGCTACGCGAACCCGTCGCATACGTTTTTTGCATACTTCGCGAGCGATGTAAGTTTGCCTACAGGCGCCTACTCAAGCAGCCGGGTTGCTAATCCAGGCCTGAATATTTACGCGTGGGAACCCGCTTTGGGCACGACTTGGCTGCCGAATCCACAGTGGGAAATCTCTACGTTTTCCGTATTCGAAGTTCATTCGCCTGATAAAGCCACCCACTACCATTCCGGGTCGGTCGCCATATTCGATTACCTAGCGGGATATTCAGTTACTCCGCAATATCAAATCGGCATTCAAGGCTATTTGCTCAAGCAATTTACCGATGACACCGCGAACGGCGCGGTGGTTGCCGATGGTTTCAAGGGACAGGCGATCGCCATTGGGCCGCAGTTGCGCGTCAACCTGACCAAATCAAGCGCGATTGTCTTTAAATATCAGCAGGAATTTGCGGTACGCAACCGCGCGAAAGGCGAAAAGTTGTGGGTTGAGATCAGTTGTCCGCTTTAAGATACTGCGGGCGGCTCCGATCCGCTTACTCAAAAAAATTTTATGTAACTAACCCTTTTCGGGAGTTTTCGTGCCTGCTTATCGCAAGCTTGAAGAACAAACGCCGCTTTCTCCAGTTTCCATGACCTACGCCGCCACCGCGCTTGGTTTATCGACGCTCGCCGTATCGGATCTCGATTGCGAACTGGATGTTCGGTATGGCTCGCTCAAAGAGAATCGACTGGATATATTTTACCCTCCGAAGCCCTCGAGCGATTGTCCTGTGTTTATTGCAATACACGGTGGAAACTGGTCTCACGGATACAAGGAGTGGATGGGCTTCGGAGCGATCCCGCTGGTAGCCGCCGGGGTGATTTTCGTGGCGATCGACTATCGGCTAAGCACGGTTAGCCGCTTTCCGTCGCAATTGGAGGACTGTCTGGACGCCCTATCCTGGGTGCATCGAAATATCTCGCGTTATGGAGGAAGCCCGGACCGGATATTCGTGGGAGGGCACTCAGCCGGAGCGCATCTCGCCGCGTTGGCTACGCTTCGGACTGACTTGCATAAAAACCATTCGTTAGGCGCCAATGTCATCAAGGGATGTTTTCCGTTTAGTGGCATCTATGATCTGCGTCGCGACGATAAGTACGGAATTACGCCATCAATAGCGGTCATAGAGGAGTTTCTCAGCTCTATAGATGACGCCGTTGAAGCATCGCCGATCTGTCATGTTGCGGGAAACCGGGTCCCATTCTTTGTCTCATGGGCCGAGAACGATGCTCCCCTCATGCGGCAGCAAGGCGCGCCATTTGTTAGCGCGGTTGAGGCGAGCGGCAGCCATGTGAAATGCCACGTCTTTCCGGCATTCGATCATTTCCATATACACCTGGATCAGGTTCGCCCCGAGAATTTGCACAATCGCGTGCTCATTGAATGGATGTCTGACCCGAGACCTTAGCCAGACATTTGCCGTCGTAAAAACTGAATTTAGGTCGCCCATTTTTATCCACGCATTTTGGATAGTGCGTGCGAAAAGTGGAGATGTCGACGCCTTCGGCTAGCCTGAAGTCAGTAGGATAAATCGAATTCCAAAATACTAGGAGTGCTCCGGATGAAATCAATGCGGATGCTTGTTCAGCGCATCAATACGTTGACGCCGACGACTCGTCGGCTATTACTGGTGCCGGTGGACGGATCATCGCTCCTGGCAATTGAAAACTACCAGGACGTGTTTGCGTTCTTCGTGCTGATGTTCCGTCCGCCCGGGCTGCTCGGCGAACCTGTCGCAGATCGCGCTTAAATGGGAGGGACAATAATGACTTCAATTCAACCGATCGAGCCGTCGACCACGCTCATCCCCGAAAGAAAGACCGCGAAGAATCACGCCGTCACGGTGCTGGTCACCGCGCTCGTGATCCTCGCGCCCATGCTGATCGGCGCGGCCGGCGGCAACTACTGGGTCCGCGTGCTCGACTTCGCGATGCTGTACGTCATGCTCGCGCTGGGCCTGAACGTGGTGGTGGGTTTCGCCGGGCTGCTGGACCTGGGCTACATCGCGTTCTACGCCGTGGGCGCTTATGTGGCTGCGTTGCTTTCGTCGCCGCAACTGACCTCGCAGTTCGAGTGGATCGCGCACCTGTTCCCCGGCGGCCTGCACGCGCCGATCTGGGTCATCGTTCCCTGCGCGATGGCGCTGGCCGCCACGTTCGGCGTGCTGCTGGGTGCGCCTACGCTTCGTCTGCGCGGCGATTATCTCGCCATCGTGACCCTGGGCTTCGGGGAAATCGTCCGGATCTTCATGAACAACCTGGATCGTCCGGTCAACATCACGAACGGGCCGAAGGGGATCACGGGCGTCGATCCGGTGTCGTTGTTCGGGTTTGATTTGTCGAAGACGCATTCGTTGTTCGGGTTCAACTTCCCCTCCGTCTACAACTACTACTACCTGTTCGTGCTGTGTTCGCTCTTCGTGATCTTCGTGTGCGTGCGCTTGCAGCACTCGCGGATCGGCCGTGCATGGGCCGCGATCCGCGAGGACGAAATCGCCGCAAAAGCAATGGGCATCAACACGCGTAACGTGAAGCTGCTGGCGTTTGCGATGGGTGCGTCGTTCGGCGGTTTGTCGGGCGCGATGTTCGGCACGTTCCAGGGATTTGTATCGCCGGAATCGTTCACCTTCTGGGAATCGATCGTGGTGCTCGCCTGCGTGGTGCTCGGCGGCATGGGCCACATTCCGGGCGTGATCCTGGGCGCGGTGCTGCTCGCCGTGTTCCCGGAATTCCTGCGCTCGACCATGGGTCCGCTGCAGAACGCCATCTTCGGTCATCAGATCGTCGATACCGAAGTCATCCGCCAGCTGCTGTACGGCCTCGCGATGGTGCTGATCATGCTGTATCGCTCGGAAGGCCTGTGGCCGTCGCCGAAACACGAAGACAAGATCGCGAAGATCGCAAAGCGCGCCGGCAAGAAGCCGGTCCGCGCCTGACGCCACAAGAGAGCGGAGAAAACACAATGAGCGATAAACCCATTCGACTGTCGGTCAAGGGCGTGAACAAACGCTTCGGCGGCCTGCAGGCGCTGTCCGAAGTCGGCCTCGAAATCAGGGAAGGCCAGATCTACGGTTTGATCGGCCCGAACGGCGCCGGCAAGACGACGTTCTTCAACGTGATCACGGGCTTGTACACGCCGGATTCGGGTTCGTTCGTGCTCGACGGCACGCCTTATACCCCGACCGCCGTGCATCAGGTGGCGAAGGCCGGCATTGCGCGCACGTTCCAGAACATCCGTTTGTTCGGCGGCATGACCGCGCTTGAGAACGTGATGGTCGGGCGGCATGTCCGCACGAAGCACGGCTTGATCGGCGCGGTGTTGCAGACGCCTTCGGAGCGTCGCGAAGAGAAGGAAATCAAGGAACGCGCACTGGAACTGCTGGAGTACGTGGGCGTCTTGCAATACGCGGACTACACGTCGCGCAACTTGTCGTACGGTCACCAGCGGCGTCTGGAAATCGCACGCGCCCTGGCGACCGATCCGAAGCTTCTCGCACTCGATGAACCTGCGGCCGGCATGAACGCCACGGAGAAAGTCGAACTCACGCGCTTGCTCGACAAGATCCGCAGCGACGGCCGTACGATCTTGCTGATCGAACACGATGTGAAACTGGTGATGGGATTGTGCAACCGGATGACGGTGCTCGATTACGGCAAGGTGATCTCCGAGGGTCTGCCGCAGGACGTGCAGAAGGACCCGAAGGTGATCGAGGCTTATCTCGGGGCAGGGGTTCACTGATGGCGACGACGAACGGTATGAATAACGGAATGGCCGCCGGCACGGCGATGCTCAAGATCAAGGGCCTGCAGGTGAGCTACGGCGGCATCCACGCGGTGAAGGGCGTGGATCTGGAAGTCGGGCAGGGCGAACTTGTGACGCTGATCGGCGCGAACGGCGCGGGCAAGACGACCACGATGAAAGCCATCACGGGTCTGAAGCCGTATTCGGCGGGCGACATTGAATACATGGGCAAGTCCATCAAGGGCGTGCCCTCGCATGAGTTGCTCAAGCGCGGTCTCGCGATGGTGCCGGAAGGCCGCGGCATCTTTGCGCGCATGTCGATTCTGGAAAACATGCAGATGGGCGCGTACTTGCGCAACGACAGTGACGAGATTCAGAAGGACACTGATCGCAGGTTCGGTTTCTTCCCGCGCCTGAAGGAACGTGCGGCGCAATATGCGGGCACGTTGTCGGGCGGCGAGCAGCAGATGCTGGCGATGGCGCGGGCGTTGTTGTCGCGTCCGAAGTTGCTCTTGCTCGACGAACCGTCGATGGGTCTTTCGCCGATCATGGTCGAGAAGATCTTCGAAGTGGTGCGTGAGATTTCGGGCGAAGGGCTGACGGTTCTGTTGGTTGAGCAGAATGCGCGGCTGGCGTTGCAGGCGGCGAATCGCGGGTACGTGATGGATTCGGGTCTGGTCACGATGTTCGGTGATGCGAAGACCATGCTCGACGATCCGAAGGTAAGGGCGGCATATCTCGGAGAGTAAGTCTTCGAAAAATTTAAAAACACATCGGGTGCCCTGCAGCGACCGGCTTTCGACGTTGCGGGAACATCAAGCGAAAAGCACCAAGTAGTGCTGCCAGTCAAACGCGTGGTCGACTACAACGTGAGAGTAGGGGCCAAGCCCGACGGCAGCGCAGTGGACAAGGCGAACGTGAAGATGTCGACGAATCCGTTCGATGAAATCGCCGTGTAAGAAGCCGTGCGCCTGTGTGAAGTGGGCGTGGCGACCGAAGTGATCGCCGTGTCGTGCGGCGTGACGCAATGTCAGTAGATGCTGCGACCGCGTTGGCGATCGGTGCTAATCGCGCGATCCTGGTCGAGTCGACTGAGAATTGCGACCGTCGGCGGTTGCGAAGATATTGAAAGCGCTTGTCGATAACGAGCAACCGCAACTGATCATTTTAGAGCAAGCAAGTCATTGATGATGACTCGAATCAGACGGGCTATTTGCTCGCTCTATTGGCCGGTTTACCGCTAGCCGCGTTTGCCGCGAAAGTCGTTTTGGCTGATGGCAAAGCCACCGTGTCGCGTGAAGTCGATGGTGGTTCGGAAACCCTTTCCCTGACGTTGCCGGCAGTGATCACGACGGACTTGCGCCTGAAAGAGCCTCGTTACGTGACGCTGCCCAACATCATGAAGGCCAAGAAGAAGCCGATCGAGACGCTGAAACCCGCAGGCCTGGGTGTCGACGTTACGCCGCGCCTGAACGCTCTGGTCGCAAAGTTGAAGACCGAAGCCAAGGTTCCGTGAGGAACTTTCCAAACTAACCATTCTTGTAATTGGAGATCAGGACAACGCATCGCTCAAAAGGGGCGACGTCCACGTGCTGGAAGAATACGGCGTAGCGAAGGTATTGCTTGCCGAGGCACCGCAACTCGCCGATGGCCTGGCAGAGGATATCGATCGAACGGTGGTCCAGATCGCGAAGAACTATTCGCATATTCTCGCTCCCGCGACTCCGCACGGTAAGAACATCGCCCCGCGCATTGCGGCTCATTTGGATGTGGCGCAGATCGGCGACATTACGGCAGTAGATTCGCCTGATACGCTCGGGTGCCCAAAATAAGCAGGCAACGCAATCGCCACTGTTTAATCGGGCGACGCGATCAAGATCATCAGCGTTCGCACAACGGGTTTCGATTGGGTGGCGGCAGAAGGCGGCAGTGCGCTGGCGGAAAAGATCGAAGCCTTGGCCGACACGGGCATCTCCAAGTTGATGAGCCGCGAGTTGATGAAGCCGGATCGGCCGGAACCGACGTCGGCGAAGATCATCGTGTTGGGCGGACGGTGTTTGGGTAAAGGCGAGAGCTACTCGAAAGAGCGTAAGCCGCTGGAGGACAATTCGGTACTGCGCTGGGTGAGTCCCTTGCGGCAACCGAGGCGGGGTTATCGCGCCACGCAGCAGCGGCGATTCGTTGCGGTTAACCCGGGGCGGGAACGAATGACGCGATCATGATGCAGCGATGATCGAAAATGGCGACCACTTTGTCGCCCTTGAGGTGCTTGTGTCCTGTGTACCCCAGGGTGTCGCCGTCCTTCTCGCGGCAGTGGTCGTGCCGTCGCCATGAATGACTTTTCGCTCGAGGACTGCTCTTTACAAAACTTGTGCGCTGAGTCGCGATAGATCCTTCCGATGTGACCATCGGCCTGCCACCACTATAATCCCCGACAGAGCCGTGTTTGGTGGACTTCAGGACGACCTCCGTCATTCTTTCAGCCGGCCGTGCTTTCAAAAGACGACCACATGGAAAGCTGACAAATGTAGGGGAAGATCTCGCGCAACCCCGGTTTCGGCAGCGGTCCACACGGACCCGTTCGAGGAAAGGCCGCTACTTCAGCAGGGCTTTGAGCGGTGTACCCGGATCAGCGAGACGGGCGCGGTCAAGCGCCTTCCCTCCAGCCATCAACCGGCGGCACACCGCCACTTCCCAACCGCAATTCACCGTCATCACGGCCTCGAGTCTGTCGTCTTTCCCAAGCGCAAGCATGCAGAACACATCGCCCTCCGGGTCACCTCGCTTAATGACCGATTGATGCGCCGCAAAGATGCCGAGTGTCTGCAAATTGCAGTCATATTGATCAGACCAAAGCCACGGCATTTCGGCGTAATGTTCCTCGCCGCCAAGCATGTTCGCGGCTGCCACGGCAGGCTGGTTCTCCGCCACTTGCCACGACTCCACGCGCAAATGCCTTCCCAGCAGTGCGTTGAAGTGACTCGTCACTTCTCCCGCTGCGAAGATAAGCGGGTCGGCGGTACGGCAGTGTTGATCCACCACAATGCCGTTATCGACCAGCAATCCCGCCGATGCCGCCAGATCCACGTTAGGCACGACGCCTATGCCGATCACCACTACGTCCGCAGGAACATCGCCGCAATCGGTTTTAACCACCGCGCCCGAGGGCGTCTTTTCGATGGCAATCGGCGTGGTATTGATCTGCATATCCACGCCATGCCGCCGATGCAATCCGAGCATGAACGCGCCGAGATCAGCAGGCATTGAACGGTGCAACAAGCGGTTTGCGGGCTCGATCACCGTCACCGCGCAACCACGCGATACCGCCGACGCCGCTACCTCGAGCCCGATAAAACCACCTCCCAACACGGTCACCCGAGCTCCCGGTATGAGCGCTTCGCGCAACGCGCGCGCATCGGCGACGGTACGAACGTAGTGCAGCTTCACGCCCTCATCGACCGGTCCGCTAAAACGCCGCACGCGTGATCCGGTCGCAATCAGCAAACGCTGATAGCCGACGCGCTTGCCATCGCCGAGGTACACGCACCGCTGCTCACGATCGATCGCGGCCACCCGTATGCCCAACCGCATCTCGATACGCTGCTGCCCATACCAGTCAGCATTGTGCATAAAAGCGCGTTGCTCGCCCTCGATCCCAAGCAACGCATCCTTCGATAGCGCCGGCCGATCGTAGGGCAGTTCCGCTTCCTCGCCGATCATCAGAATGCGGCACTCCGGCGCCTTTAACCGAAGCGTCTCGGCAGCACGTCGCGCAGCATGCCCCGCGCCGACAATCACATACGCATCATTGGACATGGATCTCGACGCTGCCCTCGTTGATGCGAACCGGATACGTGCGAACCGCTTCCACAATAGGCGCGCACTGCGGCGCACCAGTGCGAATATCGACGAGTCCTTGATGCAGGGGACATTCGACACAACCGTTCTCGACGAAACCCTCCGAGAGGCGCGCGTGACCATGTGTACAAAGATCGTGCAGCGCGAAAATTTCTTCGCCTAGACGAAAAACCGCGATAGGTTTCTCACCCGCGAGAACCGCGACCGGTTCACCTTCCTCGAAGTCATCTAGTGCGCCAACGGGAAACCAGGCTTGAGCCAACTGTTTCATTCTTTCCTCCTTCAGATCGGTGTGGCGAGCAGGGTCTGCACACGCGAGGTGTCGTAAATCACTCGCTTTGACTGGTAACGCAAACCTGCGTCGGTACGCACCACCTGGTCGTAGTACTTGCCCGCCTGATACACATTCGATTCACCATTCGAGCGCGTCTGGATCACGACGTAATTGCTTTCCGTCTCGATCACGCCGTCCTTCTCCGCCATCACGCAGAGCCCGGAAGTCATGTGCCGGTAGCTGTGTTCCTCGAAGATATTGGCATTGCGCAGCGACACCACGCGGTCGCGCAGCATCTTCTGGTTGTTGCAATAGATGATGCCAATTGGGAGACCCATGTCGGCGTTTTCCTTCGGTATGATCTCGTAGAGACAGTCTTCGGTGAACAGCGTCGGCCACGCTTCGAGACGGTCGTTGTCGAGGTTGTTGATGTACTGGTCCTGCAACATGTGCAGTTCGAACCACAGCTTCATTGCTTCCATGATCTCTTTTCTCGAAGTTCAATAACCCATCAGCTTCTGGTAGCCGACCCAGAACTTGCGGATCAGGCTTTCGGTGATGACCGTGTCCTGCTGGTCCGGGTTCCCGCGTGACATTTCGATCACAGACGTCGCGCCGGCATCGCGGATCGTGCCGCGCTGGACCAGTTCGGTGGCTTCCGTGTCTTCCATCGAGATATAGCCGGCAGGTCCCACGAGGTTGGACTGCTTGATGCGCAGCTTGCGCATCTCCGGCGTGTCGTCGGTATAACCGAAGAAGTGAAAAATCAGCTCGAAGCTATTGGGCCCTTTAGGCAGCAACTGCCGTGCGACCAGCGTGTTGTGAATCTGCTGGATCACGAGTTGCGGGAAGATCGGCTGGATATGATTGGTCGTGTCTTCTTCGTATTCGGAAATCAGGCCGAGGATGGAATCGTCTTCAAGCGCGAAGCCTTCGTCGAAGGAGCGAATGTGTTGCTGCTTGTACGCAGCCGACGTGTCTTCGCCGGTCTTCGTCACCGTGATGATGCTGTGCAGTCCGTGGGTTGTATCGGGTATGGAGCGCGCCTTCATGCCGACGCGGAAAATGTTGAACGTCGTATGGAACAGATGCAGCATGCTCGCGTGATACGGGTCCTTCACGTTCTCGAAATATAGCTTCCAGTTCGACTTTGAAAACTGCCGCGTGCAGCCAAGATATTCAATTGGCTTATGAAAGATCCGATCGATCCAGGGCCGCATTTGCGCCCCAAGATACTCAGGCAAAGGACCCACCGTTTCGCTGAAAGTCGCGAACACCAGGCCGCGATAGCTCTCCACCCGAAGCTTTCTCAAGCTGTGATTCTTCGGATCGAAATCGGCGGGCATGCCGGTCATGCCTTTCTGGCCGCGCCGGAACGGCACCCCCAACAAGTTGCCACTCTTGTCGAAACTCCACTGGTGGTACACGCACGTGTGTGAGCTCGCGTTACCACGCGATTTCCTGCACACGGATGCGCCGCGATGCGCGCAGCGGTTCACCCACGCCGCCAGCGAGCCATCATCGTTGCGCGTGACGACCACGGGCGTGTCGCCAACGAAGGTACTTTTGAAGTCGCCCGGACTCGGGATCTCGGCTTCCAGCGCCAGGAAATTCCAGGTCGGTCCGCGATAGATCCGCTCCTGCTCGCGCTCGTACACCGCCTGCGAGCTAAAGACCTTGTAGGGCACGCGCGAGCCGTCGTCATGGGGAAAAGTGACTGCATCGGAGTCGAGCGGGTTCATCGGGCGAAGGGGGAATTCGGCCCTTTCGTCCGGTGCGTCCAGGGCGTTCATCGCATTCGTTTCCACGGCGATTTCTCCTTTTCGTGGGGGATTGGTATGCTGCGATTTTTGGAGCGCCAAAATAGCGGGTCTATCCGATAACGGCTGCGCGCAGGCTTCGCTATCCACTTCCGGCACGTTTTCGCTGATCGAAGGGGGTGCGGCCCCGGGCAGAACGGCGAAGTGACTTACCATTCGTTGTG
Organism: Burkholderia sp. PAMC 26561; assembly: GCF_001557535.2. Taxonomy (NCBI): domain Bacteria; kingdom Pseudomonadati; phylum Pseudomonadota; class Betaproteobacteria; order Burkholderiales; family Burkholderiaceae; genus Burkholderia; species Burkholderia sp. PAMC 26561. Next base: position 454,345 of record NZ_CP014310.1, read on the forward strand.
ACTGTTTTCACCGACCGGAACCGTCCATGTCCCAAGCCGCCTTTCGTGCTGACGCGTTGCGGGGCTATCGATTATTCGAATCGACTGACCTCGATGAAACCCGCGAACTGAGCTCGCGCGTGATGCAACCGCACGCGCTCGTGCCCTCGGGCACGGGCCGCGGCCGCTCGCACATGGATTTCGTCAAGCTCGGGAGGCTAGGCCTCGGCACGATCGCTTTCGGCGGTGCCATGCGCGTGAGTGTCCAGTCGGTGGACGGTTACTACCTTCTGATGTTTTGCGTGACCGGCAACGCGGAAGTCCGCACGATGGGACGTTCCATGCAGGTGAACCGTAACCAGGGCGTTTTATGTGCGCCCGGGCAGGCTTTCGATGCACTGCTCTCGCCGAGATGCGAGCAGTTCGTGCTGCGTATCGATCCAATGGCGTTAAAAGCGCAGGCGGGGTTGGCCGCGCAGGACTTTGCGTCGCTGGTGCCGGTGGGTAGCTCGCATTTACGCTGCTGGATGCAGCAATTGCAACTGGCCGCGAGTTCGCCCGAATTGCTCGCGAGTGCGCGCAGTGATTCGCGAGTGGCGACGCACCTGGAAAGTTTGCTGATCGATCTGTTCGCTGCGGGTCACGTGGGCAATGAAATAAACACGGGCTTCGCTTCATCGGTCGCTCGTGTCGCCCGGCTTTGTGAAGCGCGCCGAGGCGTTTATCGAAGCAAATTACAGGGAACCGCTGGAGTTACTCGATATTGCCAACGCCGTCGGCGTTTCGGCTCGCACGTTGCGCGACGGCTTTCAGCATTTTCGCGGCGTGAGCCCCATGCAGCATGTGCGGCAATTGCGGCTGGAACGCGCACGCGACGCGTTGCGCACGGCGCCTTTGGTCGTGAGGGTCGCCGAGATTGCCCTTGATTGCGGCTTCGCGCATCTTGGGCGTTTCTCGATCGTCTATAAAGCGATGTTCGGCGAGTCCCCATCGGAAACACTGCGGGACGCTAGTTTTGATAATGACATTGACGAACGCGGCCTCGCCGAGCCAGCGCGTTTTCGCATGATTGCCACCAAATTAACGATGCAATTCGCGATACAACATGGCACCCCAGCGACTCATGGCATTCCTGCTCCGGCGAGGCGTGCGCTAAGCACGCACCGTCAGTTGGGGGTCCGCGCGTCTGCGCTGGCTTACCGGCTTCTCCGTCGGTAGCGCTTGGCAAGACCCCGCATTTAGCGAATATCGGCGAACCATCGAAGACCATCTCGCCCTGTGCAATCGTCTTAAAATGACTCTGCGCGGGGTGTTTCAGAACTGCGGGTTATATCCGGCAAACTCGCCTTGCAGGCCACGCGCGGCATCAGCATCCTGTATACTCCCGCGGCCGGGCTGCTATCAGAGCTGGGCAGCTTGACGCGCTTCGGGCATCCTCAAGAGTTAGTGGCTTGGTCAAATAGATTACTTCGCAACACTAATCTGGAAGTCGTATGCCCCCTTGCGTTGCTGGCACTTTGGCGCGATTGATAGGGACAAGTGCACGAATGCTTGGAGGCGGCAACTCCAGAAGGCGCTGCTACACTAAGTCGATGTGTTACCCGTAAAACTGTATATCTTGTGTTTCTAAGGTTTTTGGACTGCTGCCCACAAATCTGCGAGTTATGGCTAGTGCCCGTTCAGAAGCGGCTATCGCCAGCAATTTTGAGTTCATACGCTTCGTGCAAGCATGCAGGCCAACTTGATCGTAACCGGCAGCAACTTTGCGCTCTCTTAGGATTTGGGACTCGTATCTTTTTCGAGGCAGTGTGTTGTTGAGGAAGATTTTTATTCCAATGATGGCCGTAAGTGGGCTGATTCTTTCGATAGAAAGCGAGGCAACGGAGGATGGCTTGACCGCCTATCCAGTAGGCGTAAATACGGTATTAGAGGGAGTCATTCCATTAGATACCGAAGGCCGCCAATGTCCTGCTAGCGAAGCGGTGCGTGTGGGTCTAAGAGGCGGTGCCTCGTCGATCGGCGCAACCGCTGCCTAGTTAAGCGGTCTCTGCTCGCGATCGATAAGGAAGCGGCCAGCGGGCCTCCCAGAAGTCGCGACATCGTCTTTGCTTAGTATGCAGGTTTCCTGATTAATCAGAAGCATGCCGCTCACTTAAGGTGGTCTCGTGCTTTCTTGCGCTTTGAGAGATCGTCCTGCGGTTTATGGATAGATTAGCAAATTTTGTCCTAAGAAGGTGTGGCTAGCGGTGCTGCGCTGAAAGAGGAGCCAATATCACGGCTGTGAGTTTTCAGAATCAGCATCAGTTAAAGAAATTTTAGCAGCCCGATACCACGCATCGCTATTTATTTTAGGGCCTCGATTTTCCGTTACCAGTTTCAACGGACTCAAAATAATTTCCTAAACTTTTAGGCGAGCAATCTGATGACAAACCGCTCCTATAAAATAAAGTTCACCGTGGCTGCGTTCGCCGGTTTTTTCGCATCTGTTGAAGCCTATAGTCAAAGCTCGGTCACACTTTACGGGGTGGTTGATCAAAGCATTCGCTATACGACTAGTGCGGATGCAGAAAATAAGTCAAGCGTACAGTTGACGAACGGAGCAATCACGAACAGCCGGTGGGGGTTGAAAGGATCGGAAGACCTCGGAGGCAACCTAAAAGCTTTCTTCGCACTTGAAGATGGTTTTGAGCCCCAAAGCGGTCAAGTTGATGGGGCTTTGTTCGGTCGCAAAGCTTATGTTGGTCTGTCTAATGAAATTGGATCGGTCAAATTGGGTCGCCAGGATAGTGAGGCGTTCACGTTTTATGGTAGTAAGTTTGATCCCTTAACCGTCGCTAATTATGTTGCGACAGAATGGCCGTTTTTTTTAAGCGAAGGCCGGGTAAATAACACGGTGAACTACGATGGAAAATTTTCGGGCTTAGATATTGGGGCCAGCTATGGATTTGGTCAACAAGCTGGTAGTCTTAGTGCGAACTCGTATTGGGGAGCACACGCGTCGTATACGCAGGCACAGTTCGCGATCGGTACTGTTTATCAGCAATTTCGTGACATGCAAAGTCACACTCAAGAGATGTGGGGAGCGTCGGCCCGATACACGCTGGGTCTTGCGGAGTTGTATCTCGGATACCTCGGTGGTAGCGACGCAACTGGGGTCCTTGACAAAGAACTCTTGAACGATCCCAGTCGAACAGTTATATACGGCTCATACGTTACGAACCCGCGGAAGGATCTGATCGTCTATACCGGTGTCGATTATCAGGTCACTCCAACCGTCGAAATCAGAAGCGCCTTTTATTACGACAGCATAAGAAATGTAGACGGTCTATCCCGAAACTCTGGAAAGCGCTATACCGGGGTCGTCGTGGCGGAATACTCGTTGTCAAAGGCTACACAAGTTTATGCGACGGCCGATTACAACGAAGTTAAGGGTGGGGCCTATACTGAATTGCCTGGTAAATCAAACTCGACCGGCCTAGCAGTAGGATTGCGGCATTCGTTTTGATTGGTCGGCGAGCATGTAACGTTGCAAAACGTTTTGTGATTTTCGCTCAATTTTAGTGCTGGGATTATCGCATCTGCGAAGCAGATACGCAATTGTCACGCCCCTCTGCTTTTCTCAACGCTACAGCTTCTATGATAGGGAAACTCAAGATGTCATTTATTTCTCGCGGCGCCACTACCGTTGCGGCGCTGACGATATTCGCGGCTCTGCGCCCAATCAATTCGTTCTCCGCAGAAACGATTAAAATCGGCTTTGCGGCGCCGTTGACGGGGGCGCTTGCCAATTTCGGGAAAGGGCAGCAGAACGGGGCGCTCTTGGCAGTCGAAGATATTAATAAAAGTGGTCTAATGGTCGACGGAAAGCGCGTTGTGTTGGAGCTTGATGCGCAAGACGACGCGGCCGATCCGCGCACCGCAACCCAGGTTGCGCAAAGGCTCGTTGATGACGATGTCGTCGCGGTGGTGGGCCACATGTTATCCGGCACGTCAATAGCCGCATCAAAGATCTACAGCGAGGCTAGTGTGGCGGAAATCTCCCCTCGGCAACCAACCCTGCATTCACAACTCAGGGGCTAAAAACTACGTTCAGGCTTGTGGCGACCGATCTGCAACAGGGTCCCGCGCTAGCGGAATTCGCTTATCAAAGTCTGCACGCGAAAACGGTCGCTATAGTTGACGACTCTACTGCGTATGGAAAAGGACTAGCGGACCAGTTCGAAAAGAGCGCAAAGGCCACGGGCTTAACGGTGATCTCCCACGACGCCGTGAACGAGCACACGACTGACTTCCGAGCGATACTTACAACGATCAAGGGTGAAAGAGCGGACGTGATCATGTACGCTGGCGCCGATGCTACCGGGGGGGCGTTTGCCAAGCAGGCAGCGCAACTAGCTATCAGGTCCAAAATTATCGGTGGGGATGGCATATGTTCTGAGAAACTCCCCGAGTTGGCTGGGCCTGCCGTAGACAATGTGACCTGCTCGGAAGCTGCCATGCCCGTTGAGAAGCTGCCCGGTGGTAGCGCGTTTCTCGCGAATTTCCAAAAGCGATTCGATGAGCCCATCCAGCTCTACGCTGCGCAGTCGTATGACGCGGTTCACATAATCGTCGACGCAATGAAGCGAGCGAAGTCGGTCGAGCGAGCGAAGCTTCTGGCTGAGCTGCCGTCGACTGCATATGAGGGAGTAATTGGCCCCATTAAGTTCAAGCCGAACGGTGACATACAGAATAGCGTGGTATCACTGTACAGTTATAAGAATGGGAAAAAGCTATTCTTGGAAAAAGTAAAAAACTGACTATTAGGATTCCCCAATGGACGCATCGCAAAAAAATATCGTGATTGACGGGAAGTCCTTGAACGCCAGCGATGTAATTGCAATTTCGAGGCGCGATGCCCATGTTAGCTTATGTCCCGCGGCAAGGGCTGCTCTCCAATCGACGCGAGATTTTGTTGAGAGTAACTGGCTCGCCGAAGACGCCCCACCCGTCTATGCGTTAAACACCGGTGTCGGGTCGCGGAAGAATATTAAGCTTTCGCCGAGCGCAATTCCGCGATTCCAGAAGAACTTGATCATGGCTACTTCCGCAGGCACTGGCGAGCCAATGCCCTTGGAAGTTGTAAGAGCCATGATGGTACTGAGGGCTAATGTCTTTGCAACTAATTACTCCGGCATCCGCGTTGAGGTTGTTGAGCGACTCCTCCAAATGCTGAACCACGGTATCATTCCAATTATCCCGGCAAAAGGCAGTGTAGGTGCGAGTGGAGACCTCGCGCCTTTAGCTTTCTTAGGCGCTGCTTTGATGGGTCATTCGGATTCTTTGGTTTACTTCGGACCCCGCATCCTCCCGGCGGACAAGGCATTCGCCGAAGCGGGACTTCCGCCGACGATCGACGTTCAAGCAAAAGACGCAAGCGCTCTACTCAATGGATCGACGGCTTCGCTCGCGTATGCGGTCGTCGCGGCATACGATGCGAGGGTGCTACTCAGGAGTGCAGTCGCTTCACTGTGTTTGTCACTTGAAGCGTTGAGATGCGAAGTGTCATGCTTCGACGATACGATGATGTCCGCGCGCCCTCACAAAGGCCAGAGGGCCGTTGCAACCGCAATCCGCGAAATGGTTTTGAAAAGTGAGCGATGCACCGATGCTGCGAGGGAAGTAAGGATTTCTTCAGGGCCGAAACCGATCGGACAAGGGACCAGTGAAAGACATGCACCGCCGCTGGGTCCAAGAATAAACGATGCTTATTCACTCAGGTGTGCGCCTCAGGTTTACGGACCGGTCCTTGAGGCGTTGAATTATGTTGATGGTATCTTGGGCGTGGAGATTAATAGTTCAACAGATAATCCGCTTTTCATAAAAACGGATGATAACTCCTATTGTGCGATCTCTGGTGGGCACTTTCATGGACAATATGTTGCCCAAGCCATGGACCTTCTCGCTATCGCTGTTACGGACCTGGGAGCAATCTGTGATCGTAGAGCTGCGCGGCTCGTCGACCCGGCTTGCAGCTTTGGATTGCCAGCGGGATTGATAGCCATCGAACCAGGCATCAACAACGGATTTGGCGGGGCTCAAAGCATGGGAACCGGGCTAACGCTTGAAAACATGGGACTGTGCGCGCCGGCAAGCACGCTCAGTTTGCCAGCAAAGGCGAATTCTGAAGATCATATTAGTAACTCGTGTTATTCAGCGCGCCGTGTTCGAACCATAGTTGAAAATACTCAAGCCATCGTTGCGGTTGAGCTGCTTCTTGCATCTCAAGCTTTGGATCTTGTCGCCCCCGAATTTTTAGAATTTCCAATTGGAGAAGGGACGTTCCACGCGTGGCAGGAAGTGAGGCGATTCGCACCGCCCACTTTGAAAGATGACCGATGGGTATTCGGTGACATTGAGGCGCTTAGACTCGCCATTTCGACCGAAGCAATTGCTGCTTCGGTTTCGAATTGGATTAAAGACTTTTAACTAGCGGCCGGTCGGCCTGTTCGAGGACGAACCGTCTCATATCGGCTGCGCCTAGGCATCTTCAGAGTGTTATACATTGTCTGAACCGGTCATAGTACTTGCGTCTGAAATTTCAGTTGTTATAGCAGGTAATTGGTTATCCTAACGATTAGTTTGGCTTCGATAACGATGACGTTTCAACTACTAGATGTCCTCAAAATGAGGTAAAGCGAATTTCATGTCAACAACAACATATTTTATCGAGATTATGAATAGACATGATTGCTTCATCTGCCGTTTCATTCCCGCAGCGATGGTTAGAGCTTCCCTTAAGAGGTACACATGGACATATTTATTCAGCAGATATTAAACGGCTTGGTGCTAGGTAGCGTATACGCGATCATCGCTTTGGGCTACACGATGGTCTATGGCATTCTCGGAATCATCAATTTCGTTCACGGGGAGGTGCTCATGGTAGGAGTAATGGTTGCCCTTTCTGCGATTGGTATTATGCAGAAACATTTTCCCACCTTAAATCATGTAGCCATGCTGTTTCTCGCGCTGATCATCGCTGCTGTAGTATGCGCGATGGTGGGCTACACGATTGAGCGCGTTGCTTACCGGCCGCTCAGGCGGGCTCCTCGCATGGCCCCTCTTATAACAGCGATCGGAATGTCGATTCTTCTGCAGACGCTAGCTATGATGATCTGGGGCCGCAACCCGCTCGCTTTTCCTCAGTTGTTGCCGACGGATCCTATCGAGGTGATTTCTGCAACTGCCGACCGAGCTGGCGCCGTTATATCGATGACTGAGATCGTGATTATTTTGGTGGCATTTGCTGTGATGGGCGGCCTGCTGCTCCTGGTTCACAAAACCAAGCTCGGGCGCGCGATGCGGGCGATTGCCGAAAACCCGGGTGTGGCAAGCCTAATGGGAGTGAACCCGAATTTTGTGATCTCTGCGACCTTCATGATCGGTTCGGCACTTGCTGCGATAGCCGGCATAATGATCGTATCCGAGTACGGCAACGCGCACTTCTACATGGGCTTCATCCCCGGCTTGAAAGCTTTCACGGCGGCAGTGTTGGGCGGTATCGGCAACCTCGGTGGTGCGATGGTCGGCGGAATATTGCTTGGGCTAATAGAACAGCTAGGAGCTGGTTATATCGGTGAATTAACAGGAGGCGTGTTTGGGAGCAATTTTCAGGATGTGTTTGCGTTCATGGTGCTGATCATCGTGCTCGTGTTTCGACCGTCCGGACTGTTAGGTGAGCGCGTGGCGGATCGGGCTTGAAAACCTCGCGTGTAAAGTGACGTCGACCGGGGCACTTGCTGCGTCAAACCATTTGTTCCGACGACAACGCGGTCAATCCAGAACTAACGCAATCCTTCCGCCCGTGGTGGCTTTGCTGGTGTTTGGGCCGTTTGCCAGGCGTGCAGGCAAGGTTTGATGTGTTTTCGCATTTTATACTTCGCCCTTCGTCGTAGGGAGCCTCCCCTAGTCCACTGCGTCATTGACTGTGCACCCCGTCTATGTTTGAATTTAGGGCATGGGAAAAATGAATCTGACTGATACCGAACGTGCGCAATTACTTTCAGCGGCACGCAGCCGAACGGTGCGCGCGGCGGACGTGCGACGTGCAAAGCTGATCTTGATGCTCGAGGACGGTGAACGCGCGACGCAATCATGAGCGCGCTAGGCTGCGACTCGCGTTTCATCGCACGTTGGTCGGGACGCTTCCTCAACGAGCGACTGGCCGGCATGTACGCTCGCCATCCCGGGCGCGCTCCTGAGCAGCCGCCTGCCAAGTTGGAAGCGCGTGTACTTAACCGCACCCTCAAGCACAAACCATCTGACGGTTCCACACACTGGAGCAGCTACATACTTGCAGCAGTGCTGGGCGATGTGTCGGTCTCAGCCGTGCAGCGCATCTGGCGTAAGCACGGCATCAAGCCGCAGCGCCTGGAGCGGCACATGGTCTCCAACGACCCGGACTTCGAGACCAAGGCGGCCGACGTGATCGGGCTTTATCTGAACCCGCCGGCGCACGCGGCGGTGTTCTGCGTGGATGAGAAGACCGCGATCCAGGCACTTGAGCGTAAGGACCGGATGCTGCCGCTGTCACCGGGACGCGCCGAGAGCCATGGCTTCGAATACAAACGCAACGGGACACTCAGCCTGTTCGCGGCGTTCAATACGGCGACCGGCGAGGTGCTGGGCAAGACGGCGTCGCGCCACACCAGCGAGCAGTTTGTGGCCTTTCTGACTGACGTCGTCACCAGCCAGCCCAAACGTCGGGAAATCCACGTCATTTGCGATAACGTGAGCAGCCACAAGACGCAGCGGGTGGTCGACTTTCTCACCGCGCATCGCAACGTGCGCTTGCACTTCACGCCGACTTACTCTTCGTGGCTTAACCAGGTGGAAAACTGGTTCTCACGCATTCAGCGTGATGTGATCGCTCGCGGCGTCTTCACTTCGGTGAAGGATCTGGATCGCAAACTGATGCGTTATATCCGCGAGCAAAACCTCGGCGCCGCAATTCGTGCGCGGCTCGCCTGGCGCGGCCATTTTCCGCAAGCCCGGCACACCCGGCAACAGCTTACTGTGATGGAGTGCGCCTATGCCGAAGAGCGCTTCTCCATTTGCGGGCGTGCCGCGCTTGCTTTGGCGCTAATCGGTCGCCCCCAAGGTGCGGTGACTGGACGCCCCCGTCCAAATTGGCAGTAGCTTCACGGCGGAACAGATGCTGTACTGGCAATGTGATAGCGCGGCCATATCGTTTCGCCGGCTTGCAGCGGCTGGCATCTATCACCCATCCGACCGAAAAGCACCTCGAGAGTGCGTACTGACGTGCTCGGGGCGGTGTAAGACGTGGCCAGGTCCTGGCCGCCGCGTTGCTAAGACCACTGAACGTTCGATCGAGTAGGGCTTGCGGTTTGTGGCGAAGTCTGCGGGTTCCTCCAATTTGCGGAAGTAACCTTCCGACAATAGGCAACCAAAATGCTATCGAAGACGGAGCTTGCGTCCTCAATCCGGAGCTTCATGCGTTCCGCGTCAGTGCGAAGAGGTTTCGAAGAACGAATAGCTCGAGAAGCGCGTGATATATGCGTCCCGTTATCTTCCAAAGCAACACCGAGAGCCGCGGTGCCTGATATTCAGATTAAAAATCTGATGTAAAAGTCTACGCGCCCATGCTGATTGAGCATGCGTCTTAGAACCAATCCACGTATTTTGGACGGTACCTGCGAGAAACGGATATAGGGAACCAGTTGGTTGGCCTAAAGTAACACTGTCAAACTAATCTCGGCAATACAAGGAGTGCTTCGGATGACATCACTGCGGATGCTAATTCAGCGCATCGACGCTCTGACTCCGACCATTCGTCGGCTTTTGCTTGTCCCTGAGGATGGTACGTCGCCTCCGCCGTTTGAGGCAGGTGCACACATCCGCGTACACGCAAAGATAGACGGACATACGCAGCGCCGCGCGTACTCGCTTGTCAATTCCGACGAGCACGCGGATCATTACGAAATTGCCGTTCAACTGGAGCGGACCGGCACCGGAGGCTCAAAATGGGTTCACCAACTTGAAGTTGGCGACGGGCTATTTGTTGACGTGCCGCGTAACGACTTCCCATTGGATCATTACGCGTCGAGTTATCTGCTGATAGCAGGCGGTATTGGCATCACCGCGATTCTGTCAATGGCGCGTCAACTTGCAGCTGCGGGAAAGTCTTATGAACTGCACTACGCCGGGCGCGAGGAAAATTCAATGGCTTACAGGGCGGAGGTCTGTGGTCTGGCTAACTCGACCTGCTGGGTTGACGGAGGTGAACCTAGTCGGGGGATTCCGCTCGCCGGCACATTGGGCGCCCGCATCCCCGGCAGACATTTGTATGTTTGCGGCCCGCGAGGACTCATCGATGCGGTGCTCCTGGAAGCGCGAGCGCTTGGTTGGCCGAAGATGCAGTTGCACAGCGAGCTTTTCACAGCCGCTCAGGCCGTAGACGACAATTCGGATTTCACAGTTAAGCTCCGCGCTAGCAATGTGACTCTCTCGGTGCCGGCAAATAAATCGATTCTCGATGTAATGATGGAGGCAGGTCTAGATCCGCTTTTCGATTGCCGGCGAGGCGACTGCGGCGTCTGCACGACCCAGATTGTGGAAGGTGAGGCCGACCACCGAGATATATGCTTATCAACTACGGATCGAGAACGTGGCGCCTTTTGTCCTTGCGTGTCCCGTGCTGTGTCACCCCTGCTAGTGTTGGATCTATAGTCGTATCCATGTTCAAGGAACTATAATGAGCATTCCAAACGAAATAATCAAAAGCTTGGTGCGCCCTGATGGTGTTCACAAAATGGTTTATACGGACCCCGAGATCTTTGAGCTCGAAATGAAGCGTATCTATGGCAAAGCGTGGATCTATGTTGGCCACGAAAGCCAGGTCAAAAAGGCTGGGGACTATCATACCAGCCGGCTTGGCAATCAGGACGTGGTAATGGTACGCGCCTCCGACGGACAGATTCAAGTGGTCTATAACCGTTGCCCCCACAAAGGGGCAAAGGTCGTGGCTGATGGCGATGGGTCGATCGGTAAATTTTTTCGCTGTCCGTATCACGGATGGACATTCAAGCACGACGGCACGCATTTATCGGCTCCGCTGAAAAACGGGCTCCAGAATACATGCTTCGATCCCAAGCTTCCGGACTTTTCGATGCGGAAGTTGCCGCGCGTTAGCGCATACCGGGGTTTCGTATTTGCAAGCCAATCTACTGAAGGCCCCGATCTGGTCAGCTTTCTTAGTGGCGCGGCGTCATCAATTGACAACCTCTGCGACCGTTCTCCTATCGGTGAAGTCGAAGTGTCAGGTGGCGTGTTCCGCGTAGTTCAGCGTTCCAACTGGAAAGTGTTCTATGAAAATTTGCACGACACCATGCATGCGCCGGTTACGCATGAGTCGTCGGTTGTATCTGCGAGGTCCACAGCGGAGCAGCTTGGGTCATTGCCATTTGAACTTCTCATCATGGAGGGAAACGGCGAGCCATACGAATTTTGGGAAAAACTTGAATTGCGCGCCTATGAAAACGGGCACGGATACATGGAGGGCATCTTCGATCCCGCTGCAGCAGAACGAGATCCCGTATCGAACGAGCACTTCGTCGCCTTGTCGCAAGCGTATGGCGCAGACCGCGCGCGCGAAATCCTTGGCATGAACCGTCACAACACCGTTATCTACGGCAGCGGCTCTCCGCATACGGTGTTTCAGCAGTTTCGCGTGATCCGGCCGATTTCAGTTAACAGAACACTGGTCGAGATTCAATTGTTTAAGCTCAAGGAAGCGCCAGCTTCGGTATTTGAACGGGCCATGACTTATGCCAACGTTATCAATTCGCCGTCGTCCAACGTCATGCCTGACGATGTCGAAGTTTACGCGCGGTGCCAGGAGGGTAACCTGACTGACGGTGGCGACTGGATCAGCATGCATCGATACATGGGTACGGATCTGGCGGTCGAAGACGGCATGGTCTCGTTCAATGGAACGAGCGAGCTGCCTATGCGAAACCAGTTTGCCGCATGGAAACGTTTCATGCTGGACGACGATGCGGAAAGGGACATTGCCTGATGCTGTTTTCTCCTACCTTCGATCTTTCAGTCGCGGCCGTGAGCCAGGTGGAAGTGACCGACGCACTTCAACAAGAAGTTCAGCGATTTCTCTTTCGAGAAGCTCGGACGCTGGACACGCGTCATTTTGAAGACTGGCTAGCACTTTGGACACCCGACGGTATGTATTGGGTGCCGCATGAGCCAGATCAGGAAAACGCGCGCGACCATATCTCGTTGTTTTGGGAGGATGCCACGTTGCGCGACGTTCGCGTGCGTCGCATTACCAACGCGCGCAACTGGTCTCAGCAGCCGTTCACGCGGACGGCGCGCACTGTCAGTAACGTATTGATAGAGGGGTTGGACGAATCGGGGCGGCTTATTGTGCATTCAACGTTAGGCGTCACCGAGTGGCGTCTCGATCAGAGACATCTTGCAGGACTTACAACGCACAAACTCGAAGTGCAAAGCGGTGCAGACGGTGCGCGATGGAAGATTTACCTTAAGCGTATCGACCTTGTGAATTCGCGGGACACCTTCGCAAACCTGGAGATATTCTTGTAATGGATCGCCATCGTGACGTGCGGACGGCTGTGCTGGCGCTCCACTATCAGAACGACACGCTCCATCCTGATGGCGTGATCAGAGTTGGAATGAATGCGGATGATTCGGCTCGCAATGACGTTATTAGTTCGGCGCGGCGAATGTTACATGTAGCGCGAAAGATGGGCTTGCCGATATTCCATATACGTATTGCTTTTCGGGAGGATTTTGCAGACCTAGTCCAGAACTGCCGCATCTTTCGAGAGACTGCAAAGCTGGGAGCGGTTGTCGAAGGATCATGGGGCGCGCAGTTTCACGAGGGTCTGGCTCCCGACAACGCGCGCAAAAACGAATATGTGCTCCACCATCTTCGGACCAGCGGGTTCATAGGGACGCCGCTAGAATTGCTGCTGGCCAAGCTGGGTGTCGGACACTTGATCATTGCAGGCGTCGCGACGCATTCGGTCGTCGAGATGACGGCGCGCCACGCAGCGGATCTTGGCTATCACGTGACCATTGCTGCGGACGCTTGCGCAGCCGCTGAGCGGGAAGTTCACTTGGCGTCCCTCCGAACTATGAGTCTTATCGCAGAGGTGAGTACCGTTGACGCAGCCATGGCCGCGGCAGAGAGTGGCGAATGATCGCTGGGGCGAGTGTTGCCGGCAGGCTGGCAGGTAAGGTCGCGATCGTGACGGGAGGCACCCAGGGCCTCGGTGAAGCCATTGCACGGGGTTTCATTGATGCGGGAGCGAGCGTAATGGTAGTCGGCATCGATGCCCGGGGCGGCGTCTCCCTGGCGGAGAGCCTGGGGCCGGCCGGCCGCTTCATCGAGACTGACGTAACGGACGACGACCAGATCGACCGCGCCGTTGCCGCCACTTTGGAAGTCTTTGGTCGCCTCGACATCCTGGTCAATAACGCATGCATCTATGAGGATAGGGGCCTTGCGTCCACGCGTGAACAATGGCGGCGCTTGCTGGATGTGAACCTCGTTTCCGCCGCAATTTTTGCGGGCAAGTCATCGAAGCACATCTCCGGCGGGGGGTCATTATCAATCTAGGTAGCACCGGCGGAAAGTTTGGCGCGGTTGGCCGGGCGCTCTATCCGGCTTCTAAAGCAGCGCTCCAGCAACTGACACGCAGTCTAGCCGTCGAGCTTGCTCCCAGCAATATTCGCGTAGTGACCGTTTCGCCCGCCTGGACATGGTCGCCCTCGCTGGAACATCTCGCCAACGGGTCGCTTGAAACCGCTGATCGGGTGGGAAAGATGTTTCACCCGTTAGGACGCGTAGGCCGGTCCCATGAGATAGCGCAGGTGATAGCATTTTTATGCTCATCCGACGCATCCTGGATTACGGGTGTCGATATCCCGGTGGATGGTGGATTTTCCGTGCTCGGTCCTGACCAGGGAATATCTCCGCGCGATTGGTTCGGTCGGCTAGCGGAAGACGACGCTTAGGATCTACTGATTTAAAATTTGAGGCAATCATGACTACCCGGATAAAAATCGCTTCGGGCGATAGCGTCTTCAATGCGAACGTATCTATGCCCGAAGTGGGCAGTGGCCCCGTTATCGTGCTGCTCCACGAAATATTCGGCATCAACCAGGAGATCCGCGATACAGCGGATCTCTACGCTGAAGAAGGCTACATTGTCGTCGTGCCGGATCTTTATCATCAATTTTCAGACGGCATAGAACTGGGATATAGCGAGTACGATCATGCCCAGGCTTTCGCTTACTACGAGCAGTTCGATGTTCCAAGGGCCATGACGGACATCCGCGCCGCAGTGGCGCACGCGCGTACGTTGCCGGGGGCTTCGGGTCGAGTCGGGATCGTTGGATTCTGCCTAGGCGGCAAGCTGGCATGGCTCGCTGCGGCGCAATGCGAGGTTGATTGCGCTGTTGGGTATTACGGAGTCGGAATAGAAGACCAGCTGAATCTTGCCGAGAAGATTCGCTGCCCCGTGACGCTGCACTTTGGGGCGACCGACCCGTTGAACCCGCCCGAAGCGATAGACCGAATCAGCGAGGCGGTCGAGAAAAGACCGGACTTCAAGTTATACGTTTATCCGGAAGCGAGTCACGCTTTCAGCCGGAGCGGCCCGACCTTCGTTAAATCCGCTGCGCTGCCGGCACATAGCCGGAGTCTGGAAACGTTACGGCGCACGCTGGGTCCAGCTTACGATCTCAGCGCATTGGCCGACCATCATTTTTTTCTTGAGTTCGGCGAACGCAACCCCGAAGCAACAATGCGAACAATGGTTCCCGAGCCCTACGTCAACCACGTTCCGACCATGACAGGCGGCACAGGGCACAGCGAACTACTGAGGTTCTACACTAATCACTTCATACACAGCAACCCGGCGGATACAAAAATGACGCCGATCTCAAGAGTCGTGGGCGTCGACCGGATGGTCGATGAATTTGTGCTTTCGTTCACCCACGACCGGGAAGTCGACTGGATACTGCCGGGTGTTGCACCTACGCATAAGCGAGTTGAAATCCCGATGCTGGTTGTGGTCGCTTTTCGCGGCCCCAAGCTTTATAACGAACATATCTATTGGGATCAGGCGAGTGTCCTCGTGCAAATCGGATTGCTGGATCCAGTGGGCTTGCCGGTAGCAGGAATCGAAGCGACACGCAAGCTGATGGATGAATCTCTTCCGTCCAACACACTGATGCCGAACCGGACGTAAGGCGTCGAGAGACTAATCGAGGCTTGACATGCGAACGCGCTGAGCGATTGCAGCCGTTCGCTTGCCGTTCAATCAACCGCTTACCAAATGAGAGGATCTTGATGTACCGAGTTCGAATGATCGGAGTTGTGTTAGTTGCGTCGAGCCTGAGCTTCGCGCTGGTCAGCACTATCGCGTGGGCGCAACCCGCTGACAGTGCCAGTGCGTCGACGCCAAAGCAAACACGGAAGGCGCAAAAAATGGCTGTCCGCAAGGCCAATCGCGTGAAAAAGAATGCGGAGCTGAAAGATCCTAATGGCGATCAACTTAATTTCGCCCGATAAGGTTCCCGCTGTCTTTAACGGAGAGTTCCCGCAGCCGGAGTCGTCGATTAGCGCCGCCCCCGACCATCACGTTGTGGCGTTAGTTTGAATCGTATGCACCATCACCGCCTATCGTTTCGATGGATTCATCGGCTGAGATCTGCGCAAATAAACCGGGAAATGCAGTTGCGTTGTCTACGTCCTAATGCGTTATTAGCGCCGCACGTATCTGGCCCGTCTTCACGGCTAGCCGAGATGGACCCTACGCCAAGTCCGCCGATTGGAGTAGACGTGCTTGCGCACCTTGCTGGGCGGGCTCAAAACTGAAGCGCAACACCAAAGCGTATAAGGTGTTGTAATGCACAAAGCGAATCAGTACGAGCAGTTGCAAGCCGAGGAACGTCTAGAGATCGCGAGCCTGCGTCAACGGGGCTCGAGTATCCGGGCCATGGCCCGCATACTCGGACGCTCAGCCTCTACCCTCAGCCGTGAACTGAGGCGCAATAGCTCTGTGCTCGGTTATGTCCCAGCGGCGGCGCACGCGCTCAGTTCGGCCCGACGAGCGGACACGGTCACCACGCCCAAGCTTGGGCCTCACAGCGCCTGCTGGAGGGTCGTCCTCACGCTGCTCGAGTGGCGTTGGTCACCTCAGCAAATCTCTGGAGTTCTCAAGCGTATGTTTCCGACCGATCCAACTTTGCAGGTCTCGCACGAAACGATTTACACGACCATCTACGCTCACCCAGGCGGAGAATTACGGCGCCAACTCATTGCTTGTTTGCGTCGTGCTCACCGCGCCCGTATGTCGCGCACGCGGCGTAATGATCGCCGCTGGCAAATTCCCAATATGGTCAGCATTCACGTGCGCCCACCTGAAGTCGAGGATCGCGTGATGCCCGGGCACTGGGAGGGCGACTTCATCAAAGGCGAAGGCAATCGCTCCTCAGTTGGCGTGTTGGTGGAGAGAACAAGCCGTCTGGTACTGCTGGCCAAGATGCACGATGCCACAGCCGAATCTGCACTGGCCGGCTTCTCGGCCAAGCTCAACTCGATTCCCGAACACTTGCGTCAAAGCTTCACTTACGACCAGGGGCGTGAACTCTCACGACATCAAGAACTTGCCGCTCAAACTGGCGTGAACGTCTATTTTTTTTGCGGTGTGTCACGAACATGAGCGAGAGCTTGTGATGCTGTATCGGTAGATTTCAAGGTAGATGTCGCCTCAACGATTAAATTTAGGCGGCTTTTTGCTCCTGTCGGTGGTTGCGTTTGATGGGTTCAAAGTTGTCTGTGCGATCGGGATTCAAATGGACGGTGTGTACGCGCTTCCAGTTTCGAGTGGGGCCTTTCCATCGTAGCGGGTTGCGCTGCTTTGCCGCCTCGTAGAGCATCGCGCGGCGATCGAGGATCTGCTGGTCGAGGTTGGCGTGCCGTTGGGCAGGCGTGACGAAACGGATCGCGCTGTGACGATGTTCGTGGTTATACCAGCGCACCAACACGGTGACCCAAGCGCGCGCGGCAAATAGAGTGTCGAACGCCTGCAGAGGATAGGCCGGCCGATACTTCAGTGTTTTGAACAACGATTCCGAGAACGGGTTGTCGTTGCTCACGCCCGGTCGACTCAATGACGGCATGACACCCAGAGCCTGCAGGGTGGCGAGCATCGTGGCACCCTTCATTGGGCCGCCGTTATCCGAATGCAAAATCACCTGACCCGGTTTGATCGCTTCACGTGCACATAGGTCCTTCAGAAGCTCGCTGGCCTGGGCGCTGCTCTCTTCAGCGTAGACCTGCCAGCCGACGACCATCCGACTGAATACGTCCATGAACAGATAGAGATAGAAATACTGCCCGCGAACTGTCGTCGGCAGGTAAGTGATATCCCAGCTGAACAATTGATTGGGCTCGTCGGCACAAACTGCGCGAGGCTTGCTGCGGGCGCGCGCTGGTTGTTCACTGCGCCGATGAGCAAGCTGTTTCTCTTCACGCAGCACCCGGTAGAACGTCGATTCTGAGGCGATGTAGCGGCCCTGGTCGGCCAATCGAGGGACGATTTGGCTCGGTGGCAGATGAGCGAATTCGACAGAGTTGGCCACCGCCAGCAGTTCAGCGCGCTCATCGGTCGACAGCTTGTGAACAGCATCATGATGGCGTAAGGCGCGCCCATCCACTGCTTCAGGACCGCCGCCTTGCCAGCGCTGCACGGTGCGCGCGCTTAGCCCGAGCACAGCACATGCGCGTGCCTGACGAGCCCCGGCTGTAGTCGCCTTGCCGATCAGCTCCTGCAATGTCGCACGCTCTTCGGGGGAGCTCATTCGTCCTCGTCCCCGAACAGCGCCTGGTACTTTTTTGAAAGTATCAGCAACGCGGCCGCCTCCGCTAAAGCCTTTTCCTTGCGTTTCAATTCGCGCTGCAGCTGCGCATTGGCCTGTTTCAGCTCGCGCAGTTCTGGAGCGTTTGCACGTGCGCTGCTCGCGGTGCCGGCCGAGCAAAACTGGGCACGCCACTGGTCCAGATGATGAACAAACAAGCCACGTTCACGGCACCACGCGCTGAGTGCCTCGGCGCTCAGTCCATGGCTCTGCTGCAATGCCAGCAGGCGATCTTCCAAAGACCAATCTTCCGGGCGCCGTGCATCGACTGGCCCCGGGTTGCGGTTTGCGGCGTTAGACACGCGGATCCACTTCCTCAAAGTTAATACGTTCATGTTCAGTTCCGCGGCAACCGTTCCTACGGACCGGTTGCCGCGTTGCAGGACCTTTGCCAGCGCCTGCTCCCTGAATTCAACAGAATACGTCTGTTTGGCATTCAACCTACACCTCTGAGTTCTTCGGATTAAGAAAATTCAGAGGCGACATCTATTGTGACGCAGAGGGGTATCGAAGATGGGAGAAGGCCTCCCGAAGTCGGCTTGCAGGAGCAGGCTTCAAACCGCCCGGTGCTGCTGCGTTTAAGAGGCGTGGTGGTGAGCGACCGTGGAAAAGGCGTCCGGTCAGGACGTCAGGTAAGTGTTGAGAAGATGAGCGAAAGCGAACCGTCCGATGACGCATCGTTATAGACATAAAGTATTGCCAAAACTGGGGTCGCACAGAAGCTCCAGGATCAGTCGGGACGATACCTGTTTACGGACCCGTCGGCATTCGGTGTATAGGCGGCATGAGCTCAACACAGGCTTTGATACGGAACGTGAGAACCTCGCGCTGGATGTAAAGGGAAATGACAAATGGCAAACACCATGAGGAAGAATACCGATGCCAGCGAGAGGGACGGAGTCGCCCGTAGTAGTTGCGTATTTCGGTGAACGTGACCGCTGATTTCGGGAACGTGACCGATTCGGCGAGGTTGGGCGTTGCGCGGTTTCGATTGTAGAGTTCCTCCCTAGTTTTGGTCGAGTTCTGGTTCAAATACGCTGGACTTCGGAGGCGGCTTTCTTAGAGATTCGCCTGTGAGTTTGATGCGGTGGTGACGGTGCATGAGGCGATCAAGCATTGCGTCGGCGATGGTCTCGTCGCCTATCCAGCCATGCCAGTGTTCGATCGGAAGCTGGCTGGTTACGATTGTGGCCTTGCCGGCAGAACGGTCGTCGATCATCTCGAGTAAATCATTTCGAACCATTGCATCGAGCGGAGCCATTCCCCAATCGTCCAGCAAGAGAACATCAGTGCGAGCAACCTGCAGCAGCCATTTGGTGAAGCCGCCGTTGCCGTGCAGAACGCGTAGTTCCTCGCCCAACCGCGGCACGCGCAGATACAGCGCGGAGTGTCCGCGTCGGCAGGCATACTGCGCCAAGGCGCAGGCGAGCCATGACTTACCTGCGCCGGTCGCGCCGCTAATGAGCAGGCTGTATCCGGCCTCAACCCAGTCGCCCAGAGCCAGGCTTGTGAGCGAACGCGGGTCGATCCCTCGACCTGCGCGAGTGTCCAGATCTTCAATGGCGGCTTGCGGATACTTCAGGCGCGCTTGCTTAAGCAGTCGGGTGCGACGGCGATCATCGCGCCAGCTTGCTTCCCGGTCGACCAACAATGACAAGCGTTCCTCGAAACTGAGAGTCGCCGTGCCGGGCTGCGTCAATTGCTGTTCCAAGCCGTCGGCAAAGCCATCGAGCTTCAAAGTGCGCAGTTGCGTCAAGGTCTGTTGCATCATCATGGTGGGTTCTCTTTATTGGTAATAGCTGGGGCCGCGCACATGGGCGTGGCTTGGGCTGATCCATTCAACCGGCGTTGTTGCTGCGGCTCGGTCACGGTTGTTGATCAGGATGTCGCGCACGTGGCGGTATCGGTGTACGCCCAGTTCGAGTGCCAATGCACACGCCGCTTCCAGACGCTCGGGGCCATAGCGACGGGAGAGTGAGAGCAGTCCAAGGCAGGCCCGATAACCGTGCTCGGGATGACGTTGCTCTTGGAGAAGCCGAGTAACTAGCGCGCCAGTCGCTCCGCCAATCTGCTGGCCCCAGTGAATAAGACGCTGCGGCGTCCATTCGAGATGGGCGCGGTGTGCCGCCGGCATGTGCTCTACGACTGTCGTGTAGCCTCCCACGCGATCGTTGCGGGCGTGGCTGGCCACGCGGCGGCCGCGATGAAGCAACTCGACGGCGGCTGCCGTGATTCGCGCATCGAGCTTGAGTCCGACTAGCGCTTGCGGAACGCTGTAGCGGTGTTTGTCGATATCGACGTGATAGTCAATGTGGACCGTGACCGACTTGAACCGCGCCAGCTCATACGGCTGCACCGGCAGCGGTTGCAAAGCCGGCGCGTCCAGTTCGGCAAATGCGGTGGCGCGGCATCCCGGCAGCTTCTGAAACGGACGCCCGTTCAGGTTCTTCAGTAGTGGGCGGATCGCGTCGTTGACCGACTCAATAGTTTCGAATCGATGATGACGCAGGCGCGCCATGATCCAGCGCTCAACGATCTGAACCGCTACTTCAACCTTCGGCTTGTCCTGAGGACGATAGACGCGTGCCGGCAGGAAGGAGGTTCCGTAGTGACGCGCAAAGTCCAACACGGTGTCGCCTGCGCGCGGCTCGTAACGGTCAGGGTCAGCGATCATCGCACGCGGGTTGTCCGGCACGATCAGCTGCGGAACGCCGCCGTAGAAAGTCAGCGCACGGCCGATACCGTTCAGCCAGTCCTCCATCGTCTCGGCTGGCGTTGCGCACGCGAACGTGAAACTCGATGCGCCCATGGCGGCCACAAAAATGTGCGCGCGACGCCCCGTGGTCAGCGCCACCGTGGGGCCGGCGAAGTCGACGAACAGCTTCTCGCCAGCTCGGTGAATCTGTCGCATCGAGCGCTTCAGGCGTTTGGCGAACGCCTTATAGTGTTCACAGAACTGCGTGTAACGGTAGGTCTGCCGGTTCGCAAACTCAGCCTGGTATTCCTCCCACAACAGCGTCAGCGTCACACCCTTACGGCGTAGCTCTTGATGGATGCGCCCGTAGTCGGGTTGGGCGTAGGCAGCAGGTCCGGTGGGCTTACCGAGCAGCCGCCGCTCGAGCTCGCCTTCGTCCATGTCGCAAGCGCTCGCCCAGTCGAGCCCGGCGGCACCGGCTAGCCCGACGTACTTAGTGACCACACCCTTGGAAATGCCCAGCGACGCGGCGATTCGATCGTGCGAGAAGCCGGCGTCGAATTTAAGTCGTAAAACGTCCTTGATCATGCGCATGTTCATCCGGTGCGCGGGCATCGTCTCTCCGGCCAAAGCCGGCGAGCATAACCCGCGTGGTTGATGTCATGCGCAACGCCAATCCTGCTGTCCGGTCCGCTCGGTCACGTTCCCGAAACGGCCGGTCACGTTGCCGAAATCGTCGGTCACGATCCCGAAACGGCCGGTCACCTTCATCCGAAATACGCAGTAGTGATGAAGCCCTTGTAATGAGGGTGGAGCGAAGGGGCGGCGTTAGCCTGTTGACAAGTGTCGCCAACTCGCGATGCGAGGATGAGTGACATGGCATCAGCAAAACCATATTGCATTGCAAAGCGTACGGTGTGGGAAGCCTACCAACTGGTGAAGGCCAACCGAGGTTCTGCTGGGATCGACGATGAGACTATCGCGATGTTCGAGCAGAAGCGGTCCAAGAATTTGTACAAACTGTGGAACCGGATGTCGTCGGGGTCGTACTTCCCGCCGCCGGTCAAGCAGGTAGAAATTCCGAAGGCCAAGGGTGGCACGAGAAAGTTGGGAATTCCGACGGTGATCTCATAATGCACCTCTCTCAGTTGAGTGTTAGAATGTTGCCGCTGTAGATGCCCTGAAGTGCGCACCCAATCCTTTAGTTGCCGTTCCTTGGCGGCATCCAGCGTAACCCACCACGGGCCCCGCCCATCGAGCTTGCGCGCCTGGACTACCTGGCGCTCGATCCAGTAATACACGACGTGTGGACTGACATGCAGCCGATGAGCGAGCTGCTGTACCGTGAGCTCGTCTGGCCGCTTGAAGCAGGTTACTTCAATTCGATACCGGTAGCGGATCCATTTGACCATTTCAAGCGTGAACGATTTGCCAGTAGAACTGCGTATGCCTTCCTGATTGAGGTGCGCCACGATTTGCCGGTCAGGCAGATGCTGCGATAGTTCGCGCACCCGCTCGACGAACGCGGCGGGGTAACGCATCGCATCGGCAGCCGGCTTGGGCAAGTCCACGGTGATATCAGTACACGCGCTGCCCTGCCAGCGGATATGCAGCACCGCTTGTCTCGTGGCGGACCGTCTCTCGACCGTGATGTCCCGGATGAGCAGTCGCAACATGCGCTTGCGATCCTTCGCTGATGTGGTCGGCGCCCGCCAGAGGCGCGGCAGATTGCGCGCTAGCGCGAGGCCCTGAGCTTTCTGTTCGGACGTGGCGACGAGTGCCTTCTGGCTCTGGAACTGGGCGGCTTCCGTCCTGATCGCCTCGAGGCGGAGCATCGCGTCATTCCAGCGCCGCTCGAGGGTACCCGCGACCAGACGGTTGGCCGGGTCGCATTCCTGATAGCGACGTTCAGCGAGTGCGACCTCATACTCGGCGCGTTCGATGCGCATGTGCCACTGGCGCATGATGGCATGATCGCGTTGCTCGAGTTCGCTCAGGGCGGTCACGGCGAGCTCGAGTTCGGCTGGCTGCAGGGCGGTGAATACAGCCTCGCCAATTGCGTTGTCAAGTAGTTCGCTGCGCATGCTCATGCAATCGGTGGTCGCCAGCCCCTCGCGGCGGCGAGCACTGCATAAGTACAATGGATAAAGGCCGCCGTTTCCTTGGTGTGAATGGCGGTCGGAAAGCGACACCAGATGGCGGCGTCAATCAGAAACGCTAAATGACTTGTTCTTCAGAACGGGTTTTTCGACGACTGGCGGAGGTGCCGATGGGCAGGTATTTGGGTGCGTCGGAAGGAGCCCGAAGGGCGAGTGCCGACGCACCCGGTGCTGTTCGCTTCAGACGGGGGTGACGCAAAGGGCGGGATGCGGTAGAAGAAGGTTTACCAACCGCCGAACAAACAGGTCCGACACCGGCCCAAACTGCCAGGTTCATTCCGGTGTCGAACCCTACACGCGTACGACGGGGCACGAGTGTGCGCCAAGTATTGCATGCCTCGTCAGCCCTGTCGATATCGCATCGGCATTGACGGGGATTCTCGATGCCGGCGTCGGTCCGACTGTTCGTATGCGTGCGCTGTCGGGCACAGGTCATTGTTTGCCGCCATTGCGACCGCGGCCAAATCTATTGCAATAGCGACTGCTCCGAGCTTTCGCGCCATTCCAGCATGCGCGAGGCCGGCCGGCGCTACCAGCGCAGCCGCCATGGCCGCTTTGCACACGCCGAACGGATGCGCCGCTATCGCAGCCGCCGGAATAAAGTGACGCATCACGGTTCCGTCATGCCTGCCGCCGATGCTCTACTGGCACCGACTTCGACGACGTCGGCGGCCACAACACCGGTATCCATCACCGCCGCACCTGTGCCTGAGCATTGCCATTTCTGCCAATGTGTCTGTTCGGGCTTCGTACGCCTTGGGCCGCTTCGCCGTCGGGTCTTCCGTGATGTTTGCATTCCTACGCATTTCACAGGACATGACCCATGACCATTGGAACCGAACTTGAAGCACAGATCCTGCGCTACTACCACGTCGAGAAGTGGCGCTGTGGCACCATCGCGCGCCAGCTGCACGTGCACCGCGGCACCGTCCAGCGCGTGCTAGCTCAGGCCGGACTGCCCCGGATCGGCACCGTTCAGCGGCCCTCGCAAATCGATGCTTACCTGCCGTTCATCCTTGAGACGCTGAAGAAGTTTCCGTCGCTCACAGCCAGCCGCCTGTATGCCATGGTCTATGAGCGCGGCTACCGCGGCGGTCAGCACCACTTCAGACACCTGGTTTCGCTTCATCGTCCGCGCCCGGTGGCCGAGGCGTACCTTCGGCTTCGCACCTTGCCTGGAGAGCAAGCTCAATGCGACTGGGGGAGCTTCGGCCATCTGCAGATCGGACGTGCGCGTCGACCCCTGATGGCCTTCGTGATGGTGCTGTCGTGGTCGCGACAGATCTATCTGCAATTCTTCCTCGATGCGCGGATGGACAGCTTCCTGGCCGGTCACGCCGGTGCCTTCGCGGCATGGTCCGGCGTCTCAAGGGTCATCCTGTACGACAACCTTAAAAGTGCAGTGCTCGAACGCCAGGGCGACGCGATCCGCTTCAACCCAACGCTGCTCGCGTTCGCCGCACATCATCGCTACGAGCCCCGACCAGTGGCCGTAGCCAGAGGCGACGAGTATGGTGTGGTAAAAAATATGTGCTGGTCGATAACCGACGAGGCCAAGGCAGCCTCTTTGCGGGAATCGAACAGCACATATTATTCGGCTACAGGGTACGGAGGAAGGCCATCAGGTCGGGCTGATCACGCCATTGTTTTTGTACTTCGGCATTGCCTTGCACTTCGCATGTCGCCAGCGCCCGCGCCTTTGTTTCCAGATTGATCTCGGCATAGATGTTGGTCGTCTCCAACGACACGTGCCCAAGCCAGCCGCGTATCGTATTGATGTCGACACCGGCCTGCAGTAGTAGCGAAGCGGTTGTATGCCGAATCACATGTGGGTGCACATTCTTGCCGGCGAGTGACGGCGCGCTGGCTGCAGCACGAATAGCGCAGCGCTTCACCAGAGCATGAATGCCGGAGCGCGTCATCGTCTGATGGAACCGGTTGAGGAACACAGGTTCGGCGGCGGCCCTGCCTTCAGTCTGTGAGCGCAACGCCTCGATTGTGGATTTCCAGAGCGGGCAGCGGCGATGTTTGTTCCCTTTGCCGACGATGCTGGCCGAACGCGTGTGCCAGTCAATGTCGCCAATCCTAAGTTGCGCGGCTTCGCTTGCGCGCGCTCCTGAATTAAACATGAAGAGCAGTAACGCATGTTCGCGCTGCCCCTGTACTGTATTGCATGTCAGAGGCTGCAAGCAGGGCGTCCATTTCCTGCCTGCTAAGGTAGCTGATCTCCGGCCGACTGGTTCTCTTGACGGGAATCAGATGAATCTGTGCCCACCAGTCGACGTATTCCGGTGCATGTTCGCCGATGAAACGAGCCAGCGCATGGATGCCGCCGAGCCGCTGATTTCGTGTGCTGACCATACAGTGGCGCTGTTCTTCCATGTGCGTCAGGAACAGGCGGACCATTTGCGCGGAGAGATCATCCACGCTCAGGCGATCGATCCGTTTGTCGACCTTGGCGGCCAGATACGGAAGCAACAGCATGAGCATGTCGCGGTAACTTTTTTGCGTATTGATGGCAAGGTTACGTTCGCCCACCAAATACTCGATCAGGAACCGCCGGATCCACGGACCCAGCAAAGATGAGTTATTCATGGTGCACCTCAAGGAAGTAAGTTTCAAAGCGCGTGCCCGCTTCATTCAGCAACTCGGGCGTCAGAGTGAGGTAGCGCTGGGTGCTCGCGAGATCGATGTGGCCGAGATAGGTGGCCAGTTGCGGTAACAACAGTTGCAACTCCACGCCACCGCGATACCAGGCGATTAGCCGGTGCACTGCGCCTGAGTGCCGCAAATCATGCAGCCTCGGCTGGCAGGACGCACCGCCTTCGCGTTGGATGTTTGCCAGGACGCGCTGTCGCTGAAAGGCCTTGCACACAGCTTTCTGGGTCACAGGGCGACCATCGCGGAAACAGAAGAACGGCGCAACCGGTGCCTGCCCAAATCTCTGGTTGCGTTGCCGAGCATAGGTTCGCATCGCACTATTCAGATCTGCGCCTAGGGAGACGCTGATCAAAGCGCCTGTTGTTCGCACAATGGATAAAGCAGGCTGAATTTTTCTAGTTGGCTAAGGAATCCAAAGATTGTCGAGGTGAATGCCGCCGTATTCCAGCTTAACTTTCTGCATTTTTCACACACATGACGGATTGCTCCCGTGAGTCGACAGCAGTTGCTTTTTTGCGATCACCAAATTTGCTAGCGCGAACAGACTGAACAGTTGCGCGGTGTTCTTGGCCAGACCTTTGTAGCGGACCTTGCGATGACGAAACAGGTTCTTCACGACATGAAACGGATGCTCAACCCGCGCGCGGATCTGTGCCTTAGTTCGTTCGAGTGCGACCACCAGGTCCTTCAGCGGACCTTCTTGCATCGCTTTGATCTTTCCGCGTTTGGCCGCCACGTGCCACTTCACCGTCGCGCCCATCATCTCGTCGCGTTTGTCTACGCCAAGGTAGCCCGCGTCGCCGAACGCATCTTCTTCATGCCCGTGAAGCAGCGCGTGGGCCTGCGATACATCCGACACGTTCGCCGCTGTGCCCACTACGCTATGCACCAGTCCAGAATCGGCGTCGACTCCCAAATGCGCCTTCATGCCAAAGTGCCATTCGTTTCCCTTTTTCGTCTGGTGCATCTCCGGGTCGCGGCTCTTCTGAACGTTCTTGGTCGACGGCGGCGCTTCGATGATCGTCGCGTCGACCAGCGTGCCTTCCTTCATCATCAGTCCGCGCTCACACAGCGAGATACCGATTTCGTCGAACAACTTGCGCGTCAGCTCATGTGCGATCAGCAGTCGCCGGAACTTTAACAGTGTGGTCGCATCGGGCGCGTTCTCAACAGCCAGATCAATGCCCGCGAACGTGCGCATTGCAATGCTGTCGTACAGCGCGTCTTCCAGTGCTTCGTCGGACAACCCATACCACTGCTGAAGGAAATAGATTCGCAGCATCCGCTCGAGGCCAATTGGCGGGCGGCCTCGCTCGCCCTTCGGGTAGTGCGGCTTAATGACCGACAGCAGTCGCGACCACGGCACGACCTTTTCCATCTCGGCGAGAAAGCGCTGACGCTTGGTCACGCGTTCTTGCCCGCACTTTCCGCTTCCGCAAAACCGATTTGCCGCTCCATCGTCGTGAATCCATTCCGTGAAGTTCCAATCCTCTTACAACGTCCAGCGCTAAGCGTGCGATGACGACTGCGCCGAATAAGCGGGTAAGGAGACGGCATCACTGCCGCCCCCTCCCCAAAGAACCGCCCAAGCGACTTTCACCGCAAACGGCTCAAGCACAGCTAAAGCATCATCAGCTGATGCCGGTCTCGTCCTACTGCACAAGACCTTCGCAAACGCCATTTCGTTGGTCCATCCCATTGCTGAGACGAGGGCGCTGAACTGCAATACAACAGTCTCTTCCAAGCTTCCCTACGTCGAACCTTAAACATGGGCCGGCGACAGCCGCACCACGTGGAAGTCTGCGCCCTTTCGGGCTAGGGCAAAGTTCGAACCCCTATCCGCTCCATTACAGAGCGGCATTCGCTTTTTCCGCGTTCTCTTACCCGCTTCCCGAACAGCTTCCCTCGCGGGTCGCCTGCCAACGATTCGATGTTCTGAACCTTGGCAGAGAATCGGGCTTACCACGTTCCCGTTCTTGCCGACCCGACTGTTCCCGGGCCTATCCGTTTAGCGTCTGTCTTTCCCCCGGCAGCACTTGTGACGACGTGCTCCTTCTGATTAGAGGAGCAACCGGCTGCACACCTTTTGGTCAGGGCCTGTCAGCCGCTTTGGCCCTTCGGAAATGACGAGGTTTATCAACAATTCACTTACGTTACGCATGCGGAACTTGCCTGGCACCTCACACCGCACGGCGGCTGGCAGTGTCGACCCGCCCCGTCACCGGGGTGAGCCGTCAATCGAGAGGCACGTTGTTTCCAAAGCTTCATACCCAGCCGTTACCAGTTGAGCATGTCTGGATAGGCAACTGTCGGTCGTACAACAGGTCGCAGTTCCAAGCGCCTTCCTTCGGCGCTCGGGATACGACAAGACAAGAACGAGCTTTGCTGCCCTCACTACTTAACGTTCGACACGCTATGGGCAGCAGCACGTGTCGCACAATCAGCGTTTCCCTAGCGGAACCAGCCTCGATTTATAGAATTTGCTCTCGTGCACGTGCAGGACGGCTTCGTCGAGATTAACGTCCTGCATGGTTAGCCGCAAGGCTTCGCCATGGCGCAGGCAAGCCCCATACAGAATCAGAATGAGTGCACGCAAAACATATGCATCCAGCAGACCGTATGGACTGCATGCCGCCGGAGCCACGTCGAGCAGGCGCTTTAATTCCTGCTGCGAATAGATATAGGGTATCAGCGGTGGCGGCAATTCCGGACTGTAGGGAGAAAGTGGAGAAGCCGAGACATGCCCACGCGAGAGGGCAAAACGAAACAGGCAGTCAAGTACCGACCTTCTCTTGCGCCAATGGTTAGTCAGCGGCCTGTTGCCAGTCAGGAAGTCATGTACCTGCCTGAGCGTGACCGACGTCACATCAATGTTGCCATCAACCCGGCGGCAGAATGAGGCAAGCGTGGCCGCTTCGGAATCAAAGCGCATGCCCAACGCCCGTTTGTGGCTCACGTATTGGGCGACAAGTTCGGAGAGCGTCATAGCAAACTCCCCAGATCGATTTCGGCCACATGCCTCAGTCCGCTCAGGTCAACCTTCGCATAGGCTCTCGTCGACGAAGCGCTGCGATGGCCGAGATGATCGCCGATCTCCTTCAGGGCAAAACCAGCATCGAGTAAGTGCCGGGCATTGGCATGCCTCAGGCAATGTGCGCCACGCCGCGGGATGTCGATGCCAAGCACTGCGAGACGCGATCGGACAATGTCGCTTACGCGCGCAGGTGACAGCGGTCGGATCGGCGCCTCAACCGACAGGAACAGCTCACGATGAGCGCTTCGTGGACGCGCCTCCTTCAGGTAACGCAGAATGGCATTCCCAACTGTTGCCACCAGCGGATATTGCTGTGTGCAACGCTGCTTGGGACGATGGACATGAAGGATCTCGCCGCACCAGTCTATATCCTCCAGACGGAGCAGTACCACCTCGCCGCGCCTCAGTCCGTAGACAACCAGCAGCATGATCATTGCACGGTTGCGTAGATCGATCGCACTGTCGCCGACAAAACTGTCGACGAATCTTTGCACGTCCTCCCAATCTGGCCCGAGCGGCAAACCCTCCTCCCTATACACCACGGGTGCTTCAATGCCGCACGCAACGTTGGTAGCCCAGCCTTGTCCTTCTGCATACCGGAAGAAATTGCGCAGCGTGCTCGCAAGCGCGTGCAATGACACTCTGGACCAGCCATGGTTGCCCTGGTAAGCGAGGTAGGTGTCGACGTCGTGGATAGTGAGAGCATCAATTGCCCTGTCAGGGCGGCAGACCATCGCCAGAAAATGACCGATCTCATCACGACAGTTTGAAATCGTAGCAGGAGAGAGTCCTCGCTGGTCGCGCATGAAATCGACGTAGTGCTCGACATAGCGAACAAATGGTTCTCTCGTGGGATGCCGTTCCTCCAGACGCCCCAGAAAACACAGCCAGGCCGTGGCGGTATGGATGAACAGAAGCCGCGAGCTGCGGGACTCGTTCGTGCGCTCACTTCGAACAAGACGAATCCGGTGGTCAACCGCAAACGCGATTTCCTCGTGCGTTATTAACTGCGGGCGGGACAGATCCATGCTCTGCGAAAAAACCAGCAGGACCCACGCAATCTTGCGGATCGACTTAGGCGGATAACCCAGTTCCTGACAATGTACTAGGAAGCGTTTCCTGGATTCCACGCAGGGCGCGAGCGTGTGGGCAGCAAGAACATGCGGACGCGTAAAGAGAGTCTCAAACATGATATTCCCCAATGTTGATCAGCGGAATATCAGTATCAGCCTGAAATTATGTCGCCATGAACGCGTCAACCTGACAGGCAATACAGGGTCATTAAGAGGCACCGAGACATTTTTTTTACCACACCATACTCGTGCTTATGGGCTCGAGCCCATAACAATGAGAAGGGGCGCGTCGAGAGGGCAATCCGGTTTGTACGCGAGAACTTCTTTGCCGCGCGCAAATTCGTTGACCTCGACGACCTCAATGCCCAGGCCACGCTCTGGTGCGCCGGACCTGCGGCCGATCGACCGTGCCGGGAAGAGCCCGCCATCACCGTGCGTGAGGCCTTCGCCCGCGAACAGCCCAGTCTATTGGCGCTGCCGGGAAATCCGTACCCGTGGGAACTGCAAGTGGCTGTGCAGGTCAACAAGACGCCGTATGTTCGCTTCGATCTGAACGACTACACAATCCCGCATACGCACGTGCGGCGCACGCTCATCGTACGGGCCAATCCGCGGCAGGTCCGCATTCTCGACGGCGCCGATCTGCTCGCCACCCATGAGCGCAGTTACGATCGCGGTGCACAGATCGAGATTGCAGCGCACATCGACGGACTCGTCGAGCGCAAACGCGAAGCGCGTCACCATCGTGGACTGGACCATCTGAGCCGGGCCGCGCCGGCCAGTCAGGCCCTGATGCTGCGTGCCGCTGAACGCGGCGGCAATCTGGGCAACATTACATCTCATCTGCTGCGTCTGCTCGATCGCTATGGTGCCGCCGAACTGCAGGCTGCTATTGAGGAGACCCTCGCCAGTGGTGCGGCGCTTCATCCGAATCCGGTACGCCTGGCGCTGGAGCGCCGGCGCGGGGCGCGGCACGCGCCTCCACCCGTCGCAGTCCCGTTGCCCGAACACGTGCGCAAGAAGGACACGCTGGTGACACCCCATCGGCTTGACATTTACGACCAGATCACGGGAGACACTGATGAACACGCCTGATGTACTACAAACCCGCGCACACGCTTTGCGCCTGTATGGACTGCTGGCGCATTGGCCCGACGTTGCGGCCGAAACGTGGGTTGCACCTTTGCTTCAGTGGGAAGAGGACGAGCGCGGTCGCCGCTCACTTGAGCGACGTATCCGTGACGCTCATCTGGGCAGCTTCAAACCGCTGTGCGACTTCGACTGGGCCTGGCCCAAGCGGTGCGATCGTGCCGCCGTCGAAGAGTTGATGTCGCTTGAGTTCGTCAAAGACACCGCGAACATCGTGCTGATCGGCCCGAACAGCGTCGGCAAATCCACACTAGCGCTCAACCTCGCCTATCAGGCAATCGCACGTGGCCACACCGCTTTGTTTACCACCGCCGGCCAGATGCTCGGTGAATTGGCAGCGCTCGATAGCGATTCGGCCTTGCGCCGCCGACTGAACCGCTATGCCTCACCCGACGTGCTCGTGATCGATGAGGTCGGCTACCTCTCGTACTCGAACCGCCACGCCGATCTGCTATTGAACTCGTCAGCAGGAGATACGGCGTTGCATCAACGGTGGTCACAACAAATCCACCGTTCGCAGAATGGCATGAGGTGTTTCCGGATGCCGCTTGCGTCGTCTCCCTTGTTGACCGACTGGTGCATCGTGCAGAAGTCGTGGTGATCGAGGGCGAGTCCTATCGTGTGAAAGAGGCACGTGAACGTGCTGAGCAACGCACGAAGAAACGTGTGCGGCTAAGGCCGAGAAGAACGCATTGTGAAGCGCCGTCAGTTGCCTTCCGGGGTCCCCTGCGGGCTCGACTTCCTGATCCCGGACAACTGATCTGCCGACCAAGCGCTCGCCGTCGTCGAACTCATCGACGACCTACGCGAGCGGATCTGCATGCACTACCAGCTCGCATTGCACGAGCTACAGCGCGAACAACGCGCGCCTCCCGTGAACGCTCACCTGACCGACGTCGACGATCCTGACCTTGCCTCGTTTCCACGTACAGCAACTCACGCTGCTTTTTGTGCGGTCTCGTAATCGCACGGTGTCCGGTAACCGATCGACGAATGGATGCGCTGTCGATTGTAAAATCCTTCGATCCAATCGACTACATCTAGGCGCGCCTGCGCGCGTGTTTCGTACCGACATCGCGACGTTTGCTCGACTTTTAACGTCTTGAAGAAGCTTTCCATTGGTGCGTTATCCCAGGCGTTTGCGCGCCGACTCATCGACATCGTCATGTGGTACTGACTGACCAATTCCCTGTAGCGCCAGCTTGCATATTGACTGCCGCGGTCCGAATGTAAAATCAACCCTGATCCTGGACGACGCTGCCAATACGCCGATCGTAAAGCATTAGAGACCAGTTCGGCAGCAATGCGCTCGGACATTGACCATCCCACAATTCTGCGACTGCCCAGGTCCAGAATCGCGGCCAAGTACAGCCACCCCTCTGCGGTGGGCAAATACGTGATATCACTCACCCACGCCTGATTCACATCCCAGCCGTCGAATCGTCTGTCCAGTACGTTTGGCGCTACCGGCAAACGATGAGCCGAGTCAGTCGTCGCAAGCCACCTCCGGCGGTAGACTGGACGCAGTCCTTGACGCACAAGGCTGCGTCGTACACGTTCCGCACCGGTTTTCACACCTCGTGCGTTCAGTTCTTTAACCAGTCGTGGACGACCGTACGTGGCCCGGCTTCGCGCGTGCTCGGCGGCTACGTGAGCATCGAATTCAGTACGCCGCAGCGCCCGCGCGCTTGGCCCTCGCACACGCCACTGACAGTAGCCGCTGCGTGAAACGCACAGCAACCGGCAAAGCCTGCTGACAGCGTATCGGTCGCGGCTAGCGTCGATCCATGCATACTTCACCGCGACCCCTTCGCGAAGTATGCCGTCGCTTTTGAGAGTATTTCTATATCCAACTTTGCACTCGCCAGCTCCTTGCGAAGCCGGCTATTTTCCGCCTCCAGCTCTGAGACCGCTGGCTTCGTGCGGGGCGCTGGCACCGCAACTTCAGCAACGCTCACTACACCTTGTTTCAACTGTAGCCGCGCCCAATTTCCGATCGTCGCCACCGGCACGCCCAGACGCCGTGCCGCCTCGTTATGCCCGACAGAATTCGCCAGCCGCGCCGCCTCCTCTCGGAATTCCTCCGTGTAGCGACGATTCGGTACATTCTTTTCGCTCATCTTTGCCTCCGTTCAACAGATTATCCATCTACTCTGCTGTACGTTGTTTCGAGGCAAGGTCATCCATTCTGAGCACGAGCAGGCAACAACCACGAGTCAGCGATAAGCGCCTCTGGGCGTTGTCGCTTTACTCAACCTGACGCCGCCGTTTAGTGTCGGATTTGCACCGCCGCTAACACTTGGTAGCGAACGGTCAACGCCCGACCACAGCAGCCGCATATCAGCAGTCCCTGAAGCAGAGCCAATCCTTCACGCGCCGCACCACTGAGAACGGTACCTTCGCCGTTGGTCCTGTTGAGCGCCAGGCGGTCTTGGTTGCGCTCAAATTCCTCCGGGGTGATATATCCATCGTGATGGTCTGGCAGATGAACGCGCCACTCTGCCTTCGGAACCGGCTGCACGCGCTTATGGACCTCTCCCCGTGGCGTGATGCGCTGCCGATACTGGTATCGTCCAAAAACATAGATTCCGGCATAGGAAGGATTCCGTATCAAACCGAGAACACGTTCGTGACTCAGGCGCCCCCAGATGAGTCGACCCGCCCATGCACCTCCATAGGCGCGCTTGGGAAAGCGCAGGCCCTCTTCGGCAAAGCGCTTGACAACCGCGTATGCGCTGCCGGTCTCCTGAAACAGACGAAATGCCAGTTGCACGGCACCGCGTACCTCGTCATCGGGATCCAGGACGATGCGTCCTTGATCGTCGTAGCACAGGCCAACCGGGAGCGGAAACCGCAATTCACCATTCTGCGCCTTGTTGAGCTTACCGCCCTGGAGGCGCCCGCGCAAAAAATGGAGTTCGGCCTGCGCCATCGTTCCTTTGAGACCGAGAAGCAGGCCGTCGTTGAAGTCGCCCGGGTCGTAGCAACCATCGGCGTTGATCACGAGAGTATGAGTAAGCGCACACAGTTCGAGCAGGCGATGCCAGTCCAGGTTTGAGCGCGCCAGGCGCGACACTTCCAGTGCAAACACTGCACCCACTTGCCCCATCGAGACATCCGCCACCAGCGTCTTGAAGTCCTCGCGGCCCGTCATCTGCGCCCCCGACTGACCGAGGTCCCGGTCCAGCGTACGGATCGCCGTTTCCGTCCAACCCAATGCCAGCGCCTTGTCCTTCAACGCATACTGGCGCTCGGTGCTCTCCTGATGGTGTCGCACCTGGGCCAGTGTCGACTGCCGGATATAGATGTACGCCGG
Organism: Burkholderia sp. PAMC 26561; assembly: GCF_001557535.2. Classification (NCBI taxonomy): domain Bacteria; kingdom Pseudomonadati; phylum Pseudomonadota; class Betaproteobacteria; order Burkholderiales; family Burkholderiaceae; genus Burkholderia; species Burkholderia sp. PAMC 26561. The sequence continues at coordinate 488,378 of NZ_CP014310.1, forward strand.
CTTGCTTTGATGTTGGGGGGTGATCTTGGTGTTCATCGGCGGCCTCCTCGGTCAGCTCCAGCGCGGGCCCCCTCTGCGTCACAATAGATGTCGCCTCTGAATTTTCTTAATCCGAAGAACTCAGAGGTGTAGGTTGAATGCCAAACAGACGTATTCTGTTGAATTCAGGGAGCAGGCGCTGGCAAAGGTCCTGCAACGCGGCAACCGGTCCGTAGGAACGGTTGCCGCGGAACTGAACATGAACGTATTAACTTTGAGGAAGTGGATCCGCGTGTCTAACGCCGCAAACCGCAACCCGGGGCCAGTCGATGCACGGCGCCCGGAAGATTGGTCTTTGGAAGATCGCCTGCTGGCATTGCAGCAGAGCCATGGACTGAGCGCCGAGGCACTCAGCGCGTGGTGCCGTGAACGTGGCTTGTTTGTTCATCATCTGGACCAGTGGCGTGCCCAGTTTTGCTCGGCCGGCACCGCGAGCAGCGCACGTGCAAACGCTCCAGAACTGCGCGAGCTGAAACAGGCCAATGCGCAGCTGCAGCGCGAATTGAAACGCAAGGAAAAGGCTTTAGCGGAGGCGGCCGCGTTGCTGATACTTTCAAAAAAGTACCAGGCGCTGTTCGGGGACGAGGACGAATGAGCTCCCCCGAAGAGCGTGCGACATTGCAGGAGCTGATCGGCAAGGCGACTACAGCCGGGGCTCGTCAGGCACGCGCATGTGCTGTGCTCGGGCTAAGCGCGCGCACCGTGCAGCGCTGGCAAGGCGGCGGTCCTGAAGCAGTGGATGGGCGCGCCTTACGCCATCATGATGCTGTTCACAAGCTGTCGACCGATGAGCGCGCTGAACTGCTGGCGGTGGCCAACTCTGTCGAATTCGCTCATCTGCCACCGAGCCAAATCGTCCCTCGATTGGCCGACCAGGGCCGCTACATCGCCTCAGAATCGACGTTCTACCGGGTGCTGCGTGAAGAGAAACAGCTTGCTCATCGGCGCAGTGAACAACCAGCGCGCGCCCGCAGCAAGCCTCGCGCAGTTTGTGCCGACGAGCCCAATCAATTGTTCAGCTGGGATATCACTTACCTGCCGACGACAGTTCGCGGGCAGTATTTCTATCTCTATCTGTTCATGGACGTATTCAGTCGGATGGTCGTCGGCTGGCAGGTCTACGCTGAAGAGAGCAGCGCCCAGGCCAGCGAGCTTCTGAAGGACCTATGTGCACGTGAAGCGATCAAACCGGGTCAGGTGATTTTGCATTCGGATAACGGCGGCCCAATGAAGGGTGCCACGATGCTCGCCACCCTGCAGGCTCTGGGTGTCATGCCGTCATTGAGTCGACCGGGCGTGAGCAACGACAACCCGTTCTCGGAATCGTTGTTCAAAACACTGAAGTATCGGCCGGCCTATCCTCTGCAGGCGTTCGACACTCTATTTGCCGCGCGCGCTTGGGTCACCGTGTTGGTGCGCTGGTATAACCACGAACATCGTCACAGCGCGATCCGTTTCGTCACGCCTGCCCAACGGCACGCCAACCTCGACCAGCAGATCCTCGATCGCCGCGCGATGCTCTACGAGGCGGCAAAGCAGCGCAACCCGCTACGATGGAAAGGCCCCACTCGAAACTGGAAGCGCGTAAAAACGGTCCATTTGAATCCCGATCGCACAGACAACTTTGAACCCATCAAACGCAACCACCGACAGGAGCAAAAAGCCGCCTAAATTTAATCGTTGAGGCGACATCTACCTTGAAATCTACCGGACCCGGCGGTGAGCCAGGCCTCGAGCATGTTGGCGATGAGTACGCCGGCCGATTGCGGATCGATGATGTGGGTGAGTGACAGCGGAGACTGGTTCACCGGCGCCCCTCAGAGCGCCTCGCGGCGGCGCAATAGTTCGCGGTTGATCTCGCAGATTTCCTCGATGATCTCGCGGACTCGGTGATAGTTCGCCAGACGTTCGGTAACGTCGGGGTAATCGGCTTGCGGTACGTAGTCCATTTGGGGCCGGCGACCGGGAAAGCTCACGGACAGGTAGTACTTGGGGCCATGGCCGGGGCCGTCTGCACACTTGCAGCCCGGTTTGCCGCAGCGCTTGTAGCGCTCGATGAGAGAGCCGCGCAAGAGCGTCTCTAACGCCGGCATTTGCTTCAGCAATTGCGCGCGGCGTCTGCGCAAAGTGGACGACGGAATATCTTCCATTGGCGGACCACGTTGAAAACTGGTCTGATAATAGGACAAGGAGATGCATTGATCAAGCTCCTTTGTTCGACGACTTCCTGGATGGGGCGAGCTGGTCGATCAACGTGACCAGCTCCAACAACATGCCCAGATCGAAGCAGCACACTGACGCGATGGCGTCGTCGTGGACAGTCGGTGTGCCCCAGTCGGTCCATTCGCGCGCAATGCTAAAGCTGCCACGTTCTGTATCGCGCAGAAGCAATGTCTCGGTGCCTGCGACGCGGCGCTCCTTCAGAACGGGAAAGCGTTGGCCCCTGAGGGGATGGAACGGGTGACGAATCTCAGCCCATCCCAAATGCTCGCTGAGCACTTGTGCAGTTCGCGCTGACCGTCCCCACTGTGTCGGACCGAATTGCGCAAACGATCGTCAAGCTTCTGATCGAACCGATACTCGATCCCGTGTTTCATCCAGACTCATATGGATACCGGCCGGGCAAATCGGCTAAGCAGGCAGTTGCTGTCACGCGAAAGCGGTGTTGGCAATATGACTGGGTCGTGGAATTTGACATCAAGGCGGCATTTGATCAGATCGATCATGCGTTGTTGATGAAGGCGGTGCGACGCCACATCAAGGATGACTGGATCTTGCTATATATCGAGCGGTGGTTAACTGCGCCGTTCGAAACTGCAGACGGTACCCGTTTGCCTCGGCAGAGGGGGACTCCGCAGGGCGGGGTTGTTAGTCCCATCTTGATGAATCTGTTCATGCATTAGGCGTTTGACTGCTGGATGTCGCGGACTTACCAACAACTCCCTTTCGCTCGCTATGCCGATGACGCGGTAGTTCACTGCCGAAGTCGCGAGCAGGCGGAAGAAGTGATGCGGGCCATTGCATCGCGGCTGGATGAGTGTGGTTTGACGATGCATCCGGAGAAGTCAAAGATCGTGTATTGCAAGGACGGTAACCGCACTTTAGCTTATTCGAACGTGCAATTTACCTTTCTCGGTTTTACGTTTAGGCCCGAGAGGCAAGGAGCAGGTACAACCGGCTATTTACCAGTTTCTTGCCGGCAGCGAGCAACGATGCGCTGAAGCGGATGCGGCAAACGGTGCGGAGTTGGTGGATACATCGTCGGACTCCAGCCACGCTCGATGACCTCGCGCAGCAATGCAATCCAACGATACAAGGGTGGTGGAATTACTATGGGGCGTTCTATCGAACGGCAATGCATGCGATCTTCCAATTTGTGGATCGGAAGCTCGAGTGCTGGGCCCGACGGAAGTTCAAGACACTGTCGCGACACAAACGGCGTAGCGCTGAATGGCTCCGCAAAATGGCGGCTGTCTATCCTCGGTTGTTCGTTCACTGGCGTATCGTTTGGGGCACCGGTTGGCTGACGGGAGCCGTATGAGGCGAGAGTCTCACGTACGGTTCTGCGAGAGGCTTGAGGTGAAACCCCTCGGGCCTACTTACCATCCACATAGCCCGTGGCAGCGCGGAACTTGTGAAAATACCAATGGCCTGTTGCGCGAGTATTTGCCCAAAGGCACCTATCTTTCCGTGCATAGTCAGGCAGACCTCGACATCATTGCCGACAGCTTGAACAACCGACCTCGTTCCACACATGCGTTTCATTCTCCCTTCGAGGTATTCGCCGCGACGCTACAAGCAGCGGATCTAGCAACGTCATCTAAACATTAACCTAGCTGTTGCACTTCGACTTGAGACCGCCGTATTCGACAATAACCTAGAAGGCTTTAATGAGTTATTCGGGTGGCTCGACAAGCATGGGGCCTCCGATGCACATATTTGCATGGAGGCCACTGGCGTTTATTGGGAAGCGGTTGCGGAATATCTCACCGCGAAAGACATGACGGTGAGTGTGATCAATCCTGCGCAAATCAAGGCGTTCGGCGCCTCCCGCCTGGCGCGCAGTAAGACAGATCGCGGCGATGCTCAACTGATAGCAGAATTCTGCTTCGAACGCCGTCCAACAACGTGGCAGGCGCCGTCACCTGCAGAACAGGCATTGCGGGCCTCGGTGTTGCGCCTCGAGGCACTGCAAACCATGCGTACGCAAGAGAGCAATCGCCTTGAGGTGGCGCGCGATGTCGTTGCAGAAGGCATTGTCTGCCATATTGAATGGCTCGATACCGAAAACAAGAAGTTGCTCAAAAAGATCCAAAATCAAATTGACGGCGACGCGGACATGAAAAGCAAGCAGATGCTACTTGATAGCATTCCAGGTTTGGGCGAGCGCACTATCGCGGTGCTGCTGGCCTTTTGTATGCACCCCGGACGCTTTGCCAACGCGCGGCAGGCGGCGGCCTTTGCCGGTCTCGATCCGCGACAGCATGAATCCGGCAGCAGCGTCAAAGGCAGGCCTCGTATGTCAAAAGTCGGTCACGCCTTTTTGCGTAAAGCGCTTTATATGCCTGCCATGACAACGCTTTACAAGACTCACTGGGGAAAGCGCTTTCGCGAACGTCTGGCCGCTTCTGGCAAGCCTGCCAAACTCATCATCGGTGCGATGATGCGCAAGCTCGTTCACGTTGCTTTCGGCGTTATTAGGTCAGGCAAGTGCTTTGATCCCAAACTGCAAAATGCTTGACGGGAATCACAGTATCTAGCTTGAAATCCTCCGCAAGCGGTGCCAATGAGGCGTTATCGCCGATGGCTGCAGAGGTCGTGGACCGGGAAACGCTGCCGACGCCAATTGCTCACGCACGCAGGCTCAGCATCGGGACAGGGCAGGTCTTTTAGGACGAGATAGTGAAGGGGGTGTGCAATGTCCATCGAAATTCCACGGCCAATCGACCCCTCGATTCACCCACTGGCCACCGGTAACTATCGTATCGCAACGCCCGCCATACAGGAACTCTACGACCTCGTCGCTCGTTGCCTTCGCTATCGAATCACGGGCGCTCTCATCTACGGCCCGTCTCGGATCGGCAAGACGCGAGCGATCGAGTATGTGCGGCTCTTGTTCGCCCGAAACTATCCGAAGGTGACGACGTACCATGCGCAATGCGAGCACAAGCCGCGCCACGCCGAAGGACCGTTCTTTTCCAACCTCCTTTCAGCGGTCGGTTACCCGCAGCCGGACACGGGCGGGAACCCGTCGAAACGCATGAGACTGAGCGCCAAGATCCGCGAAGCGGCTGCACGAGCCGGTAGCGGCGTTGTTGTTCTCTTTTGCGACGAGGCGCAGCGGCTGAACGAGAACGAATACGAGTGGCTTCGCGACGTCCACGACGCACTTGACCGGCAACAAATCAAGCTCTTTACGTTCCTAGTCGGTCAGCAGGAGTTGCTCGCGCAAAAGACGGGCCTTCAGATCGCCAACAAGACGCAGATTGTGGCGCGCCTGATGGTCGAGGAGATGGCGTTCTATGGTGTCAGGAACGCCGACGACGTCGCGACGTGCCTGCTGGGCTATGACGAGACAACGTATCCTCAAGGCAACGATTGGACGTTCACCCGTTTCTACGTTCCACAAGCGTTCGACGCTGGATATCGCCTGATGGACGACGCTCATGTTTTATGGAATGCCTTCGAGGAAGCGCATAACAAAGCCTGTCTTCCCGGTCGTTTAGAGATTCCGATGAAATCCTTCGTTAGGGCAGTGGAAATCGGTGTTAAAGAGAGTGAGCTTCGCGACGATGCGCAATACCGCCCGGGTTCGACGATGTGGGCTCACGCCGTGCGCCACTGCGGTTACGTTCAAACTCGCCATGCCACCGGTAACGTACTCGCGACGGCCTGATGAGCGGGGATTGTCTCGGTTCCCGATTCTGTCGCTGGACGAGGAAATGCTCGCTCCGGCGCTTGGCTACGTGTTCGATCCAAAGTGGATCTGGCCGCACGAATCTATCCTGTCGATACTATGGAAGTTCGTCCTTGCCAATCGATTGCCGGGCCATCTTGTTGCCAATCAAGTGAATGCAAAAGTCGATCCCTATGAGGGGGTGCTTCCCAGCCGCGCATTCGTTGATGTTCGAAATCTCTCGGATACGTTGGGCGTCTCCACGCGACTCTTGCGGCGATCGCTTCTGGCGGGCTCCGAGCATCGGCAGTGTTGCGCAAGCTTCAGATATTGCCGGTTATGTTCAGGCCTCGGCTATCACAGCGTGTTGTTTCAACGGCCGAGCGAGAGCATTTGTCCGGTTCACAAGGTTCCTTTGGAAACATCTTGCCGCAGTTGTGGTCGAGCGACATCGTACTCGATCAACGCGTTCGTTCTCGAAGCGCCGTTCCGTTGCTGCTTTTGCAGAACCCGCTTTGGCAGCCCGTTTTCAATCTCGAATCCGAGGCCGATTCGCAGGGAAGGGCGAATAGCGATCAACCGCCGAGGAATTGCTCGGGGTCTCGAATAACGGGCTTAACTATGAAACCCAACCAGGATAGCAGTTACGCGTTAACCCGATGCGCAAAACCGGCGTCACACCCGAACAACGCGAGTTGAATGATATGGACGCTCCCCACCTAACGTGGTGTTTGACGTTAATGGCACTGCCGCAACAGAAATGCAAAATAGGGTAGATCATATTAGCTTCGCCGGTTAATCAAAGGGGATCCGTCATGACACATACCGTCGTTGGTGTGGATATCGCAAAGAACGTGATGCAAGTTCACTGGGTTGATCCTCAGACGGGCGAGGTCGTGAATCGACCGATAAAGCGAGCCGCTTTTCTCGAATATTTTGCTAACCGCTCGCCTTGTCTGATAGGAATGGAGTCGTGCAGCGGGTCACAACATTGGGCGCGGCAACTGGTCCAGATGGGTCACCAGGTAAAGTTAATGCCGGCAAAGTTCGTGAAAGCGTTCAATATTGCAAACAAAAGCGATGCTGCCGACGCACGTGCCATATGGATGGCGACTCAGATGCAAAGCAAGCCTGTGGCAATAAAGACAGAGTCTCAACAAGCTGTCCTAGCATTGCATAGGATGCGTCAGCAGCTCATCAAATTTCGAACGATGCAGATCAATAGTCTGCGAGGCTTGCTCACCGAATACGGCGAAGTCATCGGCACTGGCCGCGCTGCTTCAGAGAAAGGCATAATCGGAGTTTTCGCCCGACTATCAGATCGGTTGCCTATGATGTTGATCGATACGCTTCGTGAGCAGTGGAACGGGGTTGATGAGATCGATCGGCAAGTCGCGCAGATTGAACGGCGTTTAAATGAATGGATGAAGAACAATGAGGCCGTCAAGGCGATTGCAGCCATCCCGGGCGTCGGATTGCTTAGCGCGACGGCGGCGGTTGCAACGATGGGCGACGCAGGAACGTTCAAGTCCGGCAGGAAGTTCGCGGCGTGGCTTGGTCTTGTTCCCGCGCAGAGCGGCTCCGGAGGCAAGGTAGCGTTACTCGGCATAAGTAAGCGAGGCGATACCTATCTCAGAACATTACTCGTGCATGGCGCTCGAAGCGTTATCTATCATGTCAAAGAGCCCGGGGCGTGGGTGGAACAGATGAAACTACGGCGTCCACTAAATGTCGTCATAGTAGCCATGGCAAACAAATTGGCTCGAATTATATGGGCAGTGCTCGCCCATCAAAAGGGCGTTGTTGCAAAAAGCGATCGCTGCAGGGGGTGACGTTTACGCGCAACGGTCGTGGAGCTGCCTCTGTTAACTCGCGGAGGAATTGCGTAGATTCTCGATATTTGGCGGGAAGATGCGCAAGGACAAACGCAAGAGCCGCGAGCCTAAAGGCGTATATCGAGTCAGGAACTGGCCGGAGTACAACGCAGGGCTGATCGCACGAGGCAGCTTGACCATGTGGATCGACGAGAGCGCATTCACGAGCGGGAGCGAGACGAGACCTGTCAAGCGCGGCAGGCCGCAGGTCTACTCCGACCCAGTGATTCAGGCCGTGCTCACGCTCAAGCACGTTTATCATTTGACGCTTCGGGCTGCTCAGGGCTTTGTGCAAAGTCTTCGCAAACTCGCATTTGGGGACCTGCCGGTGCCCAACTATACGACGCTAAGCCGCCGTTCACAGGAGCTTCAGGTCACGTTGCCCGAGATGTCGAGCGGCGACCCGATTCATCTGGTTATCGATAGTACGGGCGTGAAGGTCTTTGGTGAAGGCGAATGGAAGGTGCGCAAGCACGGCTACTCCAAGCGGCGGACCTGGCGTAAGGTCCATCTTGGGCTGGACGTGAAGACGGGCCAGATACGCGCGGCGCTGATGACGCATCAGGACGTCGACGACGCAAGTGCATTGCCGGGTTTGTTGGCGCAGATTCCTACCGATGAACCTATCGATACGGTAGGCGGTGACGGTGCCTACGATACAAAGCAGTGCCATAAGGTGATTGACGGGCGCAGCGCTACGCCGTCGATTCCGCCACGCGAGGGGGCGAAGCCTTGGCCTGAGGGTACGCCCGGAGCAAGCTGGCGAAATGAAGCGATCAACGGAATTGCGCGAGACGGCCGGGACGAATGGAAGAAGCACAGTGGCTACCATCGACGTTCGCTGATCGAAAATACGATGTACCGGTTTAAAACGCTCACGGGGAATTGTCTTTCGGCGCGCTGCATTGGTTCACAAGCGACGGAGGTCGCCATCCGTGTTGGCATCATCAACCATATGGTCACACTTGCACGCCCGCAGTCCGTGCGTATTTCATGAATTTCGAATCGCGGGTGTACGCCCGCCTGAACTGTCGATTTTTGCAACAACGCCCATCAAAAGCCTTATCAGAAAGGTCACAAGAGCGTTCGACCCATCTGACACCAAGTTTAAAGGCACGATGCTGTAGGAAAGGATGGAGTGTCCAAAGTTGCGGCGGTATTTGAGTGTAATGACAGAGCAGGTCGGACCTGGGATTCACCAAGCCTGAAAATTTGTCTGAGCCACTGAGCTCGTGAGTTGAATGAGGCGTGAATCCGCGGATTTCATAGGGGCCCGCAGCGAAGCAGGCTGCAATAAGGCCGTATGTAGAACTGCAGCCCATCCTGTCCGTCACGCACTGAAAGACCTGGCGCAAAGGGGGGCGTCCATGTAGACATTTTTATACGCGCGCTGTTGACAGAATTAAGTCGGTATACGACAGATGGTTTTTCATTTTCGGACAACCTGTATCCCACATTTCTACGTAAAACAACCGCGAGCATCCCGCGATGTTCGTATCCAGCACAAAATTTACAAAGTAATTCGCACGACGAAGTAATTAATAAATCCGTCGAGGGCTATCGAAGATGCTTTGTCAAGATGGGTAATTGTTTGTGGCCTGAGGCCCCGTTTCTATATGAAATCCAACGCCTTTCCAGAGGGTAGGGCGCATGGCGATCACTCTCTGGATCATCAGGCAAAGCCTCGAAGATGAGGCTCTGTCGCTTGCTTTCGTCTGATAGTATCTTAGGGGAAACCCGCTGCAAAACGTCGGGATTAAACCCGAAAACGCGAATTGACAGGTTTATACGCGTAGTGTTGACAAAATCATATTGGTTTACGAGAGCCTCTAGGACTCAAAGCATAAACCAGTCCAAGATTCCGCGGCACCCCCAAATTCGTTCAAAGAGCAACGTTAAATGATTTGTTGCCAACGGCTGAGCCGGCCCCGAACCGGCTGCTCTTTTATTTGTTCAACTCCGAACCGGGGCGACCGAGGCGCCAGCAATGCGGTGTTTTTTCAGAGCGCTTTCCACAAAGCCCGAAACCTTCACTTCCTCTAAAAAATCGGCCAAATACGCTGCGGCGGCCGCTCCCCGGCTCTTCGGTGTTCCCATCGCCTGCTGTATGACCATAAAGCGTTCGTTGAGCAAGCGTAGGCCGGGTGTCTTGGCGGCATCGGCTTCGAGTTGCTGCTTTACGCCTGCGGCGACTTCCAGGTTCTGTTCAACGAAGGTTTGCACGACCGTAGGGGACGTTGGCGCCCGAACGATTTCTGCTTGCTTCAGCTCGCGCGTTAGATACAGATCGTATGCGCTTCCTTTGCCGACAGCCACACGAGTTTCAGCACGATCGACGTCGGCATTCTCGCGGATCATCGACTCGTCGCGCACCAGATAAAAGCCCTCAATCAGCACATATGGCGCTGTGAAAGCAATGCTTGCTCCTCGAACCGGATCAATCGCAAAGAAGCCAAAATCCGCCTCTTCGTTGGTAACAGCTTCGACCGATTTACCTGCTGCGTCGAAGACCACTAACTCGACGGAAACACCAAGGCGCTTCCCAAACTCCATCGCAAGATCCACCGACACCCCGAATGGCCTGCCCGTGGCGGGATCCTTGTTGGCCAATATCGGATTGCCTAGATTGATTGAAGCGCGAAGTCGCCCGGTCGGCGTAAAGGCGGAAAGTATCGAAGCGTCAACTGTCATGAGCGATGTGTTGAAGCGACCGGATTAGCGTCCGATCTAGGTTTGAGAATGTTGCTGATGTTGGATAGCGCGTCGAGCGTGTGGCGAAGATGAGCGCGAAGCTCCTCGGACGCTTCTTCGTTGCGTTCTTTCTCCAGTAGATCAAGAACGTTCAGGTGCTGCTTGCAATGCTCGGTATAGCGCTGTCTGTCCTGCATCGAGCGATAGGAGAGTAAGCGTCTGACGCGATTTACGCGCTTGATGGTGTCAATAAAAAATGAGTTGCCCGACGCTTCCACCAACGATTCGTGAAAACGTACCCCTCGGTCGTGAAGCTGGTCAGCGGTATCCGTTTCAATTCCTCCCTGCAGCAAATGTACCTCGGCCGCTCGGCACCGTTCGAGTACCTTTGGATCAAGCCGATATCCGGGTTCTAGCAACGCAGCCGGCTCGAGCGCCAACCGCAGTCGATACGATTTCAAGAGGCTATCCGGGGTGGTCAGCATCGAAGAGAACTGCCAGCCGTAGCCCGGTTTGCGCTCGGCCCAGCCTTCTTGCGAGATGCGCCCAAGCACGGAGTTGAGTTGGGTATTCGTTAATCCGTAGCGCGTTTTGAGCGCCTGCTCTGAGACTTCCTCTGGCAGTAATCCCTTCAGCCTGTCGTCGGCGATTCGAAAATAAACGCTCGTGACGACATCCGCTTCGCCCAAACCAAGCTGGTCGACGACCTGGTCGAGCGGCTGCTCCACTGGCTTTGCCAAGAAAAATCCGCGATTCCGCTCGCGAATTAACACGCCCTTTTCATGCAAGAAGGCGAGAGCATCGTTGACCGGGGAGCGCGACACACGAAGGCGATCCGCGATTAGTTGTGCCGGCAAGTGACTGCCGACAGCCATTCCTTCTGCGTGAATAAACGCGACGATTTGCGAGGCGATCGATTTGTCGATCATGACGATTCTAGCCTGTTCCTTCATTCGGCTCGCACGCTCCGCCTAGGTCGTCAGGTCGGGAGCGATTGCGCTGCCAGTGTTTTTTGCAGGATCAATGGGATTACGCCTCCGGCGCGCAGCAGTGCCGTTTCAAGTTGCGTTTCTACGGCTGCCGTTGCTTCAAATTGGTCGATTTTCCCATCCACACGAACGATTTTGACACCGATTAGGCAACGAGGTGCCAACGTCTCGGCTGATGCGCTGATTTCGAGCTTGTCGCCGGGGCGAACGTTCAACGAAACGGGCGTGATGCCTTCAGGCAGGCGCAGAGGCAGGATGCCCATCCCGATCAGATTCGACCGGTGAATACGCTCGAAGCTGACAGCCAAGACCGCGCGAATGCCGAGCAGTCGCTGGCCTTTCGCGGCCCAGTCGCGCGAGGATCCCGTCCCATATCGCTCGCCGGCGATGAGAACGACCGAGTCTCCATCGGCGCGGTATCGATTGGCAGCTTCGAAGATCGGCAGCACTTCACCAGTCGGGACGTGCAACGTGTTTGCCGTCGGGGCGTCAGCCTTCAATAGATTGACAAGCGTCTTGTTGTAAAAGGCGGCACGCACCATGACTTCCCAGTTCCCGCGGCGAGACGCAAAAACATTGAGGTCGTTACGATCGTCTCCGCGCTCCACCAGGAAGTCAGCGACGTAGCTATCTTTCGGAATCGCACTTGCAGGGGAAATGTGATCGGTTGTTACATCGTCGCCCAGCACGAGCAACGGGTAGGCGATGTAGGTGCCAAGCTGGGAGCCTTCCGAGAGGGAAGCAAAGGGCGGCCGACGCAACGCAGTCGACGCGTGATCCCACGGAAATTGAGCACTTTCCGGGGTTTTCATTTCGTGCCAAAGCGGGTTCTGACTGGCGATAGCGAACGCGCGGGGGTAATCACTCGGCTCCGCAGCCTGCTTCACCAACGCTGCAACTTCCTCGCGGCTTGGCCATAAATCATTCAAGAAAACGGGCTTACCGTCTGCGGTGATTTGCACCGGGTCCTGGCTTAAATCGACTTCCGCGTCACCAGCTAGTGCAAAAGCGATGACCAGGGGCGGTGACATGATGAAGCCCAGATCCAGATCCGGATGAATCCGGCCCGGAAAATTCCGGTTGCCCGACAACATGGCGACGGGATAGACGGACTTGCTTGCGAGCGCTTCCTTGATCGGCTGGGTGAGCTGACCGGAATTTCCAATGCAGGTCGTGCATCCGTATCCAACGATGTCGAACCCTACCGACGACAGGTCATCAATCAAACCAGCACGCTCGAGATACGCCGCGGCAGCGGGCGAACCGGGTCCGAGTGAGGTCTTGATCCATGGCGAGACCTTTAGCCCTCGTTCTCGCGCCTTGCGGGCGACTAGACCCGCCGCGATGAGCAAGGCCGGGTCAGACGTATTGGTGCAACTGGTGATGGCAGCAATCGCCACCGGGTGCTTGGGCATCGACGTCGCGGCGGTGCTTGGTTTAAAAGCAAAAGTTGCAAGCGCCGCCGAGGTTTCTGAATAGTCCAGCAAATCCTGCGGACGGCGTGGGCCGGCGATATGCATGCCGATCTCGCTCAGATCGATGTTGATACTTCGCGTGTAGGTTGGCTCCGCGGACGGGTCAAACCACACACCCAGTCGCTTCGAAAATTCTCCGACCAGTGCGATCGCGCTCGAAGTTCGATTAGTTGTTCGAAGGTACTCGAGCGTGGATTCATCAACCGGAAAAAAGCCCGTGGACGCACCATATTCCGGGGCCATATTCGCGACAACAGACCGGTCGCCAGCAGTCAACGTCGCAACGCCAGGACCAAAGAACTCCACGAACTCGCCAGATACACCGATTTGGCGAAGGCGCTGCGTCACCGTCAACGCCAGGTCGGTTGCGAGCGTCCCGGGTCGGAAAGCGCCCGTCAAGCGAACGCCAATGACATCAGGAATTCGCTGCATCACGGGCATGCCAAACATCACCGTCTGCGCTTCCAGACCTCCAACGCCCCATCCAAGTACGCCGATGCCGTTGATCATTGGCGTGTGGCTGTCGGTGCCGATCAAGGTGTCTGGTACCGCCCAGCGCTCATTGTCACGTTCTACGACCGAGACAACCGTTGCCAGCTGCTCAAGATTGATGGTGTGCATGATCCCCGTTCCCGGCGGATGAATCCGCACTCCGGTCAACGCTTTCGATGCCCAGCAAAGAAATCGATACCGCTCGTTATTACGCCGAAGCTCGAGTGACAGGTTCATCGGCGCAGCATCGGGTCGGGCGAAATATTCAACCGCCAATGAGTGATCAACCGACGAATCCACGGGTAGTACCGGATTGAGGGCGTTCGGATCAGCACCCGCTTCGGCGAGCGCGTCGCGCATGGCCGCGACATCGACCAGCGCAGGCGTGCTCGTCGTGTCGTGCATCAACACGCGATTGGGCTGGAATGCGATTTCGACCTCGCTCGTGCCGCGCTCGAGCCAACCGAAGATCCCGTCGACCGCGAGCCGGCGCTCTTCGCCGTCCGTATTGCGGATCGCGTTTTCCAGTAACAGGCGCAATACAACCGGCAACCGCGTGAACTTAGTGCCGAACATTCCCGGAAGATCGATGAACCGAAAAGCTTCATCGCCGGACCGCAGGCTCGCTTGTGGGGGGGAGTAAGTGTTTTCCATAACTGTATTTTTGCACTTTCACGAGTAAAAATGCAATCTAGTGAAAACCCCAGAAGAAAAATTGTGGAGACGAGACCGTGGATCTAAAAGATCAATTGACTGCTGTTGGTTCGACCGTAGCGAACATGAGACGCCGTCGTCTTCTTCAGAGCGCCGCGTCGATAAGTGCCCTGGCGACAATTTGGTCCACGTTTCCCACGGCCTTTGCAGCAGCTAACCGGGCAAACCGCCCCTCGAATTCGAAAGGAAATCGTATGTTTGCTTATGTTGGCTGCCGTACCACTCGCGAACGCAATGCCCGAGGTGACGGTATCAGCGTCTATTCAGTCGATGAGGAGTCTGGGAAGCTTGAACGGGTTCAACTTCTAAAGGACCAAGTCAATCCGTCGTTTCTGGCACTGAGCGCCAACGGCGAGCGCCTCTACACTGTCCACGGCGATCTCAGTGACATCAGTTCTTACGCGGTGGACAAAGCGACTGGGAAAATTGCGTTCATCAACAAGCAAAGCACACAAGGCCAGAACCCGGTTCATCTGGCGATCGATCCGAAGGGTCGTTATGTGGTCGTGTCGAACCATATTGGATCAAGCCTCGCTGTGTTGCCTATTGCTGACGATGGCTCGCTTAAAGAGCTAACGCAACTCGTGAAGCTCGAAGGTCCGCTCGGTCCGCACCGGGTCGAGCAAAAGGTGCCGAAGCCCCATTTCAACCCGTTCGACCCGTCAGGCGAGTTTGTCATCGTGCCGGCCAAGGGGCTGGATCAGATCCTGACTTACCGATTCAAGGACGGACAACTCACGCCAGGCACACCAGCGTTCGTTTCAACACGAGAGACGTCAGGGCCTCGTCATATTGCGTTCCACTCGAAATCGGGCTTCGCATACTGCGTCAATGAACTTGACTCAACGGTCACTACCTACCGGTACTTGCCCAGCAACGGTTCTCTGCAGCCTTTGCAAACGGTTTCGACGCTGCCAGACACCTTCACGGGCAATAGCCGCGCGTCCGAGATCGAAGTCGATAGCACGGGCCAATACGTATATGCGTCCAATCGGGGATATGACAGCGTCGCCGTGTTCAAGGTTGATCAGGACACCGGTTTCTTGAGTCTGGTTGAAGTCGAACAAAGCCGAGGTCGTACGCCTAGGTTCATGACATCGACGCCAAACGGCCGGTTCATGTTCGTCTTGAATGAAGAAAGCGACAACATCGTCGCGTTTGCTGTGGACCACACGTCCGGACGGATCAAGCCAACAGGATTTTCCGTTCAAACCGGCAGCCCGGTTTGCATGATCTTCTCGCAACATCAAGCGTAAGCACCTCTGAATCTTTACGGGCATCGAGCGGCTTGACGCCGATGAGACTGATATGCAAGCACCATCAGCAATAAACGAAACAGCGCTCGTCAGGAAAATTTCGTGGCGCATCATTCCGTTCGTTTTCATCCTTTACATCGTCTCGTATCTGGATCGGGCGAACATTGGGTATGCGGCGCTTCAGATGAACAAGGAACTTGCCCTTAGCAGTGAAGCGTTTGGCTTCGTCTCGGGCATCTTCTTCATCGGATATTTCCTCTTTGAAGTGCCCAGCAATGTGATGCTCAACAAGTACGGTGCGCGCGTCTGGATCGCACGTATTCTGCTGACATGGGGAGCTGTCGCGATCGTCTCTGCGTTTGTCCAAAACGCTACTCAGCTTTATATCTTGCGGTTTCTGCTCGGGGTTTCGGAAGCCGGCTTTTTCCCAGGCATCATCGTCTACCTGACGTACTGGTTTCGTGCCAAAGAATTAGCGACGACCGTTGCCCTGTTCACGGCCGCCATCCCGGTTTCGTACATCATTGGCGCGCCGCTTAGCACGTGGATCATGGATAACGTCCATTGGCTGCAGTGGAGTGGATGGCGATGGATGCTCGTTCTCGAAGGTGTGCCTGCGCTGCTTGGTGGCATCATGTGCTTCCTCTATCTGGCCGATCGCCCCAAGGATGCCAAATGGTTGGAGCCTGAGGAACGTGACTGGCTGCTTGCAGAACTCGAAAAGGACAAAAAATCGCGCCCGAACGTAAAACACATCGGCACATTTAAGGTGCTCGCCAGTCCGAAAGTCCTCTACCTGTCCTTCATTTACTTTGTCTACCAGTGCGGGAGCCTGGGCGTCGGTTACTGGATGCCGCAGATCATCAAGGGTTTTTCAACAAAGATCAGCCATACCGAAATCGGGCTGATCGCGATGATCCCCTACATATTTGCAACAGGCGTCATGGTGCTGTGGTCGCGTAGCTCCGACCGGCGCAGCGAACGCCGGCTGCATTCGGCGATTCCGTTGGCCGTCGCAGCAGCAGCATTGTTTGGCGCCGGGATAACCACGAACCCGTATGTTTCCATTTCGATGATCAGCTTGAGCCTCGCTGGCTTGTATGCATTCAAATCCCCGTTCTGGGCATTGCCCACCTTGTTTCTCTCGCGCTCGAGCGCCGCAGTGTCTATCGCAGTGATCAACTCAATCGGAAATTTAGGTGGGTTCGTCGGACCATTCGCTATTGGCTACATTAAAGGACAGGGCGGAAGCTCGACTACAGGCCTGCTGTTTCTTTCCGGGCTTCTGGTCGTGTCTTTCCTTATGACCATCCTCATTCGGATTAAGGAACATGTGTCGGAGGTTTCCGAGGTAGAGGCTGTCCCATCAAGCAAGAATGCTTGAACCCTGAAACCATTGACAGTCATGCGTTAAAACGCATTCCAAAGATCAACAAACACTTTATAACATCTCAGTTTGGATGGAGATCCATCAATGAAAAAAACCTTTATTTCATCAGTAGTACTTATATTTACTGCAAACTGCGCCTCAGCGCAAAACAACGTGACGCTTTATGGGGTCATCGATAGCGGAGTCAACTATACGAACAATGTGCAAACATCGAGAACCGCATCTGGGCTGAAAGGATCCAAGCAATTTGCAATGATTGAAGGCGGCTCAGCAGGATTGCAGGGTAGCCGATGGGGTTTGAAAGGCGTCGAGGATTTGGGCGGAGGTATGAAGGCGATATTTCTGCTCGAGAATGGGTTTTACAGCAACAACGGAACGTTGAACCAAGGGGGAGCGGAGTTCGGCCGTCAGGCATTTGTCGGTTTATCGACTCCCTATGGCACCGTCACCCTCGGTCGGCAGTACGATCCTGTGGTCGATTTCTTTGGGCCGTATCTTGCCGCGCCACAGTGGGGCGGCTACATGGCGTCGCACCCGAGCGATATTGATAACGGCCTGAATAGCCGCCGAATCAACAACGCAATCAAATACAAGAGCGCTACGTATAGCGGGCTAACGTTCGAGGCGATGATGAATCTTGGCGGAACGGCCGGGTCGTTCTCGAATAACTGGATTTGGGGCGGAGGCGCTGGCTATGTCAACGGTCCATTCTCGGTTGGTGCGGGGTACCTCAATATACGTAACCCGAACACCTCGTTCTTCGGTGCGAATCCGAATGCCGGCCCCGCTACGACCAACAATCTTGGAAGCTTCGGATCGGTAACGGGCCCTGAAAGCAATCCCGTTTTTGCAGGCTACGCATCGGCCAACCACCTCGAGATCGTAGGTGCCGCCACCGGAGTTACGCTCGGAGACCTGAACGTCAATCTTGCATATTCCAATACCCGCTTCGAGAATCTTGGTTCGCCGTCGGGTCCGAACACGCTCCGCTATAAAGGCACCGCCAGCTTTAACAACGCCGAGATTAACGCCAAGTATCAGTTTACGCCTGCGCTCGTCGTTGGGACCGCCTACGACTACACCCGTGGAGGCGGAGCCGGAGGCCGGGACAGTTCAACGTATCAATTGTTCAGTGCCGGCGTCGATTATTTCCTTTCCAAGCGAACCGACCTTTACACCGTAGCGGTGTTCGAGAAAGCGACCGGTACCGATTCACTTGGGCAGCCTGCAGTCGCACAGATCACCGGGCTTACTCCCTCAGCCACTGACAAGCAAGTATCGCTTCGTATTGGCATCCGTCATAAATTCTGATGCGGGTCGTTGCTCCTCGACGTTTTCGTCGCTCGCGCGAAAAAAACGTAAGAATTTCACAGCGCTGTGACGGCTTTGGGCGAACATGGAGCTTGCCGTCGCCGTTCTGCAAGCGAACAATCGAAGCTTCAGGGTAAACTTCTCAGAACATTGAGACCGCAGCGCCGCAGTTATCGTTAGGATGCCGAAGTTATAATGTTATTTATGTAAGCTGAGTAACCCGTTCCTCTCCTCGTTCACGTGGATTCGCCAGCCCGCAGCGATGCGAGCCCAAGTAACGGCGTTCGAATCGAGAGACGTGGGTAGGCAATTTGACCGGGGAAAATGTGCCAATCACGTTCTTTCAGATCCCCACGCCCAATGTTATCGAGTCGGCACAGCCTGGCGTCGATCTTGTCGGTCGCGTTCCGCTTACTGTCGGTGGCCGCTTTGGTCACTATGGTTTGAAGTGTGCGCTCCACGCCACGCCAGCCGTGCGCGCTGTTCGAACACTTCCTGTTCGAGCTTCGTCACAGGGGCGGCGTTGTAATGGTCGATCAACGCCTTTATCAGCCTTCCTCGGTATTCGGATTGGTAAAGGCTGGGCGGTCTCAAGTCGAAGTGCAACAGCTAGGTTAATGTTTAGATGACGTTGCTAGATCCGCTGCTTGTAGCGTCGCGGCGAATACCTCGAAGGGAGAATGAAACGCATGTGTGGCACGAGGTCGGTTGTTCAAGCTGTCGGCAATGATGTCGAGGTCTGCCTGACTATGCACGGAAAGATCGGTGCCTTTGGGCAAATACTCGCGCAACAGGCCATTGGTATTTTCACAAGTTCCGCGCTGCCACGGGCTATGTGGATCGCAAAAATAGACGTTCACGCCAGTTTGAGCGGCAAGTTCTTGATGTCGTGAGAGTTCACGCCCCTGGTCGTAAGTGAAGCTTTGACGCAAGTGTTCGGGAATCGAGTTGAGCTTGGCCGAGAAGCCGGCCAGTGCAGATTCGGCTGTGGCATCGTGCATCTTGGCCAGCAGTACCAGACGGCTTGTTCTCTCCACCAACACGCCAACTGAGGAGCGATTGCCTTCGCCTTTGATGAAGTCGCCCTCCCAGTGCCCGGGCATCACGCGATCCTCGACTTCAGGTGGGCGCACGTGAATGCTGACCATATTGGGAATTTGCCAGCGGCGATCATTACGCCGCGTGCGCGACATACGGGCGCGGTGAGCACGACGCAAACAAGCAATGAGTTGGCGCCGTAATTCTCCGCCTGGGTGAGCGTAGATGGTCGTGTAAATCGTTTCGTGCGAGACCTGCAAAGTTGGATCGGTCGGAAACATACGCTTGAGAACTCCAGAGATTTGCTGAGGTGACCAACGCCACTCGAGCAGCGTGAGGACGACCCTCCAGCAGGCGCTGTGAGGCCCAAGCTTGGGCGTGGTGACCGTGTCCGCTCGTCGGGCCGAACTGAGCGCGTGCGCCGCCGCTGGGACATAACCGAGCACAGAGCTATTGCGCCTCAGTTCACGGCTGAGGGTAGAGGCTGAGCGTCCGAGTATGCGGGCCATGGCCCGGATACTCGAGCCCCGTTGACGCAGGCTCGCGATCTCTAGACGTTCCTCGGCTTGCAACTGCTCGTACTGATTCGCTTTGTGCATTACAACACCTTATACGCTTTGGTGTTGCGCTTCAGTTTTGAGCCCGCCCTGCGTCCATGCCCTTGGGAATCTTGGCGCCGCTGCCTTCGACGCGCTCCGCGCAGAGTTGCGCGAGATCCCGGATGCTCATGTCAGCACCGAAGATCCTGACGTATTTGCGGTAGTCTCGATGATTGGATCCGCATAGCACATTTGGCGGTTTTCCCGACGAAGGCATCGAAAAACCATGATAAAGCGCGCGGCAGCACAGTCGCCCGACGCGAACCACCTAAGCGCCGCCGTCCAGATGACCATAGGCGGCCCCTCCAGGGGTCGCCCAGTCCCGCCACAGCCCTGATCTAGCGCCACGTCAGATTTTCAGCGGGCGGGAGGGATGCCACGAGCGACGGTCTCATGCTGGAAGAAGTGCTTCAATCTGCTTGAAGACATCCCAAAGTGGGATATAGTACTGTCATGCACATAATTTCCAAACCACCGCTCATAGCTTTCTGGACGAAGCACCCGGCCGCTGAGCCGCCGCTACGGGCTTGGCTCAGGGTCATGCAGGACAAGAATTTTAAGGATCTTAACGACCTGAAGACGACCTTCGGCGCGGCGGACTACGTGAAGCCGCATACGGTCTTTGACATCGGCGGGAACAAGTATCGACTGATCGCCGCGATTCACTACAACACGCACAAGGTATTTGTTCGAAACGTGTTGACGCATGCCGAATACGACACAGACAAATGGAAGGAGAAAAAGTGATGAACGCCATTGCAGAACCAAGCGCCATCCTGAAGGCGTGGCTGCCATTCAAGGAACTGATCGGCAGTGCCACGGCCGTGCGCACTGCGGCCGATTACGATAAGGCCATCGCGTGCATCGACGAGCTGCTTAACGAAGTCGGCGACGACGAGGCGCATCCGCTCGCCGAAGTACTCGACCTGATCGCCACTCAGGTGAAAGCGTATGAAGACGAACACGTTGAGATTCCCGACGCGGCGCCGCGCGAAGTGCTGCGATTCCTCATGGAACAGCAGAACCTGACGCAAGCCGACCTCGACGACTGCGCACCGCAAAACCGTATCTCGGAGATCCTGAGTGGCAAGCGCGTAATCAGTAAGGACGTAGCCAAGCGACTCGCGAAGCGCTTCCATGTTCACGCAGACATTTTCCTGTGATCTGCCGTCTACAGGAGTCCACGCTTGGCATCCCGTACGAGCTTGGCACCGCGCAGGCCGATGCGTATTTCACGATACAGGATGAAGGAAAACTCATCTGGCAGCGCGCTGCGGGAGACGGATGCGCAATTCGGCAATTCTCGAGTTGACCACGACGCCAGAGCTGCAAAGAAAAACACCCTGTTTTCCCAGAGATACGCTATTTTTTTGTAAGGGCTATCGAAACTAAAAGGGTAATCGTCCAGGCGTTTGATTCGACTTATTCGTAGGGCTCTGTCGCATTAAGCCGATCTGCTATGGTGGTCGGCCCCGAGACGAACGATGTAACGAATGATTAAGACCCCGAATACCGCCGTGAGCAAGGCGCTCAAACGGCTGCACTATCCGCTGGACATAATGTTGACTTGCGTGCGTTGGTACGTCGCCTACCCGTTGAGTCTGCGTCATCTGGAAGAAATGATGTCCGAGCGGGCAGTATCGGTCGACCATTCGACGGTGCACCGGTGGGCTATCAAGCTGCTGCCTGCGCTCGGGAAAGCGTTCGGGCCGCGCAAGCAAAAGGTTGGCAGGAGTTGGCGAATGGACGAGACCTACATCAAGGTCAAGGGCGAATAGAAGTACTTGTACCGGGCCGTCGACAAAGCCGGCGACACAGTTGACCTCCTGTTCCGCGCCAAGCGGGACAAGGCTGCCGCTCGGCGCTATTTTGAAAAGGCGATCGCTGGAAACGGCGTACCGGACATGATAGCGAAAGGACAGGTGAAGAGTGACGGTGGACGCCATCGTTCAGTCGCCGAGCAGTTCTATGATCTTGCGAAATAAGCAATCCTCTCCGTTCCGTCCTGATTCTTCCGAATTTCCTTACTGCGACAGAACCTATCGAAGAACATGGACGAAACGACTGGCTGGAGAGATTGCAGCAAGAGTTAAAGGCCAAGACTTATCGGCCTCAGCCCTTGCTGCGCGTATGGATCCCTAAAGCTAGTCCACTGCGTCGTTGAGTTGGCACCCCGTCTATGTTCAGATGTAGGGCATGGGAAAAATGAATCTGACTGATACCGAACGTGCGCAATTACTTTCAGCGGCACGCAGCCGAACGGTGCGCGCGGCGGACGTGCGACGTGCAAAATTGATCTTGATGCTCGAGGACGGTGAATCGCGCGACGGGATCATGAGCGCACTGGGCTGCGACTCACGTTTCATCGCACGTTGGTCGGGGCGCTTCCTCAACGAGCGACTGGCCGGCATGTACGCTCGCCACCCCGGGCGCGCTCCTGTGCAGCCGCCTGCCAAGTTGGAAGCGCGGGTACTCAGCCGCACCCTCAAGCACAAACCATCCGACGGTTCGACACACTGGAGCAGCTACAAGCTCGCAGCAGAACTGGGCGACGTGTCGGTCTCGGCCGTGCAGCGCATCTGGCGCAAACACGGCATCAAGCCGCAGCGTTTGGAACGACACATGGTCTCCAACGACCCGGACTTCGAGACCA
The DNA here is from genome assembly GCF_001557535.2 of Burkholderia sp. PAMC 26561. NCBI lineage: Bacteria > Pseudomonadati > Pseudomonadota > Betaproteobacteria > Burkholderiales > Burkholderiaceae > Burkholderia > Burkholderia sp. PAMC 26561. Next base: position 510,795 of record NZ_CP014310.1, read on the forward strand.
AGGCGGCCGACGTGATCGGGCTGTATTTGAACCCGCCGGCGCACGCGGCGGTGTTCTGCGTGGATGAGAAGACCGCGATCCAGGCACTTGAGCGTAAGGACCGGATGCTGCCGCTGTCGCCGGGACGCGCCGAGAGCCATGGCTTCGAATACAAACGCAACGGGACACTCAGCCTGTTCGCGGCGTTCAATACGGCGACCGGCGAGGTGCTGGGCAAGACGGCGTCGCGCCACACCAGCGAGCAGTTTGTGGCCTTTCTGACTGACGTCGTCGCCAGCCAGCCCAAACGTCGGGAAATCCACGTCATTTGCGATAACGTGAGCAGCCAGAAGACGCAGCGGGTGGTCGAATTTCTCACCGCGCATCGCAACGTGCGCTTGCACTTCACGCCGACTTATTCTTCGTGGCTAAACCAGGTGGAAAACTGGTTCTCACGCATTCAGCCTGATGTGATCGGCGGCGTCTTCACTTCGGTGAAGGATCTGGATCGCAAACTGATGCGATATATCCGCGAGCACAATCAAAATCCGAAACCAATCAAATGGAAATATGACGATCCTTCCCGTCGAATTTGCCCGGTGCCAAGTCAATGACGCAGTGGACTAGTGTGACGATTGGTCAGAAAGCGCTCGACGGATTTTGGGTGATTTCGGCGAATTCACGCGAAGCGACGAACGGAGCGGCGAGCTGTTTGCGATACAGTGAAGCGCTTAGCAGATGCCGCGCGAGCGCGAAGTGTTGACGAATCGGACCAAAGCACGAGAGATACTGCTGCGTGCGTTTCAGGTTGCTAAAGCCGCGCATGCGACGCTCGCGTTCGCGTTCGCGTGTAGGTTGATTGCTGTTTTCGGCTCGGTTATTAAGCCGGGCAGCCGCTTTGACGAATACATGCTTCACGCTCGCAAGCTCCGGGATCTCGGCTCTGTCGGCCGGTAGCTGCGTAACTGATCCGTGACGATCTTGCGTGGCACGGGGCTTGAGCGCAGCACGCGCTTGAAGAAGCGTTTGGCGGCGGCTTTATCACGCCGCTTCTGCACCAGGATGTCGAGTTCGGCGCCATGTTCGTCTACCGCACGCCACAACAGATACGGTTCACCTCGCAAGGTGACGAACATCTCGTCAAGGTGCCACATACTACCCGGCTTGCGTCGCACCGCTATTACTCGATGAGCAAAGCCTTTACCAAATTTGTCACTCCTGCATCGGATCGTCTCGTATGACACGATCACGCGACAAACTGACAACGCCACTGAACATGCTCCCTCTCACCTAGATAGGACACCTGCCGCAACAAATACGGGTGCCTGGGTCGAGCGGCAAAAAGGTCAATGGCTACCGCTCAGTTTATAACGGCTAGCGGGATGCCAAAGGGTGACATCACTCGCGATTTGTCCTAGAGCATTCGTCTGGCGACGTAGCACTAGACACGGTTCGCCGATCGGCATCATCAAGGCCTGCCTGACCATAGCGCTAGCCTTTCGCGCTGTCACCCAGTAATGCGCGCCTTGAGCGGGAGCAACGCGCATCATGTATTCATTGGGCGTTTCCATCTCAAAATTTTGATCTAAATAGTCTGGAAAGACGAGGCTATTGACGTACCGATCCTCAAGTTCAATCGGCACGTCATTCTCGAAATGCACGATGCGTGAATGGAACGCGGTGCCGAACTGCGGTAGCTCGAGCGTTTGCAACACTGCGGCGTCTTGAGTCGACTCAACAAGTAGGACCTTTGCGCGATGCACGTCGCCACGAGCGCGGATTTCGTCCGCGATACTGTGGATCTCGATCAATGTCGCTTGATGGCGACGGTCGGCGACAAATGTTCCACGTCCGCGTACACGCGTCAGAAGATTCTCACTCACGAGTTCGCGTAACGCACGATGCACCGTCATTCGCGACAAGGAAAATTCGCTCGCCAATGACAGCTCGGTCGGAATCATGTCATTTAAGCGCCACTGCCCCGTATCAATCATCTTTCGAACATAGTCCTTCAGTTGTTGATAGGCTGGAGCCGCCGTTGTCTCAATTTTTTCCGTATCCATACGCTGACATCTTCCCGCGACCAAAGTGTGGATTGTATAGGCATTCGGCAGGGCTTTGTTCGGGAGGATCCGAGTTCCCGTCACGCATACCTGTTCGCCAATCGTCACTCGACGCGAATGAAGGTGGTGGTCTACGATGGGCTGGGTATCTGGCTTGCCTCACGGCGGCTGAACAAGGGTAAGCGTCAGCGGATCCCGTCTTGAATCTGGCATGCTCGAGTGTGAACGTGTTGCTTTCGTGAGAATGGGGCAATGTGATGGAAGACGAGAACATTAAGGCTGCAACGGCGATGGGCGCACGTCACCCACGGCAAAGTGAAGCGTTCTGGGGCGAAATGGTTACCACCTGGAAAGCGAGTGGGATCGGCGCTCGTCGATTTTGCCGGGAACAGGGTCTTGCGCTAAGCACCTTCAGTCTGTGGCGCAAGAAACTTTCAAGCTCCATCAAGGAGACCAGGCAGCCGCTCTCGGTTACTGCGGATGCGGCATTCATCGTCTGCCAGTCTGGATGCTGAACTGGCGTCCCGAAGCCTTCCGTGGCAAGGCCCGCGGCTGACGCATCGCCGTCGCGTGACCAGATGACGCTCTCGCTCACGGGCGTCCGCATCGGACTGAGCGGCGTTCACGCCGAGCGCATCGTGCGATTTCTGCTCGGGCAGCTCGGAGGCGGCCAGTGCTGATTGCCTCGGACGTTCGCGCGTACGTCTGTCTCGACCCGGTAGACATGCGCAAGGCAATTGACGGGCTGTCGTATCTCGTCGAGCCGTTGCTTGCCCAGAGGCCTGCATCGGGCAACCTGTTGTCTTCGTTGCGCGCGACCGCTCCAAAGGGGTCTGATTTCGGTGCAAATCAACAGTCGATGCGATTGCGTGCGGCTGAAGAGTCGGGCCGAAAAAAGTCATGAACCGACGCGCAAACGCGAGCAGCGCATGCGTGGGCTTCGCGCCCGCTTCACCGCCTGGCATGTCTCACCGGGATCACCCAAGATCCGTCCGCCTTCTGTGGAAGTGCGCGTCCGCACCCCTAATGCGTCGCCAACGTTTTAATGTGGCAACGTCGTCACGAACCCTTGGCGCCTTGGCGCCATAGTCCATCAGTTCCTTGATGACCTTTTGTGCGGAGGCAACCGGCGCGTCACAAGCAGCATCCAGTTCATAACGCGACTTGAGCGCCGCCGGATTCGTTGCGCCGAGCCAGACCTGTCCGTCCTTGTCCTGCCATGCGAGCGCTTTCAGAGGTAGATCAATTCCGACGCGCTGATCGCATCGCATTAGTAGTGTACCGACTTTCGGGTTGCTGAAGATCAGCAGCGCCGTCGGCCGAAGCGTGAGCCCGACCTTCGCCGCTGCGGCCGCGTGATCGACCCGTGCAACGATCACAAAACCTTGATCTTTTGCCGCCGCCTCAACCCGATCGATTGTCTCCGAGACCGATCGGGAGCTTTTCTCCATCAGCAGTTCGTCCGCCTGCGCCACCGAGTGCAGCATCAGGACGAGTGAAAACAAGATCGCTTTCTTCATCATGCGTACCTTTATCTGTAGATTTACAAAGACAGTACTCTCCAACCCGCTGTACTCGAGGGACAGTACGGGGGTGGCCACAGTTAGCGGATCGTGTCATACGACGGAAAGGCTTCAGCCATCTCGATCAGGCTCCGATACGCAGCGATTTCCGGCATTCTGAACTCCCGAACCAGCACGTCACGCATAAGGGCATCGTAGCCGGCTACCGTATGCAATGACACCAAGGCTTCACGGATTGCCGCGATCTCGCTTTCGGGCCGCGCCGAGGACGCGACCAACAGTGGAATCGGCGTCCACGCTGTGTAGCCGATCGTCCGAAAATTTGCGACGCTCTCCGGCGCGTGATGGCGAGCGAGATCCAGATAGAAGCAGTCAACGGCCACAACGTCAACTTCACCAGTATTAAGCGCATCCAGCGCACGGGCTGGCGTGTGCAGTGGCCCGATCGACGCGGCGAACAATGGCTTTCCGTCATTCGACAACGCGCCGAGCGCAGCACGCGGCGCCTGATATCCTGATTGCGAATCCACTGACATCCAGCCAATCCGACCTCCGAATGCAGTCGCCATCGAGCATGCAGCGGAACTCCGATTCACGAGAAACTCACTACGATAGCGAGGCAGGCCAGCGTACCAGGCTGGCTCCGGGACAGGCACGGCAAGCGGCACGATCTGGTGGTCTGTCTCGTTGACAAACGGCCACCCACACATGAATCCACAAGCAAGATCTTCCCTCGCCCAAAGCTCGGTCAATGGCAGCGGCCACGCATGCGCAACGATATCGATCTGCAGTTCAAGCTCAGCGAACAGCCTGCTGGACAGCGAGTTCCATGCTTCAGCTGTTTTGACTGACGCGTTGTACATACGGAACGACGCGATACCTTTTCTCATGTTTGTGCTCCTCCGCGCTGGTTTGCAAATATCGGCATACTGCGATGCCGTTTAAAAGAAGTTTTCAGAGAACGCGCAGCAAGATACTCCCGCCGCGCGTTCTCCCGAGATACCACGAACCGATATCGGGCTTCACGTAAAGGACGAAGAACTGATCTTTTCGCGTTGCTTAGAATTTGTGGCGCAGTGCGATGCGCATCACAGCCTGACGGTCATTAGAGGAATCGCCCAGCCCACCGATGTTTGCGACGGCAGCACTCCCTGTAGAACTGACACCAGATGCTTTCTGCACCGCCGCTGTAAAATACACGTCTGTGCGCTTCGACAGGAAATAATCCGCTAGCACGGCAATCTGATGGTAGTGCTGGTCGCCGAGTGTCTCGCCACGTACTTCCACTCCGGTACTCGTCGTATAGTTATACGCGAAGCCTGCAAAGAACGCCGGTGTGAACTGCCAGCGCAAACCAGCTTCGACGTCGTTAAACTTCGGCGATACACCGCCGAGGGAGGCGACATTTCCGTACTGCGTATTCGAATAGGTCAGTCCAATGAGGGCGGGGCCAATCGCGTATGTACCACCTACTGCCGCGACCTGGTACGAGCTCGCGGTGATGTAGTTGCTATTCAAGACGCCGCTCAGTGAATTCGCGCCACTCACGTTGTCAGTGAACAATCCCGTTCCCGCAGTCGGGCCGGTTGGGTTCTTGAAGAAGTTGTAGCCTGCGCCCAATGTGATTGGCCCGTGGTTGTACGACGCCCCGAACGAATAGCCTCCGCCGCCGGTAACGTTGCCCGGCTGACCGCCAAGGCTTGCCTCGGCACCAAAGTTCAGACCGTTGAAGTCTGGGCTTACATACTTGATACTGTTGTTGACACGCAATGTGTTTACGAGGTTATCGAGGTCAACTGGATGGCCAAAGGTCGTCGATCCGCCAATGTAACCCGTGCTCGTGACGGGCTGTACATAGGCAACCACAAGATCGTACTGGCGGCCGAATGTCACCGTACCGTAGCTGCGGCTGCTTAAACCGACGTAGGTCGTCCGGCCAAACGGCGTGCCACCTTGCGCGAATGCGCCAGTGTTCAGATTGATACCGCCTTGAATATCGAAGATCGCCTTCAGCCCGTCACCCAGATCCTCTGTGCCGCGGAAACCCCACCGGCTACCGTTCAGTCCATTGATCGAATCCACCGTCAATTGACGGCCACCGACATTTACGCCTTTTACAACATTTTTGGCGTTGGTATTGAATTGAAACCCTTCATCGAGGACGCCGTACAACGTCACGCTACTTTGCGCGTGAGCGGCTAACGACCAGATTCCCGAAAAGGCAGCAGCCAGCCATATATTTTTCATCTTAGTTGTCCTTTTTAATATAAAAGAAAATTAATTAAATTTCTCTCGGACTGATTACGAAACGACGGACAACGGAGCGCCTTCACACGCAGAAGACACGCCCCAATTTCCCAGTATTAGTGGACTTGCAGAAAAGAATCCTGAATTGACATGTAGTCGATTCGCAACGTCGAACTTGCGGAATCGAGCGGGATCACACCGTGTCAGTTTTGGTATTTCTTGAGCAACGTCGCAGCAGCCCGAAACTCGGGAGTGAACGACCGGTCTTCATCCCGGAACGGGACAACATTGCGCAATGCGTCGAAAAGTTTTTGTGTGTCTGGTGACAGCGTGAAACCTTTGCCAGCTTTCTGACGCAACTCGACAGCCTGCGCTGCAGAGATCAGTTCGATTGCAACCAGGTCAAACGAATTATCGATCTCCGTTTGCACCCTGCGAATCACGCGAGGTGCGTTGGTCGCGATATCTTCTATGTCGCCTGCGGCCGACAGATAGTCCATCGAAACCGGCATCGCAAGTTCCTTGTTCTCTTCAGCCAATGCCAGCGGCGGCTTCTCCATGGCGCCGAAGGCATGCAGCGTGTTATCCGTGCCGAGGAAACGGCTTAGGTGCGTAAAGCGCGGATCGTTCATCTTGATGATTCGCTGCGCGGAGGCGAGCGAGTTGTGCGCCAACGCGATGCCAGTCTCTTCGAACGATAACGCGTATGGCAGCGGCTCGAAATTGGCGTTAGGCAACACGGCGCCATATCCGTCCTTCTCTTGCAGATAGCTGCGCTTCGCTTGCCAGAGGTCGCTTTTCGGTTTAACGCCAATAGCCACGCCAGGATTATCGTCCGATGAATTCAACTGGATTTCAATGAGCCGGCGGTCCTCGTCGTAACTCTTGTCGATTTCAGCCAGCAGATAAGGCGCATCGCGGAAGCTGAGGGGATCCTGTAGTGCCCTCTCGTCGTCCCGTTGCCATAGACTGCTACCCGTGAGAATATCGCGCAACGCAGCGCCCGTCCGAATCACGTGAGGATAAGGGTGCAGCGCAAGCGTATCTTCGAGAAACGGCGAAACGTTGCCATTCAAGCCCTGCAGACTCATCGCGTAGACGACTTTTTCGACGTGGCTCAGTTGCTTGAGATCAATAAGCGCGAGCGCCGCCATACCCGTAGAGTAAGCGTTTGAACTGAGAATACCCAGTGCGTCTTTTCCCCACGGGTGGATCGGTTCGATTCCAGCGGCTTTTAGCGCAGTCGCGGCAGCGACTTTTACGCCGCGGTAATACACGTCGCCTTCGCCCATCATTGTTAAACCGACGTGGCTCAGAATAGTAATGTCCGCTTCACCGATCGACCCTTCGATCGGGATCGAGGGGTAATGCCAGAATTCAGGAACTGGACGTACTTTTCTGCGACTGCGGGTTGCACCCCCGATGCACCGACGAGCATTTGATTCAGACGCGTCGCCATAGCAGCGCGGGCGGTTCGGACGTCCATGTCTGGGCCCACGCCCCCCGAATGCGCATGAAGCAGCGCGGCATTGAAACGTGTCGAAGCCTCAATGACGTCGGTCGTAAGCTTACCTTGAGCATCGACCATCTGACGGTCCTTGTTCATACCAACGCCAACGGTAAGACCGTAAATGCGCTGCCCCTCGACGGCGGCTTCGAGCAACAGGTCATGCCCTTTCGCGACTTGCCTCATGGCCGCAGGTGCAACGACAACCTGTTCGCCCATTGCGATGTTGCCGATCGTTTCCGGAGTGGCCGACTTGCCCTCTAAGGTAACGGCGGCATGGCACGTCAAGGCTTGAAGCAACAGAATCGCGCTGAATATCTGTGTGACAGGGTTGAGCATGAGTTTCCTTCGTGGAAAGTTTCCTTTGGTCTCCGCGCCCGAGGTGGATGCGCGAGTCAAGACGGAATTTCAAGCCGTCCAAACGAGAATACTTTGTCTATACATATGTTCGCAATTTTTCAATATTCTTTTCGGGAAGGATCTTTCCAAAATATTTTTCCACCCTGTTTCCACGGAAAATCTCTTCTTATTATGGATAACAGTGAAGGCTGCCGCGCTTGTTGATGGCCGCCGCAGCCCCGTGCGATACCGCTTCGTGACTATAGGGAGTTGACTCGACTGCGGACGTCAGGCGAACTGCAACGATTGCCCGATGCCGAGGCGCTTCGCTTTCTCGAGCATCGCGTGAGCCAGCCCGATGTCGCTGAGACTGAGGCCGCGATGCCAGAACAGGATCGTCTCGTCGTCGTTCTGGCGGCCGGCCTTCTTGCCCGCCACGATCTCGCCAAGCTCCGCATGTAGCGTTTCTTCCGAAAGGCGGTCGGTGTCGACGTGCTGCCTGAGTGAGCCGAACGGCAGACCTTTGCGGCACTGGCCCCAATCGTCAACCACCATCTTGTTCATGATATCCGTCAGTGAGAGCTCGACGGCACTCATCGTGCCATAGGGCATTACCAGCGCTCCGCGCTTGATCCATTCGGTTTTTAGCAGCGGTTCCGGTTTTGGCAGGCGCGATGCTTCCACCACGATGTCTGCGCCGCGTACGCAGGATTCCCAATCCTCAGTGACCCGGACTGGCTTCCCGAGATCTTGGGACAGCCGCTGCGCGAACGCATTGCGGCTTTCTTCGCGCCGCGAATGCACACGGATTTCGTCGAAGTTGAACAGGTGGTCGAGCAGTCGCACGTTCCAGTAGGACGTGCCGCGCGCACCGATGTGCGCAAGAACCTTGCTGCCTTTGCGGGCTAGATATTTGGCTCCCAACGCGGTCATCGCGCCGGTGCGCATATCTGTGATCGACGTTGCATCGAGGATAGCTTTCGGGGCACCTGTCTCGGGATCAAAAAGGTTAAGCACGGCTAGCTCTGAAGGCAAACCGCGCTGATAGTTGTTGACGAAGTCGCCGACCACTTTCACGCCCGCAAGTCCGAGCGGGTGGATGACCCCGCGCAGTACGTTAAAGTGTCCTTCCGCCGAATCCTTCGGGATCAAATGGACACGGGGTTCGATCACGGTTTCGCGATTGCCCTGGGCGGCCAGCGCCGATTCCACGGCAGCCAGAATCTCCGCGTCCGTCAACTCCAGTCGCTCGACGTCCAGACGGTTCAGAAAGGTGAAATGAATCGATTCCATAGAGGGTTTCCTGAAAAAATAGGTGTTAATCCGACAGGCCGCCTTTAGCGGGAGGTGCGGACATGTGCGAGTGGTTTTGCGTGGGTGCCGTCGTTTCGTCCGGCGATTGCGTAATGCCAAGTCGGCGAAAGCGGCGCAGATCGGCTTCCGGGTGAATCAGCAGGGCCGCTACGATACCGAGAGTGATGACGAGCAGACCCGCGTAAAGATAGCCAGTCCGGAAGCCGTCGACGGGGTCCGAGCCGACGTCGACAATCAGGCCCATGGCGACGGGTGCGATCAGGCCGGCAAGAGTATGAACCGAGTTGGTGATGCCCAGCAGCGCGCCACGCTGCGAGGACGGGCAGATTTCTCCGATCAGCGTCGAACCGAGCGTGAAGATAACGCTGCCTATTGAAAACGCGAGGCCAATCAGAAAGATCTTCAACGGACCCAGAGCCAACATCGGTAGACAGGCCGCCGCCGCACCGGCGCCGATCACGCACATGCAGCCGAACGCACCCCGTGCAACGCGGCTCGAATAGCCATTCTTCGCGAGCCGTTGCGATATGAATGCGAAGCAGGGTGCCAGCACGATCTGCATCACCGAGGGGAGGGCAATCACCCAAGCCGCCGTCGAGGGGCTGAGGTGAACAGCCCGGATCAGATAGTTGGCAAGCCAGACGATGTTAAGCGCAATCATCCAGTATGCGGCGAAGCCTGCTATATACACGCCGAGCGCGGTACGGCTCAGAATCAGATAGCGGTAAGGAATGCGGGTGGGCGCTACGCCGTCTGCTATCACGTGGCCTATGGGCCCGTCCTCGCCGACAGCGGCCCAGACGATGGCCCAGGCGAGACCCGCCACAGCCAGCGCGGCAAAAGCGGCATGCCAGCTGTAACGCACGATGATCCATGTGATGAGTGGCGCAACCACGCCGGCTCCGAACGCGGCGCCGCATGCAACAACGCTGGTCGGCACGGCTCGGCGGTTATCGCCAAACCACTTGTACACGGCGTGAAGTGCGACAGGAAATGCAGGTCCTTCCGCAGCGCCGAGAATCACCCGGCTGCCAAATAGCGCGACAAAGCTGACGGTCCCTGTCATGGGTAAAAGTGCCAGGGCCCAGATCACGCTCATTACCAGCATGATGCGTTTGGTTGAGACGTGGTTAGACAGGAATCCAATTGCGACACCCGAAATTGAGAACAGCAAAAAGAACGCACTTCCCAACGCGCCAAACTGCGCGTGAGTTAGTCGTAATTCGGTGATGATCGCCGTGCTTGACAAGCCAACGACCGCCTTATCCGCGAAGTTGATTAGCATGAACAGAAAGACAAGTACGACAATTGTCCATGCCTTCCGTCCACCAAGAATCAGATTTGTCTCGTTCATGTTGTTCGTTCCTTTTCCAGTGCCTCTGCCGCGTCCTCGGCTCTTTTTTGGGCATCGGCTGCGCAAGCGACTTCATTGATTTCGCAAAGTAGCAGCGCCATTTAAGATTGTCTATACATATCTTGCCGGTATCAATCCAGAGGGCGTTGTTAGGTTGTTGGGCCACTCACAAAAGATGGCGAGGTGAAGAAATCAAAATCGCTTTATCACGGTCATTGTTTTCCAGTTGCGGTCATCAGTTGCGCCGTGCGCTGGTATTTCCGCTTTCAGTTGAGCTTGCGCGACATCGAGGAACTGCTCTTTCGAGCGCGGCGTGATCGTGACATACGACACGATCCGATGCAGGAGTGACAAATTTGGTAAGGGCTTTGCTCATCGAGTAATAGCGGTGCGACGCAAGCCGGGTAGTACGTGGCACCTTGACGAGATGTTCGTCACGTTTGCGAGGTGAACCGTATCTGTTGTGGCGTGCGGTAGACGAACATGGCGCCGAACTCGACATCCTGGTGCAGAAGCGGCGTGATAAAGCCGCCGCCAAACGCTTCTTCAAGCGCGTGCTGCGCTCGAGCCCCTTGCCACGCAAGATCGTCACGGGTCAGTTACGCAGCTACCGGCCGCCAGAGCCGAGATCCCGGAGCTTGCGAGCGTGAAGCACGTATTCGTCAAAGCGGCTGCCCGGCTTAATAACCGATCCGAAAACAGCAATCAACCTACACGCGAACCCGAGCGTTGCATGCGCGGCTTTAGCAACCTGAAACGCACGCAGCAGTATCTCTCGTGCTTTGGTCCGATTCGCCAACACTTCGCGCTGAAGCGGCATCTGCTAAGCGCTTCACTCTATCGCAAACATCTCGCCGCTCGGTTCGTCGCTTGGCGTGAATTCGCCGAATCACCCAAAGTCCATCGAGCGCTTTCTGACCAATCGTCACACTGCCCGTCGTGCCGTTCTATTCTTGGCAAGTTGACAACGCCCCTTGAAGTAGTCTGCCTCATTTGGAACTCGGGTTATAGAGTTTTGAATTGACTAAAATTGAGATATCGAAGTTCGAGGGCACCTCGTTTTCGACAGCTGCAATGCCGAAAGCATGCAGCAGTTACCGAGATTTCGCCACGCGATCCGAACATGGATGGCTTATTTCATAAGCAATATTCTTACAAATCGTCAGCAAGAGGCTTTTTTGTTATTTTTTTGTTGCAGTCAGATTGTCTATACATTTACCATTAGATCATGCTTGCTTTCTGAGCATCGGCCCCACTACTTGCGCCGCGTCGACCGCGGTCGAGCTACGACGGAATTATGAAAACCAAATCTGATCAAAGACATTTGAACATGACTAAAATAAATTTCGTTATGCTTATAAACGGAGGACCAATCGGTATCTATTCAAGAATAGATAGCTATCAGCGCTTGGGGCAACGTCGGCTTGCCACGATATGTGTAGTTCTCTTTCTCGGAACGTTGAACACACTGGCTCATGCTCAGGCCAACAACGTCACCCTGTACGGTATTGCCGATGGGGGGATCACGTACACGAACAACCAAGGGGGAGCGTCGTCGACGCAGGCGACCAGCGGCGGCCTGGGAAGCAGCCGCTGGGGGCTGACCGGCGTAGAGAATCTAGGAGGCGGAATGTCCACTATCTTCAAGCTGGAAAGCGGCTTCAACCTGCAAACCGGACAGCTTCTGCAAAATGGCCGCGAATTCGGCCGGCTTGCTTACGTCGGCTTGAACTCGCAGTGGGGAACGCTGACGCTCGGTCGGCAAGACGACGTGATGGGCGACTATCTGGGTGCCTACTCCGGAAGCGTTCAGTTCTCCGGTCCGTTGGGCACCCACGCCGGCGACCTCGACAACATTTTCATCTCCTACAAGCTGAGCAATACCGTCAAGTACGCGAGTCCTTCCCTCGGCGGTTTCTCTTTCGGAGGCTTGTATGGGGTCGGCGGCGTGTCCGGTTCCGTCGGCACCAATCAGCTTTGGGGTATGGCCGCCCATTATGCCGGCGGTCCGTTTTCCGCGAGCGCTGTCTACCATCACATCAACGATCCAACGGTCACTTACTTCGATGGGGCTGCGACCGCAAGCAGCAATACACCGTTTAGTAACCCAGTCAATAATCCCATCTATCTGGGTTATAGCTCGGCAGCGAGTCTCGACGCTTTCGGCGTGGGCGCGGGTTTGACTATCGGCGCGTCGACAATCGGCGTCAATCTGACAAGTACGCAGTTCAACCGTGTTGTGAAAACGGCAACGACGCCTCGCGGCGGCGCAAGCCCGTCGATCACCAGCGTTGAGGTTGCATACTCCGCGCGGATCATTGCAGCGGCCGTAGTTGGCATCTCCTACGCCTATACTCACGCAGACGAGGCGAAATACAGCCAGGTGACCCTGGGTACTCAATATTTCCTGTCCAAACGCACGCGTCTGTATGCAGAGGCTGCGTGGCAGCATGCTTCGGGCATTGATTCGACCGGGAGGGCGGCAGTCGCTGATCTGACGACCGTCAGCGCGTCGAGCACCGGGAATCAGATCGCCGCGCGAGTCGGCATAAGCGTGCGGTTTTAGGTTCTGTCGCGCTAACGCGATGAAGTAGAATTGGTCCAATTACCAAGCATGACGAGCACGATGGCAAGGACGAAGACGCCACGCAAGACGCTGCCCACCGGCATTGGCAAGGTACTGAAGCGACTGCACTATCCACTGGATGTAAGTCTGCTGTGGGTGCGCTGGTATGTGGCGTACTCGCTGGGCCTGCGCAACCTTGAGGAAATAATGGCCGAACGGGGAATCGAAGCGGATCATTCGAGCATGCACCGCTGGGTCATCAAGTTGCTGCCGGTGTTTGAAAAGGCATTCCGCGATCGCAAACGGCCTGTCGTGCAAGAGCTGGCGCGTCGATGAGACCTACGTCAAGGTCAAGGGCCAATGGAAATACTTGACCGTGCCGTCGACAAGGCCGGCAACACGGTGGATTTCCTGCTGCGCGCCCATGGCGATAAGGCCGCTGCTCGCCGCTACTTCGAGAAGGCGATTGACCATAACGGCGAGCCCGGGACAATTACGGTGGCCAAGAGCGGCGCGAATCTGGCTGCGCTTGAAGCGCTCAATGCCGAGCGTTCAACGCCGATCAAGGTTCGGCAAAACAAATACCTGAATAACGTCGTCAAGCAGGATCACCGTGCCATCAAACGCATCATCAAGCCGATGATGGGGTTCAAGGATTTCCGGTGTGCACGCATCATCCTGTCCGGCATTGAGACGATGCAATGATCAGCAAAGGCCAGATGAAAGACGCTGGCGTTAACCGAAGCCCCGCCGATCAGTTCTATCTGTTGGTGGCGCAAGGACCCTTTTCATCACAGAAGTTTTCGCTTCGCCGACCTTATCGCGACACAACCTAGGGCAGTCGGACGACGAGATCGTGGTTACTGGAACGGTAAAGCAATATCGCCCCACACCGTGCTGTAGGCGGCGGATTGCAATCAAGCCGTCACCGAGTGGTTTGGAATTTCTTCGTTCAGTGAGCACGGTCATTCGGTCATCAACTGCGGTGTTGACTGCTGTCCGAGCCAAACGTACTTGCGACCACGCCTCGGAACCACCGGTGGCCCGCATCGTTGTGAAACCGCGCATGCCAGAATTGTTGAACAGTCAGGTCGGGCAATGGGACAGGAAGTGTAAAGACATCAACGTTCGCCAAGAGAGAGAAAAGTTCGGCGAGTTCGTCGGGAACCGCCGCGATGAAGTCGGACGTCGCGACCAGGCTCGGTACAGCGAGCAGGTAAGGCACGGCGATGCCGACCTTCAAACGCGCGCCTCGTCGTTTTAATTCTTTTTCTAGTAGCTGATTGCTTATTGCTAGAGTTCCGGACACCACGTGCTTAGCGGCTATGAACTGCTCCAGCGTCAGTTTTACTTTTTTACGTGTGACCCCGCCCTTGATGATCCCGACCAGAGAGCGCCTGAAGAGCGGTTGCTGATGCAGCGCATCTCCCATTTTTCCCAAATACCCGATCGCGAGGTCAACCTCGCCATCCTGAAGTGCACTCGCAAGTTCTAGCGATGGAAGTTGAATGGGTTTCAGGGTAGCAAGGGGCGCTTGTTCCCGCAGCGCCGCCAAAAGACGGGGCAGCAGAACGATTACCCCCATATCGCTAAGGCACACCGAAAACGTTCGGGTCGTGGTAGCCGCGTCGAAGACGTTGGCGCTCCATATTTCTCGCTGAACGGCGCTCAGCACATTCGCAGCGCCTTCAATGAGGCGCTCACCAACGGGTGTCGGGATCATCGATAACCCTACACGCACGAACAATTCGTCCTGGAAAAGGATACGTAATTTCCCTAACGCATGACTGACCGCAGGTTGTGTGAGACCTAACCTGTCTGCAGCGCGGGATACGCTGCGCTCCTCCCCAAGCGTCTGTAGAACGTATAAAAAGTTCAGATCAGGCGGTTGCATGTATGCACCAGATTCATTGTCAGTATGAAAGTGATTGAATAGATATATACAGGAAAACGGATTATGGTCTAGTCCAGACAAAGAAAATAGATCGGAGACTGAAGTGCTGGACTGTGACGTTATCATTGTGGGCGGTGGCCCGGTTGGTTTGTTTCTCGCGGCCGAACTCGGACAGCGTGGGATACGCGTCGAAGTTTTCGACGCTAAACCAGGAACCAGTTCGCACCCTGCCGCCAACGCGAACAGCGCCCGAACGATGGAACACTTTCGTCGCATCGGGATTTCGTCGAAAGTCCGCGCGATGGGACTGCCGCCTGACTACGCGCCGGACGTAGCGTACTTCACATCGATTGCGGGACACGAGCTCGCGAGGCTTGAGCAGCCCGCCTCAAAGGACTCCGTTGAACGGGCGAAGTCGCACTCTTTCACCTGGGCAACGCCCGAGCCGCCCCACCGTTGTTCGCAGCTATTTGTCGAGCCTATTCTGCTTGAGGCTGCGCGAAGCCACGACACCTGCCACGTCTCCTTCGGTGCGCGGGTGGTCGGCTTTTTTGAAAGTGATGACATCGTCACCGCTAGTGTCGAATATGATGCAACCGAGGACAAGCCGGCTGAGACAAAATCGATAAAAGCTCGCTACCTGGTTGGTTGCGATGGGCCTCGAAGCATGGTTCGCAAAGCACTTAGCATTCGCTTCGAAGGGTTGTCGGGCGAGAAACGAGACTTTATGGGCGGCCAGATGGATGCCGTCTACTTCTACGCGCCAGAAATTTACAAAATCAGCCCGCATAAACCTGCGTGGCAGTATTGGACCTTCAGTCCTAAGCAGCGCGCGTTGATTATTGCTGTAGATGGCCAAGGCCATTTCATCATGAACGTGCAGATGCGTGAAGATGAGGTGCCGGACGACGATACGGTGCGACGGCGCATCTCCGAGGCGATCGGCGCGGATGTACCGTTCGAGCTCAAAAGTAGTTCAACGTGGACTGCTGGATTCACGCTTGTCGCCGAAAGATTCTCTCTCGGAAATGTCTTCCTCGCGGGTGACGCAGCTCATTTGTTTACACCAACGGGCGGGCTTGGTTACAACACGGGTATTGATGACGCTGCAAACCTCGCTTGGAAGCTTGAAGCGATGTTAAAGGGTTTTGCGGGCGAGGCGATGGCAGCTAGCTATGAGGCCGAACGTAAGCCCTCGGCGTTGAGAAACACAACGTTCGCGAGAGCCTTCGCCGACAGCATCGGCCGCGTTCAGGTGCCCGCCGAGACATTTGCATCCGGGCCCAGTGGTACTGCAGCGCGCGAAGCGGTCGGGGCCTATCTGGCATTTCACGCCACAGCCGAGTTTGTCATTCCTGGGGTCCATCTCGGCACGCGCTATGAATCATCACCGCTTGTCGCTGCTGAACCTGGTCCCGTTCCGGTTGATACGGCAAACCTCTATGTGCCAACGGCCAGACCCGGGCACCGTGCGCCTCACGCGTGGTTAGCGGACGGGCGGTCGCTGTACGATCGGTTCGGACCCAGCTTCACGTTACTTTGCACCGCTCAACATGGTATCAATGCGTCGCGCCATCAGGCATTAGAGCGTGCCGCCTCCATCCTGCCGCACTTGGCGGTTCTGAATATTGACGACCCAGTTGTGGCAGATCTCTATAAAGCTGCTTTCGTGTTGATTCGCCCGGACCAACATGTCGCGTGGCGAGGAGAGGAGCTCAATGAGGAGTTCGTGACCGCAGCCTTGCACACCGTTGGACGAGTATCCGAAGGTACGAGCGCGGTAGTAGACGCGGCTGCATAACAAAGGCTATACAGCCAGTCCCAAAAGAGCGCCGCCAATCTGCGTGGCAGATAAAGGGTCGCCGCAATAAATAATCGGGAATCAGCTTCGTCATAGAGCGATCGGTCCCCAGGAGACAAGAAATGCAAGTGCAAGCAACTACGCCCGACAACGTGATGGACCGTCAGCAAATATCGTCGCTGCAAGTGCTCACGTTAATGCTGTGTTTTCTCGTCGTAGCAGCTGACGGTTTTGATGTGGCTTCGGTGGGATACGTGGCACCACTGCTAAAAAAAGCGTGGTCGCTCAGTCCCTCACAACTCGGACCGATTTTTGGTGCTGGTCTGTTTGGGCTGACCGTCGGAAGTTTTCTTTTTGGACCGCTCGCCGACCGGATTGGCCGCAAGCGCGTGATTGTCATATCACTCATCTTGTTCGGCATAGGTAGTCTCGCGTGCGCGTACGCGCCGTCGCCTTTCTGGCTAATCGTGCTCCGTTTTGCAACCGGGGCTGGGCTGGGCGGGGCAATGCCTAATGCTATTACCTTGTCCTCTGAATTTAGTCCGACGCGCAGCCGCGCATTAATGGTAACGCTTATGTTTTGCGGATTTACACTTGGGCTGGCGTTTGGCGGGGCGGTTGCATCAATTTTGATCCCAAGCTTTGGTTGGCAAGGCGTTTTCGTCTTCGGCGGCCTGTTCCCGCTTTGTCTGACACCGGTTGTATGGCTATTCCTACCAGAGTCTCTCCGTTTTATGGCGGGCAAGCCGCGGTTTGAGCGGGAGGCAAAGGCGGTTCTCCGGCGCTTAACCGGAAACGAAGACACGCCGCTACACCGCGTAGTACCGGAAGAAGCGAGCGCTGACGCGGCGCAGGAAACTGCTGTCAAAACCCTTTTTAACAAACGGTACCGCACAGGCACGTTGCTGCTTTGGGTCGCGTTTTTTTGCACTCTGTGGGTGTACTACCAAATCGCAAGTTGGCTGCCAACCGTCATCACAGAGGCGGGTATTGACGCCGCACACGCAGCGCGTGTGGGCGCCATGCTGCCCCTGGGGGGCACCATCGGATCGCTTATCAACGCGCGCCTGATGGACCGAACAAATCCGTTCTTCGTCCTCGCCGGCTCTTATGCGGTAGCGGCAGTATCTATCGCCTTGATTGGCCTCTCAATTAACGAGCCGCTATGGGTGTATATCACTGTCTTTTTGGCGGGCCTGGGTCTCTCGGGCGCACAGACCGGCGCAAATGTCCTTGTTGCCGGATTCTATACGACTGCGGCACGTGCAACCGGGGTCAGCTGGGCGCTGGGGGTCGGGCGCGTCGGATCGATCATTGGGTCAATGACCGGCGGTATCTTGCTTGCAGCCTTACATTCAGTCAGTGCGGCTTTTGTTGTATTTGCAGTCCCAGTGGTGATCGCAGGCGCGGCAATGCTTGCAAATGGCTGGTTTTACCGCGGGAACTCCGCTTGAAGACTTAGAAGCGGCGCTTCGCTTTCACTAAGGAGAAGAAATGAGATACGTAAGCTTTGAGAAGGATGGGAAAGCGCTTTTAGGAGTGCGTGAGAACGGGGCGGTCCGCACGCTGGGGGAGGTAACGCTTGAAGAATTGCTGGCGGAGGGCATCGACCTGACTGGATGGGCTGCCAAACAGGAGGGCGGTCACATTGAATCAGAGATAGGCATGAAGTATCTTCCGCCGCTACGTCATCCACCTAAAATTGTGTGCGTCGGATTGAATTTTAAAGATCATTCGAAAGAAAGTAATTTCGAACAACCCGACTATCCGACGATGTTTCTCCGGGTGAACACTAGCCTGGTCGCACACAACGCGCCGATCGTGCGCCCTCGGGTGTCAGATAGTTTAGATTTTGAAGGCGAAATAGCAGTTGTTCTTGGTAGAGGTGGTCGCCATATTTCGAAGAATGACGCGCTGTCTCACGTCGCAGGATATGCGCTCTTTAACGATGCGTCAGTGCGTGAGTACCAGTTTAAAACACCGCAGTGGACAATCGGCAAGAATTTCGACGACACCGGCGCTTTCGGTCCCGACTTAGTCACTGCTGACGAGCTGCCCCTCGGTGCTCAGGGGTTGCGCCTGGAGACTCGTCTGAACGGGGAACTCGTCCAAAGCGCCAACACGAACGATATGGTCTTCGATGTACCAACCTTGATCTCGCTGCTTAGTGAAGCGATGACGTTGGAACCGGGCGACGTGATTGTTGCCGGCACACCATCAGGGATCGGATGGGCGCGTAGTCCAAAGCTGTTGATGCGTCATGGAGACGTGTGCGAGGTGTCCGTACAAGGTATTGGCACGCTTCGAAACACGATTGTCGATGAGGGTGAGATCGGGTAAGAGACGTCCAGACGGAGGAAGCATGTCCATAGACCAGCAGTTTGACACGATCACCAGCGTTCATTCAATCGACCATTTTGCGCTCAACGTTCCGTCGATATCAGATGCAAGATATTTCTTCGATGCGTTTGGTTTGGACGTTACATCGAACGAAAACGCGTTGGATTTACGAGCCGCTGACGGGCATCGATGGGCTCGCGTCCTGCCGTCGGATTCGAAGTCGTTGGCGTACTTGAGTTTCAATTGTTTCGAGGGAGACCTTCCCGCTATCGAGCGTCAAGTGTTAGCCGCGGGCGCTGATATTTTGACCTCTTCTGACGGCGACCGCGAGGGGTTTTGGTTCAACGATCCAGACGGCAATCTTGTACAAGTCCGCGTCGGCGAGAAGACGCTACCCAACGAGAAGGCACCGCTCGAGCAGCGTAGGACGCTTGCGAATGCGCGCGGCTCCCTTATGCGCTCGGAGGTCGCCAAGGTAAGGCCGCGGCGCATGTCGCATGTTTTGCTGTTCACGCCCGATATCGCTCGCGCATTGGCTTTCTACCGAGAAGCGCTCGGCCTACGGTTGTCGGATCGATCCGCAGACATCATCGCATTTACGCATGCCCCGCACGGCTGCGATCACCACCTCGTTGCCTTCGTTCAAAGCAGCGCCAAGGGATGGCATCACGTTGCGTGGGAGGTGGCGAGCATTGACGAGGTCGGGAACGGCGCGACGCAGATGGCGGCCGCTGGGTTCAAAGCCGGTTGGGGTACAGGACGGCATGTGCTGGGATCAAACTATTTTCACTACGTTCGCGACCCGTGGGGTTCGTTCAGCGAATATTCGGCCGACATGGACTATGTCAGCGCGGGTTCAGAGTGGCCCGCTGGCGATTTTCGTCCCGAAGATTCCCTTTATCAATGGGGTCCCGATGTTCCTGATTATTTCATCTGCAACACCGAAGCGTGACGGTGTGAATTATCACGTGCGGCATTAGCCAACACAATAAAACTACATGGGTTTGGAGACATGAAATATAAATCGATCGCAACGGCGGTTGCACTCGCAATCAGCGGATCTGCCTACGCGCAAAGCAGCGTCACACTTTACGGTATCTTGGATACTGGCGTAGAGCTTGTGACTCATGCCAACGCGGCTGGTGACAAGGTTGTACGCATGCCCGGTATCACTGGATCGGTGCCGTCGCGCTGGGGCCTGCGTGGGACGGAGGACCTGGGTGGTGGACTCGCCGCGATTTTTACTTTGGAAGACGGCTTTAATACTCGAGCCGGCGATGTCAATCAAGGTGGCCGCTTCTTCGGTCGGCAAGCATGGGTCGGAATCTCAAGTCCGTATGGCGCGCTCACTTTTGGGCGCCAATATACGATGTCCTATTGGGCCATCCTCGATTCTGATGCATTGGGCCCGGACATCTACGGCGGCGTCGGATCGCTCGACGCGTACATCCCCAATGCCCGCAGTGACAACACGATCGCCTACAAAGGTAGCTATGCAGGCGTCACTGCAGGCGCGACCTATTCGTTTGGCCGCGATGCGGCGGGGACCGGTAATTCGCCAGGGCAAGGAACGTGCGCAGGTTCAATTCCTGGCAACGTTCAGGCGTGTCGTCAATGGTCCGCGTTGCTCCGCTACGATGCGAATTCATTCGGGGTTGCAAGCTCGTACGACGAGCAGCGCGGCGGCCCAGGTGCTGCCGCCAACATATTCAACGGCGTGGCGCCCTTTGCGCTGACCCAGTCCGGGGACAAGGATGTGCGGATGCAGCTTAACGGCTACGCTAAAGTCGGACCGTTAAAGATCGGCGGAGGGTGGCTCGGCCGTCGTGTGGAAACGGTGCTGCCCTCGATTCCTGACGTGCGCACTAATCTTTTCTATCTTACTGGAATTTATCTTGTGACGCCCTCGGTGATCTTAGACGGCGGGGTGTACCGCATGGTCGATAAACAACAAGACACCCGCGCAACGTTGACCGCGCTTCGAGGAACTTACCTGTTATCTAAGCGGACCGGCGTTTATCTGCAAAGTGGTTACTTGTTCAATAGTGCAAAAGCAAAATACACGCTTAGCCAGGGCGGGGCGGGAACAACACCGGCCGCCGGCATTGGCCAACTGGGCGTGATGGTCGGCATTCGCCACACCTTTTAATGCGCTGCTTTGAATGACGTGGGATTGGCTTCGTTGCATAGAACTGCGCGAATTCAAATCGAAGGTAAACGAAGCAGTATGGCTCAAGCTTCATAAAGAATTGACCCATACACTAAAAAGAGCCTACGGACGGCAAAGCACTTCCCGTAGGCTTTGGCCAGTCGTATAACTAAGCGGTGGAGACAAGCAATGTTCCGTATTCACAGTAAAAACGTCTGCTGTGGGGCAGCATTAGGCTGCGCCAGCATACTCTTGAGCGCCTGCGGCAGCTCCGACGGAGGGAACCAGCCTTCGACGAACTTGGCACAAAACCAGACAATGGTTGACGCCGGCGTCTTGGTAGGTAATCCAGCAGATGCCTCAGGAATTATTAGCTTCAAGGGTGTCCCTTATGCAGCGGCACCGGTCGGAGCGTTGCGATGGCAAGCGCCGCAGCCGGTCGCGCATTGGACGGGCAACAAGCAGGCGACTCAATACGGGCCCACGTGCTGGCAGGGAACCGCATTCGGCCCTGTGGACAACAGTCAGGCAAACGAAGACTGTTTGTCATTGAATGTCTGGACGGGCGCGAAGTCAACCACCGATAAACGCCCGGTCATGGTGTGGCTTCATGGTGGCGGATTCCAGTTCGGCACATCTGGAGATCCACGCTGGGAAGGCGGCAACCTCGCGAAAAAAGGCGTTGTTGTTGTATCGGTCAACTACCGCCTAGGCGTCTTTGGTTTCCTGACACGACCAGATTTGGATGCTGAATCAGGGGGCAAGTCGTCCGGGATGTATGGTGTGCTTGATCAAATCGCCGCGCTTCAATGGGTTAAGGCTAACGCCGCTGCATTTGGAGGGGATCCTTCCAACATCACCGTATTCGGGGAATCGGCTGGCGCCCATGCAGTGGGTATTCTGCTGGCATCTCCACTGACGACAGGCACTTTTCAGAAGGCAATTGCCGAGAGCGGCGCGTTTTGGGAAAGTCCGAAAGGCGTGATGGCATCTCATGTCGCCGCCTCGCAAATCGGCACGCACTTGGGCGCAGCATTAGGCGCGAAGACAATTGCCGACCTTCGCGCCATCCCTGCAGCGCAGTTAATGGCAGATCCGACGGAGGCCGCTTACAGCCCGAGCGTTGACGGTTATGTCTTGCCCGCCGATCCCTATTCTCGGTTTGCCGCAGGTCAGCAGCAGCATGTCCCGTTACTCGAAGGTCAAAATGCCGACGAGGGCGTGATCTTCGCTGCTACCGCCGGCATACCGAGCGACAGCGCCGCGAATTTCACGGCCGCGGCAACCTCAGCCTTCGGTACGAACAACATCACCACGTTTCTGCAATTTTACCCTGCCAGCACGAACGCGCAGGCCCAGCAGTCCGAGGTGACTCTAGCGGGAGATCTCATCATTGCCTCCCAGACGTGGGAAATGGCAAACTTACAAAGAACGGCGGGACAGTCCCCGGTATATTCCTACTATTTTAGCCAAACGTCGCCGTATAACCCGCTGCCTATTCACGTATCAGAGGTCCCTTACGTTTTTCAGGATCTTGTTCCTAATGGGCACGGTGCAGTGAATGCAAGTGATCTGGCGGTAGCCGACGCAATGTCGTCTTACTGGACCAATTTTGCGAAGACGGGCAATCCAAACGGCAGCGGATTGCCGAACTGGCCGGCCTACACCGGGCCGGGTGGTTTGGTTATGGGCCTTGCGACACCGGTCCAGGCACAGCCGGAAGTGTCCACAGCACGTTTTCAATTCCTCAATAGCTTTAGAAACAACGGGAGTTTGGGATTTCATTTCTAGCCATAACGATCAGCGCATTGCGAACGATGTCGCGGTGCGCATGACTGTTCGTCTACCAACCAAGCGTCCGAGACCGAGAGCGCTGCCTAGACGACCGTTCAGTGATAGAAGCGCAGTGTTGTGAAGCGCACGGTCAACTTTTCGTCTCCGTTAATCGGCTTTGAGCCAGATGCTTGATGCGGTTAAAACCCCATAAGTCAGAAGCTGGGGATCGAGTAACTGCGAATGATTGTCGAGGTGAGCAGCGACGGTCGAATTGACTATTGACGAGCGCCGTGCAGGGCGTCAATGCCATCGATAACGGGCATACCGCGTTTTCGCTGGTCGTCGCTTTTCTAAGGCACTCCCAGTGATATACCCGCAGCGATCACCTGAACGATTTATTGGAGAGACAAGACATGACCTTACTTAGCCGTCATTTTGCAAAAGTTTTGATTGGGACGGTAGTGTTGGCAGCATCAGTTCCCGCTGCAATTGCTCAGTCCTCTACCGCAGTGTCCGAGGCCACTACCAAACAGATGCAGAAAGCGCAACGCAAGGCTGACCGTAAAGAGGCAAGGATCAAAAAAAACGCCGAACTTGGAGCGCTTGAAAAGAAAGGCTATCAGCCTGGAGGCGAACAGCAGGACTACCCTAACAACGTGCAAGACGCCGAACGAAAAGTGCAAGAGCATAAAGCCGCAGCACCTCGAAGCATTTCAGCGCCATAGCATTGTGCGGTTTGGCGCGACGGGACATCCTCGCGCCGAAACGTAACCTCTGCGTTATCTTGGGCGTCGCTTTTGCACCGAGCCACAATCGAAAGCAGGTGCCGATTCGAAACAGAAGACCTAGCGCTCCCAACGCTGCTACTGGAGCGAACGAACAAAGATTCGCCGCATGCGTTTGACTTTTGCGGTCTACCGATTGTCGAAGGCACGGTTCGTTATGTTGCGGATGTGTTCCTTGAAGAGCTCATAGCATAGTATTCGCTGACTATCAGGACGCAATAACTAACCTCGAAGCGGATGATTTCGGCCTATTCGTCGAATTCCGTAACGTAGAGCGAACGTCCATGTCGAGCCTCGAAGATGTACATCAAGTTTGCGCACGGTCGGATTAAAGTGACACGGCATGAGTCTCCGGAGCAATGGCTTTGCTCGCTTCACGCAGTTCATCAACGCGTTCGAATATGACGCCGCGCGGGTCTGGACAGTCAACGATCGACGCATAGGCAAGCGTGCGCGCCTCTCGCGCATTGATACCGAAGGCCTGAAGCAGCGCGTACATCGACTGCTGCGCGTAGTCGACCGGCGCGCTACCTGAAAGGAGGGTTTCGATACCGTACATAATCGAGCCTAAAACAATATCCCGTGCCACTACGACATCAATCGGGTGGAATCTTCCGGTGCTGATTGCCAACTGCAGGTCCCGTGTCAGATACTCGTCAAGCAGCCGGCCTCTGGACCCACGCTTCGTGCCGACTCGCGTAATGAACGCCCCCCACAAAGGATAGCGGCTCGCCATCTGCATATACAGACAAGAGCCCGCAATTACCCGCTGTGCGGGGTCCTCTATTTCGCGCACCAGCGGATCAATGACGCCAAGCACCTCGTCACTGCTTTCGCCGGCCACCGCAGCCAAAAGCTCGGCAGTGGTGCGAAAGTAGTTATAAAAGGTGCCACGCGCGACGCCGGCCGCAGATATAAAGTCGTCAATCAACGGAGCATCGGGGCCCTTCTCCGCGAACACCCCCAGCGCGCTTTCGATGAGTCGGTTACGCGTTTTCTCGCGCCGTAGCGCGCCGACGCGGGTCTGATACGTTTCCGCCGCTTGTGACTCGTGCATGGTTTTTCCCATTAATTCGCTTGCATTTTATCAGGGTGCGGGTACCGGGTTTGTCCTAGGCATATTCTAGTTGACGGAAAAGTCAATTCAACTAAAATATGTTTTGACAGATATGTCAAATCGGTCAAGCGTTCGCTCGGAACGCTGGCAAATCTACAGGAGGCAGAAATGCGGTTCGTAAGTTTTGAGCGGGACGGTAAAGCCGTACTCGGCGTTCGTGAGGGTGAGCACGTGCGAATTGTGGGCACCGAATCGCTTGAATCGTTACTCGGACGCGGTGTTGATCTCTGCGAGTACGCCGAAAGCAATATCGGGCAAGAGAAAGTCTCAGCGCGGGATCTTAAGTTTTTGCCTCCGCTCCAGAGGCCGCCGAAAATCATCTGTGTCGGACTGAACTTCGCGGACCACACGTCTGAGAGCAAGTACGAGCAGCCCGACTATCCGACGCTGTTTTTTCGCGTGCATACGAGCCTGATCGCCCACGACCAAGCGATGGTTCGCCCACGCGTCGTCGATTGCGCGGGGCTGGACTTCGAAGGCGAAATCGCTGTCGTGCTTGGAAAGAGTGGGCGTCACATCACGAAAGATGATGCGCTTTCCCACGTCGCCGGCTATGCGCTGTTCAACGATGGGTCAGTGCGCGAATACCAGTTCAAAACGCCGCAGTGGACGGTTGGAAAGAACTTTGACGGCACGGGAGCGTTTGGGCCAGACCTGGTGACGGCAGACGAACTGCCCGCAGGCGCCAAGGGGCTGCTTCTTGAAACGCGGCTAAACGGTGAAGTTGTTCAGTCGGCCAATACGGACGAGATGGTTTTCGACGTCGCGAGTCTCATCAGCATCATAAGCGAAGCGATGACGCTCGAACCAGGCGATGTCATCGTCTCGGGTACGCCGTCGGGCATCGGCTGGGCGCGCAATCCGAAACTGCTGATGAAAGCGGGGGATGTGTGCGAGGTGACCGTCGAGAAAATCGGCACCCTCAGGAACGTCATTGCCGACGAAGCCGCGAGCTAAACGGCAACAAAAAACGAAGCACCCATTCGAAGCCGACCGAAGAGCCGGCCCCGGCAAACAAATGATGGAGACAGCCATGGCAGAGCCCCAAGCCGTTAGTTCCGGCGCAAGTGTGCATTCGATCGACCACTTTGCGCTTAACGTTCCTTCGGTAAGTGAAGCAGAGCGCTTCTTTCGCGCCTTTGGCTTCAAGGTCACATCGATGGACACCGATTCGCGTGAGCTGGAGCTTCGCGCGGCCGACGATCATCGGTGGGCGCGCATCCTTCCGTCCTCCAGTAAGTCGCTGGCCTATCTGAGTTTCAACTGCTTTGAAGCAGACTTAGGCGCCATCAAGGCCCAAGCGATGGCCGCGGGGGCGACCATTGATGGCGATCGCGCGTGCGACCGCTCCGGTTTCTGGTTTCACGATCCCGATGGCAACCTCATTCAGGTCAAAGTGGGCCCAAAGACTAGCCCATCAGTCAAGACGGCATGTGTCGTCGCAGGCAGTGCAGCCGATGAGCGCGGCTCACATACGCGCTCGGCCTCGAAGATCGTTCGACCGCGACGTCTTTCTCACGTTCTTTTGTTCACTCCAGACGTCCTGCGCGCGCTCGACTTTTACGGCAAAGCGCTTGGCCTGCGGCTCTCGGACAAATCGCTGGACATTATCGCTTTCACCCATGCGCCACATGGCAGTGATCATCATCTCGTCGCATTTGCGAAAAGTACGGCGCGCGGGTTTCATCACTCAGCCTGGGATGTCGATAACGTCAACCTGGTTGGCGAAGGTGCATCGCAAATGGCAGCGGTCGGCTACGACAAGGGATGGGGGACCGGACGACACGTGCTGGGTTCTAACTACTTTCACTATGTCGAAGACCCATGGGGCTCATTTTGCGAGTACTCCGCGGACATTGATTTCATCTCCGCAGGCCGCGCATGGCCCGCTGGCGACTTTCCCCCCGAAGATTCGCTTTACCTGTGGGGCCCTGCTGTTCCGAAGAACTTTGTCCACAACACGGAGGCGCCGGCTGACGTAGCCGGCGTCATTCCCGAAGGCTAGCGGTCGTTTCCAGCATGCTTATGAATGGCAGCCAGACCAACTGGTGCCAGGGGCATAACTCGATTTATTCCAGCAGGTGAACTCAAATGGCTGACCAAAACATTCTTGACGTTGCGATCGTGGGATACGGCCCCGTCGGACAATCGCTGGCCATCTTACTCGGCGAACGCGGGTACAACGTCGCGGCGTTCGATCGCTGGCCATCTCTGTATCCACTGCCGCGTGCCGTATTTCATGACCATGAGATCCGTCGGATCTTCCAGGCAATGGGCATTGGCAAGGAAGTCGAGCGAATCTCGCAGCCGTCGTCAACCTATCAGTGGTTCAACGCCGACTGGAAAACGCTAGTTGAAATCGACTGGTCGGCCGAATCGATCAGCGATGGTCCGGTCGGCTATCTTTTTAATCAGCCTTCGCTTGAGGCACTGCTGGATGAAAAAGCCAAATCTTTGGCCGGCGTTTCTGTTCAGCAGGGCTGGGAAGCGACTGAACTCCGCCAGTTCCCCGATTGCTGCGAGTTGACGCTGCGCAAAGGGAAGATGGACGGCAACGTATGGGTTCCGACCGGTGAGACTCAAACGGTTCGAGCCCGATATGTGGTGGGAGCCGATGGTGCGAACAGTTTCGTGCGCAAATCCGAGGGCATCGCCTTTGAAGATTTGGGCTTTCAGGAAGATTGGCTTGTCATTGACCTGAAGCCCAACGAGGGCGTCAAGCTTGACGTACCGGATATCGGCCAGTGGTGCAATCCGGCGCGTCCGACGACGATGGTGCCGGGCGGCCCCGGTTACAGGCGATGGGAGTTCATGCGCCTGCCGCACGAGTCGGTGGAGGACCTGCAAAAGCCGGAAAAGGTCTGGGACTTGCTCGCCCCATGGGTGACACCGCAGGATGCGACCTTGGTGCGCTATGCGGTCTATAAATTCCGCTCGCTGATTGCCGAGAACTGGCACAGCGGCCGGGTGGTGCTCGCAGGCGACGCCGCGCACCAGATGCCGCCGTTCATGGGGCAAGGCATGTGCTCTGGAATTCGGGACGCGTGGAATCTCGCATGGCGGTTCGATCTAATATTGAAGGGCATATCTTCATCAGAGCTGCTCGAAGGTTACACGCCAGAGCGTCGCCCGCAAGTGCGCGCGGTCATCGATGCGTCTATCGCCATGGGGCAGGTTGTCTGCATCTCTAATCAACAGGAAGCTGCGCTGCGCGATGAAGCCTATTTGTCCGGTCAGGTACCCCCTCTGCCTCCCTTCCCAGGCCTGACCGATGGTCTCATTTGCGGCGAAGAACGCTACGCAGCCCACGGCGCAGCCGGCCTCCTGAGCGTGCATGGACAGGTCAGCAACGACGGCGAGCAATTGCGGTACGACGATGCATTGCCAAACGGCTTTCACATCATCGTTCTCGACGGCGATCCAGAACAGCATTTGGACGTTGGTTCGCTATTAGCGCTGAAGCGCATCGGTGCCCAGACGATCGGCATTACCGCCGACCCTCGAAAGACGGTGGCAGGCAGAATCCTATTAGACGTGAGCGGAAAGTACCGGCGCTTCTTTGACGAACATGGTGTCAAGGCGATCGTGGTTCGACCCGACTACTACATCTTTGGGGCGGCCGAGACGCTGTCGGCATTGCCGGTACTTGTGGGGAAGCTGGAATCTCGCCTTTGCCTTCTAGATCAACCTTCGGGCGAAACGCCGATAACGAGAGTCAACGCGGTGTAGCGGCGTACGCAACGCAAGGGAATTTACCGCGTTTCGTTGCGAGACTCTAAGCTAGGTCTAGCCCGTGGATCGGCACAACCCGGGCTGCATAATGACGAATTTCGATGCCGCGTTCCGCAGCCGCAGCCGCATCCCGATCGATCGATGCATTCCCTGCGCCGGTCGAGGCGATCAACTTCGGGTTCGGGCAGCTTTCGATGACCACGCGGGACAGCGGTGTGCGTTCTCGCATCACGCATACAATGTCGAACGGCTGCAGGCGTTAAATAAGATTCCCGATATCAGCGACGTGGTCGTTGAACACCGTCACGTCCGACAGGTTCTCAAGAGGCGCCCTGTCTGCCACGCTCAGCGCGACGTTCTGATAGTCGTCGGGGATTGCTACCTTGATAGGGAGTTTGGGGTCCATGTTGCGCCATTCCAGGAATTGAAAAAGTTAGTACCGTATATAAAAACCGGCCCACGACGTAAATCAATAAGTATCGATGCCACCAATTGCGAAACGCGGTGGCGCGGTAGGTGAGCTATCGGACCGCGCGCAGTGTTGGAGGAAAGTTGGGCGGCGGTTGACTGAGCCTCGTGGAGTGTGATCACCACGGCCCAACTCGCCAAGAGGGCAGCCGCAGTTCGCGGCGCTGTGCGACTCGCCATGGACTTGCAACAGTCCTCACGACACCTCGCTTCGGTGCTTGTCGAGGTGGTCGACCAGCATGCGCGCAGGAAGCGGCAGCGTGTCAAAATTGCGGGCGATTATGGACAGCGGCCGCAGCGACCACGGTTCGTCAAGCTCCACGACGCAAAACTCCGAATATTCAGACAGTTCGTCCGAAATCTGCTGCAAGTGCTCTCCCAGCCGCTTCGCATGATGATAGAGCGCCTCGCCCGCGGGGTAGCCTGAACACCGCGGCTGTGCCGATATAACAATGGTGTTCCGGTGTCGTCTTCGAGATCTGATACACGCTTACTTACGGCCGATGCCACGATGTGCATGCGGGCTGCCGCCGCAGCAATGCTGCCCTCCTCGATGACAGCCACGAAAATGCGCAGGGACTCCATATCAAGTCGCAACGGCCGATCTGCTGAAACACGCATCCTTGCTCCTTCGGGTTGGATATCCGGTCGGTTTGCACCCATCGCGTTTCGCGATGCCTGTATTGAACATTAAGAAGTTTTCTATACGCCCGGCGACCGGCATCCTATGTGCCAGAGAGTTCGATCCGCGCAGGACCATCGATCAAGGCGGGAGGCCAGGCAGCGTGCATCGCCATTTTATCTCGTCGAGCAGGCGAGGTTGTCCTGAGCGCCGGAACACTAGCCTTTTTAGAAGCACAAGCCGGTGTACGGCCGGAACGCATGAAAACTCTGTTGAAAATATGAAGGAGACAAAAGATGGAACACAAACAAGTTTCTTTGAGCTCACGAACTCGCTGGTACGAGGGTCTCACGGCGATGCACTGGCGTGTGCTAAAGGCTAGCTTTCTCGGCTGGATCTTCGACGGCTACGAGGCGTTGGCACTCGTCGTTGTCCTTGGGCCGATGCTGCATT
Source organism: Burkholderia sp. PAMC 26561 (assembly GCF_001557535.2). Taxonomy (NCBI): domain Bacteria; kingdom Pseudomonadati; phylum Pseudomonadota; class Betaproteobacteria; order Burkholderiales; family Burkholderiaceae; genus Burkholderia; species Burkholderia sp. PAMC 26561. Next base: position 540,824 of record NZ_CP014310.1, read on the forward strand.
CGGTGCTGTCGCCGGCGCAAGCCGCGTCCCCGACGACTTACGCGGGTCTGGTAATCGGCATCACGTTGCTTGGCTGGGGTGTGGGCGGTCTGATCGGCGGAATTCTCGCGGACTATGTCGGACGCAAGCGAATGATGCTCTGGTCCGTATTTCTCTATGCGGTATTTTCGGGTTTGACCGCGTTCTCGCAAACCTTCTGGGTGTTGTGCGGGCTGCGTTTCCTGACTGGCCTCGCAATGGGCAGCGAATGGAGCACGGGCGTCGCGCTGCTGTCGGAAACCTGGCCGGAGCGGGCTCGTGCGAAAGGGGCGGGCTTTCTGCAATCGGGCTTCGGCTGGGGTACGCTGATCGCGGCGGTCGTGTGGTACACGCTTTCGTCGACGCATCCACTCGGCGCCGAAACCTGGCGGCTGATGTTCGTGCTTGGCGCAGTCCCGGCGATCTTTGTGTTGTATATCCGCCGCGGCGTCAGCGAGTCGGAAAAATAGCAACGCGCGGTGCGCGAGAAACGCTGGAGCGCGACGAGCGGCCAGCCGGTTGCGGGCGACGCGGCTGTATCCGGGAAACGCCCCTTCACGCTGACGCAACTGTTCAGTGAACCGGAAGCGCTTCGCCGCACGCTGCTTCTGCTGGTGCTATCGATCGTCACGACCGTAGGCTGGTGGGCCATTTCCAGCTGGTTGCCGACCTACACCGTGTTGCTCGCTAAGGCCGAAGGTGTCCCCGACGCCTTGTCGTGGGGCTCGAAAATATCGATCGCATACACAGCTGGCGCGATTGTGGCCTACACAATCGCCGGCTTTGTGGTGGATGCAATCGGCAGGCGAGCCTTCATCTCACTCACTTTCGTCGGTGCGCTGGTAACAACGTTTATCACGTACAAGCTGACGACGACCGTCGAAGCAATGATGATCGTGGCGCCGATCAATGGCTTTTTCACCCTGGGCTGTGCCTATGTCTGGATGGCGATCTACCCATGTGAACTCTTTGCCAGCAGCGTGCGTTCCACTGCGATCAGCTTTGTGTTCAATGCGGCGCGCCTGATCGCGTGGGTCTTTCCGATCATCGCAGGCAGCATGATTGAATCGTTCGGCGGTGTGGCGCATGCGGCGTTGGCGCTCGGCTCTGTGTATCTGCTCGGTATCGTGCTGCCGTGGTTCTTGCCTGAGACGCGTGGCGCAGGCATGCCGGACTAAATCGGCGATCTTCCAGTTGGTGTTCTGGAAAGCGTATGCAAGCAACGCACAACGACTTACGTCGCCACGCCGAGACCAGGTGTGACGGGACGAGCGCCGGAGGAGAGGCCAGCGGGAAGCCTTCGCAAGGCTGTGACCTTTCCAATTGAGTCTGAAGTCAACTGAGACGATATTGCCGCACCCTATGCCGGGTCGAGTTTTGCACGGTCAACTTTTACGCGGATCAGGATGTCATGAACATCTTGTTAAGCGCTTTGGCTATCTAACTTTTTTTTGGAGATGAAAATGCCTCAGAATTTTCGTATTGGACAGATCGTTCCAAGCTCGAATACGACCATGGAAACCGAAATCCCCGCCATGTTGCGGGCACGCGAAGCGATCCGCCCCGAGCGGTTCACGTTTCATTCGAGTCGGATGAGAATGCACAAGGTCACGAAGGAAGAATTGGTAGCGATGAACAAGGAGGGCTTGCGCTGCGCGGCGGAACTTGCCGACGCTCGTGTTGATGTCATGAGCACGGCGTGCCTGGTCGCGATTATGGCGATGGGGCCCGGATATCATCGAGAAACTGAACGCGAACTGTTGGAGTTTGTTCGTGCCAATCATTGCGCGGCGCCAGTCATGACCTCCGCGGGAGCTTTGGTAGAAGGTCTGAAGATCCTGGGCGCTCGTCGGATTTCACTCATGGCGCCATACATGCGCCCCTTGACCGACCTTGTCGTTGCCTATATCGAAAACGAAGGGATCGAGGTGATCGATTCCATCTGCTTCGAGATTCCCGACAACCTCGAAGTCGGTCTACGCGACCCGATGCAGTTGGTCGACGACGTTCGGCGACTGAACACGGACGGCGCGGATGTGGTCGTGGCGTCCGCATGCGTGCAGATGCCCTCCTTGCCGGCGATCCAACGCATTGAAGACATGCTGGGTATCCGGACCGTCTCGACTTCGGTATGTACCACCCGGCGCATGCTCGATCATCTTAAGCTCGAGCCAATCGTTCCCGGCGCGGGAGCGTTACTTTCCGGCGCATGAAGTACACAGCGTTCCAGCGATGACGCGGTGCAGCCGCGTCGTCGCTAATCAGCGTTCATATGTTGAGACATTGCCCGTCGTATCTGCCGGGCCATCGTCTAATACTGCCATCTTCCATCAACGTCTAGTGATGGAACAGTGCCAGTTATCGCCGGCTCGCGCGAAGCCGGACAACAATGCCCGTAAGCTCGGGATCGGGAGCGACGCTGTCTTCGAAAATGACGTATAGCTGCCACGCACAGCCCGTATGGCAGCGCACCGCTCGCATCATGAGTCCCCGATCAATACTGTCAAACAAATTCTTGATGTCGAGGTCCAGCACCCAGTCACGGTTCCAGCATCGCTGCCGGGCCACCTCCAGTGCCTGATGCGCCGACCGTCCAGGACGATAAGGACGATACCCGTATGAATCATTGTCGAACACCGGCTCCGCACGTGCTTCCAGAGATCGCTTGACCACCGTCTGGGCGATGCGATCTGAAATCGTTGATATTCCCAACGGTCTCGTACCAGCACTCCCATCCTTTTTGGTCTGTCAACCCGCAAGACCGGCGGCGGAAGGTAGCTGCCAGACGACATCCGATTCCCGATTTGATACTGATTGTTCTGCAGATCCGCCTCGAATTCCGTCATCGACTGCTTGACCACACCCGCCGCCCCGCGGTTGGCCTTCGCTTGCTTACACTCCTCCCACACCTCTCGCTTGGTAATACAAAACGGCTTTGCATTATTCACCCCGGTCCTCCTCTTTCAAGTTGCCGACGTGATAACGCCGGACGATGATGCCCCTTCGGTCCAGTCCCCTTACAGGACCTTCAACCCTACTACGGGCGTCTCCGCCCCCGTGCCCCGCATAAGTACTCTCATACTTGCGGAGACCTTCCGCTTGGATTTCTTCCTTCCCATCGGGACGACAGGTTCCCAAGTTCCTTACCAAAGCCTGAATCAAAGTCACGCCGCCTTTGTGCCGGATGCCGATTGGGCCGTCAGCAGGCATCGCCCGATCTTGTCCCGGAGCAAGTTAGTTCTCCGGTTTTGACATCAGTTCGTGAAATTATCAACACGTTATCAGCGGTTCACTTACGTTCGTCTCTTTGATTCCTCCCTGACAGAGTAGATCCCTGCCTTTTCCAACGACGCTCACCACGAGGGCTCTTTACCCACGCAGCTTGTGGCGGTTTGGATCCTGCTCCTGCAAGCCGACTCCGAAGGGCCTTCTTCATCTTTGGTAAAGCACCGCAAACATCGGTCAGTTGAAGCTCGCGTTCTTGGCACATCCCACGCCAAATTCAAAAGAGGAAAAAATTTGTCCGCGTTGCCCGTCGCTGTAACTTTCTTCGACGCAATTGCGAACTACTAGTACAACGTCCACATCCGGAGTGCCACCATGTTCCACCGCTTTCTTGCTACCGCTGCCCTAATCGTCGCACTGCCTGTCGCTGCGCAGGCAGCCGCGGCCGATCCGCTAGTCGTCGTGGAGTTGTTCACGTCGCAAGGCTGCTCGTCTTGCCCGCCAGCGGACGCCTATCTTAGCGATCTTTCCCACAATCGTCCCGACGTCTTGCCTTTGGCTTTCCATGTAACGTACTGGAACAACCTCGGCTGGAAAGACCCTTTCTCTTTCGATGCCGCTACGCAACGGCAAGCGACATACGCTGCCCGGTTTGGCGACGGATCGTACACGCCCGAAATGGTCGTCGACGGTCGACGCGGGTTGGTTGGTTCCGACCGTAGTTCGGCAGAAGCCGCCATCGCTGCCGCAAAGCAAGTGGGTGGGACGAGTGCTGCGGTAAGCGCGACGCCGGCCGGCACGGGTATCTCGATCAATGTGGGCGCCGGTAGCGGCCATGCGCGCGTCATGCTGGTGGGCTACGACGCCGAGCATTCCACTCCGGTTGGTCGCGGCGAAAACAATGGCCGTGTGCTCACGGAGTCGAACATCGTCCGCTCGATCCAGACTGTAGGTCTTTGGACCGGCGCTCCGCTCTCGCTCAACGCGGCGATACCGGCCGGCGAGAAGGCAGCAGTGATTCTCGAGGCACCCGATGGCAGTATCGTCGGCGCGGCACGAGTCGGTACGCCTTCCTGAAGCGCCTGGCGAAAAGTGACGTAATTCCCAACCTTCGGTATCACCTTTCCTACGGATCAGCCATGACCTTCGTCGCAGTCTTGCGAGCGCTTTTCATCAGCGCGGCTTACCTCGCTGCTACTGCAACGCAGGCCAACGCGGCGGCGTCCGACTGGGTCGGGGACCAGCGAGGGGAGGTACGACTGGTGACGGCGGCGGAAAGCGTCAATGGCAATCCGATCGAAGCCGGGCTCGAGTTTCGATATCCTCCGGGGTGGCACGGATACTGGCGTACGCCGGGCGACGCGGGGATCGCGCCCATATTCGATTGGTCGAAATCGATGAATGTACGCGACCCTTCAGTGTCCTGGCCGGCGCCTTCCCGTCTAGTTGTCTCGGGTCTGCAAAACAGCGTTTATCAAGGGCGTTTCATTCTTCCCGTCGGGCTCAAGCTTATCGATCAGCACGCGAAAGCGCGTATTGCTGTGTCGATCGACTACGCCGCTTGCGCGAATATCTGTGTTCCCAAGCACGCCGATCTATCTCTGGATCTGCCAACCGGTTCCGGGGAAGCCTCGCCCCAAGCGGCTGCAATCGCCGCTGCGAAAGCGACCGTACCCAGCCCACTCGCGAACTCCGGCATCCAGGTCACCCGCAGCGAAACCGAGGGGACGGGCGCGCGTAAGCGGCTTCTTATCACGCTGCGAAGCACGTCAGAGCCGTTAAGATCGCCTGACCTGTTCATAGAGGGAGCCGGCGAGGGACTTCCGGCCGCTCCTCACGTTCGACTATCGGACGGCGGTCGGATTGCCACGCTGGTCGCCTCAATTCCGTCCGGAAGCTCGTCAACCAATAGAAAGTCGCTTGTGCTGACCGTTGTAGACGGCGCGCGCGCGGTGGAATTCGCGGGCCCCGAATCCGGGGTGGCATCCTCAGCCCACGCCGATAGCAGCATCCTTGTCATCATCGCTACAGCGTTGCTTGGGGGGCTGATCCTGAACCTCATGCCGTGCGTGCTGCCGATTCTGTCGATCAAGCTCTTTGCCCTGGCCCGATACGCAGGCGAAGAGCGCCGAGCCGCCCGGCGAGGCGCCCTCGCGACCGCTTTGGGCATCGTGTCGTCGTTCCTGTTGCTCGCGACCGTGCTTTCAGTGCTGAAGCTGTCGGGAACATCGCTCGGTTGGGGGATCCAGTTCCAGCAACCTTGGTTCCTTGCTTCAATGGCTGTTGTTATTACGCTCTTTGCCGCGAGCTTTTTCGAATGGCTGCCCATTCAGCTTCCGCAGATATTTGCCGGCGCGTTTGGCGCATCGGCGCGAGGACCGCTCGCCGAAGCGTTCCTCGGCGGTGCCTTGGCGACCTTGCTTGCCACGCCTTGTTCGGCACCGTTTGTTGGCACAGCGGTGGGTTTCGCGCTCGCCCGGAATCCCGCCGAGATCCTCGTAGTGTTCGCAAGCCTTGGAGTGGGGATGGCGTTGCCGTTTCTTGCCGTAGCCGCAATGCCTGCCCTGGTCGCCTGGTTGCCGCACCCGGGCGCCTGGATGGTGCGCTTGCGCCAAGGTCTCGGCCTCCTATTGCTCGGAACGGCACTATGGCTTCTCTTCACGCTGTGGCAAGTCGCGGGTCCCGCTGTCACGAGCGCTGTCGCTGCATTGCTTGTGTGCACGCTTGCATTTCGCGCGCTGGTGACCTATCGCCATGCGAGTATCGGGTTCCGGTGGTCCGGAATCTCTACGGTCGGACTCGCTTCGTTGACCATTGCCGTAGCGGCCACTTTTGCCTCGACGGTGGGCGTTCCGGCTATCAAGGGAGCCGATGGCTGGCAGTCTTTCGATCCAGTGGCCATCGAGGCGCTTGTCGCGGACGGCAAAACGGTGTTCGTCGACGTAAGCGCGAGTTGGTGCCTCACTTGCAAGGTGAACGAGCTGACGGTCTTGCAGACTGGAAAAGTACAGCGGCGCCTGGCTCAGAGCGATACCGTGCGGATGAGAGCCGACTGGAGTCGTCCGGATCCCACAATAGCCGCATACATTCAGCACTTTGGTCGTTTTGGGATTCCGCTCGATGTCGTGTATGGCCCGCGAATGCCCGCTGGTAAGCTGTTGCCGGAGACTCTCGGAACGGCAGCAGTCATACGCGCGCTCGACGCTGCTGGGTCAGAAGAGGTTTCTGCGGGAAAACCCGGCTCGTGAACGACCGCTGGTGTGAAGTAGGAGCGAGCGCATAGGCGCGGGCAGATAAGTCTGACGACAAGCATAGTAGCCACGACTTCGCCGCGGATATCCCTTTTCAGCAATCTCGCGGCAACTACTGACAATTTTTGCTCGCTGCTGGGAAGTCGAAAATTGAATGTTTTTCGATTTGTATTTTTCTTTGGGTTGGTAAGTGTCTATTGCTAATAGCCTCTTGGCCGCGGTGATCCGACTTCATATTTTCACTGATCCTCCTTGGATAGGCTCACTGATCGGTGGAGGCGATTTGGCTTACCAAACTGAGACTCTGCGGCCGAGCAGGATTCCCGGGACGGCCGGGAACGGGATTTCATGAACGTACCAAACGGCCCAGGACAGCAAGGCCATTTCAACGCAATAGAACGAGTAAATTACGGCGGCCTGCACCCCGCTCAAAAGCCCGATCGCGACACCTTCCCGTATGGGGCGAGTTGTGACCATATCTTCCATTGCCCAAAACATGGCGACGAAGGGCGGAACGGACAATGCAGTGATGCTCAGCATGCAGGTACGTCAAGTCGCGCCGAGTATCGATGTCAAGTGAAGCTCTAACGGCGCCTCGATTTGTAATGAATATGGCGATTAGCCAGACCAGCGCAATGGAAGAAATAAGAGGAACCCATGCCATTTTCGTGCGGGCGCCAGGACGCGCAGTTGCAACATGAGCAGCAGCGCCGACTGACCATCGAAAGTGGAAATATTACCTTTATCCAGAAGATAGGACGTTTCACAAGATGGGCATGTCACTATGAATGCAATAAACAACGATTAACGGCATTGTGCTGCGTGCGAGTCCGATGGCTATCGTTAGCGCAAACCGATGATCGACCGAGTGCCGACCCACCCGCGCGTCTCCGCGCGCCAGCATTGTCAACAGTGACTTGTTCTCATGGCGTTCCTTTAATGATCGACGATCGCGCGACCAGTGAGGTTCATCGGTCCACCTGGCTGTATTCACGGCGAACACCGCCCGGTGCACGCCCGGCTGCAAGCTGGGCAATTTATTTCTCAAGAGGTGTAACCAGGGCACAGCCGCCAACGAATTTTTGTTCTCAGGCTTCGTTGAATAATTTAAAAGTGCGGAAGGAATCATGAAAACGACTATGGGAAAGGCCGCGTTGGTAGGATATGTATGCCTCGCGCTGGCGAACCTAGCTACTGCAGCGGAGGTGCCCTACACCAAAGCCCGTTTCGATAAACAGGTGGCGAACGGTCAGGCGACGGTGGTGTACCTGCACGCAACCTGGTGTCCAACCTGCAAGATCCAGCAGCCGATCGTGGACCGGCTGTCTTCGGATGCTGAATTCAAATCGTTGACCGTGTTGGAGGCGGACTACGACACCGAAACGGCGTTGAAGAAGAGCTTGCGAATCACCCAGCAGTCCACCTTCGTTGTGTTCAAAGGAGGTCACGAGGTCACCCGGTCTACGGGCGAGACCAGTGAAGCGGCCATCCGTAAGACCTTCGAAACAGGGCTGTGATGGAATTCGGCCCTGGCACCTATGCGCTGAGTTTCGTGGCCGGGGCGGCATCGGTGTTGTCGCCGTGCGTGCTGCCGCTGATCCCCATCCTAGTCGCGTCCGCGTTGTCGAAGCATCGTCTGGGTGCTGTCGCGTTGGCTGCAGGGCTTGGCGTGGCGTTCGCAGCGGTCGGTACGGTCCTTGCCAATCTCGGCGCCAGTACCGGCTTTGACCCGGAGTTGATTCGCCGGGCTGCGGCCACGCTGATGGTCGCTTTCGGGCTGATCATGTTGTCCGCGCGTCTGTCAGCTTGGTTCGCGGTAATAGGTTCGCAGATAAGCAACGCGGGCAGTGGCGTACTAAACACGCTCAGCGGCGACGGTCTTGCGTCGCAGTTTGCTATCGGGCTGGTGCTTGGATTTGTGTGGAGCCCCTGCGTGGGACCGACGCTGGGCGCTGCGACCACGCTTGCCGCTCAAGGCAGACACCTCGGGCAAATCGCTCTGCTGATGATGGTGTTCGGCCTAGGGGCAGGTGCGCCGTTGCTGCTGCTTGGCGCTGCATCGCGGACGTCGTGGCTCCGATCCCATAGGGCCCTTGGTTTATTGGGAAGGGCTTCCAAGATCGCGCTCGGCGTGGCATTTGTCGCGCTGGGGCTCGTCGTGCTGTTCGGATATGACCGGAACATAGAGTCGGCGCTTCTTTCTGTTTCGCCGATGTGGCTGACCCGGCTGACAACATCGATATAAACCCAGTTCAATACTTCGCGCTGGTCAAGTGAGCGCAATAATTTCTATTCCTTCTAATTCGTAATCCTGATTATTGATTAACTGAGTGGAGTCGAGCGGTCGTGATCCAAGACAATTTCAAATTCCTAACCGGTCTCACCGCTGCAACGCGCGCGTTGTGCATGCCCTGGTTGATGTTGATCGCCAGGGCGTGGTTCGCGCAGATTCTCTCTGTCCACCAAATCATGGCGATGGCTGAAAGCGCTCATCCGAGCGTTCTCCATGTTCCGTCCTCAGTCGACGTGGCATTTCACATGATCGTGCCGCTATTGCTGTTCGCCGGGTTTTTGTCGCGACCCATTGCACTGATGCTCATTTCGCAGACTTTGGGAGGCTCCTCGATGATCTCAGGGGCAATCGGCGTGAAGCTCGCGTTGCTGATGTGGTTGGTCGTAAGCGGGCCGGACGTTTTCTCGCTCGATCATCTTTTAAAGCGCGGCATGAGCGTTTTCCCATCGCGGCTGATGCGCGCTGGCGACCGGTTTTACGACGTCCTGAAGCGAAAAGGAACGCCGCTGGCGTTGCTGGCGATTCGAGTCGCGCTTGCACTTGCCATCGTCCGCCAATCTTCGCCCGTTGTACAACACGCCGGCCTCATGATGTTGGGCGTACCCGCTGGCACGCTAGTTCAGCCCGCCTGGTTGGCGGTCACCGTCGCCTTACTGCTCGTGCTTGGCGCATGTACGCGATTGTCGGCGCTAATCCTTGCGCTGGAAATATCGACCGCCGCAGTCGCCATGTCGATGGACGATCGGCTCGCGGTCCTGCTGCTTGTGCTCCTGATCGTGGTCGCGGGAGGAGGGCTCTTTACAGTCGATCGTTTGATTAGCCTCGCTCTTTCGTCTGTTGCTAGACGAAAGAGCGAGCCGGAATGCCGCTTGCCGCACGTAGTGGTCGTAGGTGGCGGCTTTGGTGGCGTGGAGACTGTGCGAGGCCTGAGCGGCCTGCCTTGCCGCATCACGCTTATTGATCAGCGCAACCACCATCTGTTCCAGCCGTTGCTCTATCAGGTCGCCACGGCCGCGCTGTCGCCAGCCGATATCGCGACGCCAATCCGCGAGCTGTTTCGCGCGCAACGCAATGTGCGCGTGCAGCTCGCGCAAGTTACAGGGGTCGATACCGCCAAACGCGAGGTATTGACCGCGAGCCGAAGCGTTTCGTTCGATTATCTCGTGCTCGCGACCGGCGCACGTCATGGTTATTTTGGGAAGGACGCCTGGGCGCAGTTCGCGCCCGGGCTAAAAACTATCGACGACGCGGTTTCCATTCGCAGCCGCCTGTTACGAGCCTTCGAAGAAGCTGAAAACGCCGTCGATGACACCGTGCGCAATGCCTGGATGACGTTCGTCATCGTAGGCGGTGGCCCGACAGGCATCGAGATGGCGGGAGCGATCCGCGAGCTCGCGCACCACGGCATGAGCGACGAGTATCGCGTCATTGATCCGTCGACCGCTCGCGTGATCTTGTTGCAGTCGGCTGACCGGATATTGCCCGCGTTCAGTGCCGCTTCGTCGGCCGCGGCGCAGCGCTCGCTCTCATCGCTGGGCGTGGAGGTCCGGCTGCGCTCCAAAGTGCTTTCTGTTGACACCGACGGCGTAGGCATACACGGCGAGCACATCCCGGCGCGTACGGTGTTATGGGCGGCCGGCGTAGAGGCTTCCGCTGCCGCGCAGTGGCTTGGGCAGGAGGCTGACTCGTCGGGGCGGCTGGCAGTATCTGCGGATCTTTCTGTCGCGGGACTCGACGGCGTGTTTGCGCTCGGCGACACGGCCTTGTCACTTGGATGGAACGGCGCGACCGTTCCCGGTCTCGCGTCTGCGGCGAAGCAGCAGGGACGCTATGCCGCCCGCGTGATCGGCTTGCGCTTGCGCGGCAGGCCAGCACCCCCGCCATTCCAGTATCGGCACTCGGGAAGCCTCGCGACAATCGGCCGACAGGCAGCGGTCGCGGACTTCGGCCGCGTGCGGCTGTGGGGTGCGCCGGCTTGGTGGTTCTGGGGCGCGGCACACATTGTTTTTCTGGCTGGCAGCCGCAATCGCCTGACTGTGCTGTTCAACTGGTTGTGGGCATATCTAACTTATAAGCGCACCACGAGACTTATTATTGACGAGTAAATTTGTTGCACTCGACTATTGCCGACGTAAGAGACCACGTTTTTCATCGTTATCGAGCATGACGAACCCGACGTGACGTCCATCACGTGAACCTGCGCTGGGCTGGCGTAGAATGGCTCGTCCTACCGATACAAGCCGCAGGATGACGCGTGGTCCTCACGGCCGCTATATTGACGCGAGGTAGTCGAACAGGATTAGTTCTCCGTGGGTAGTTCCAGCACACAACGGCGCCGTGGATCACAAGTAAAAAGATTCACCAGGCTCAGATGGTTCTGCAATATCAGAATTGTCCCTGAACCGTTCTCTGTGTCGAGATCAGTCTTTAGCATTGATTTGTAGGCAAATGACGGCGTATAGATCGATCCTCTTGTCCTCCGACCTATCGACGCCCGTTCATTCTGATGCAGTCTTCCATCATGATGAAGATCTGTGTGCGCTGCCGGTTGTAAAAGATCTCAATCTAATCCGCGATTCCTTCGGCGGCTTGGTCGCGAACTTGCGAAATAGGCAAAGTTCGTTTTTCAGCAAGCCCCAGCACAATTCGATAGGTGCATCGTCGAAACAGTTTCCACGTTTGCTTATAGATGCCTGCATGTCGAACTGTTTGAGGAGCTTCTTATACGCGTGGGCGCAATATTTGGCTGCCACGGTTCGTGTATTGTATTGGACCCGGTGGCGGTCGGTGCGATGCGATAGCTCGAAAATAAGGCTTGCATGGCCAGCTGTTTTGTCATGCGCTCGCTCACAGTAATTCCTCATCGAAATCGACAATCGACGCGCCGCTTCGGAAACGCTTACGCCGCCAGTCATTGCTAGCTTTACCGCTTTGTCACGAAATTCCTTCGTGTATTCGGCCTTCGGGGTTCGATTCATCAGTGCCGCCAATCCTCAATTCTACGGAATGTTAGCGTCCACTTTTTTAACGGATCTCAACTCTCGAGGGCGTTGTGATTGGTTAAGGGCTAAGCGCGTCCAAATGCGCGTACCCATACCAAGCGAAGGCGGCGTGCTCGATCATCGAACAGATAAGACGCGCCCAAAGTTAGGAAGCCAGAAACGATACCTGTCAGGATGTGCTCCACTGACGCAATATGGTAGTGGCTCGTGTGAGAGTAGGCGTCACCTAATATCGTAAGCAAACCGACGATCGTCGCGTTGCCATATCGATTCCGAAACATTCTGCTCGCAGGCGTAAATGTCAGAAGTAAGGCCAGCAAGCCGGTCAGTAAGCCTGTGTGGACCGCAATGGTCCAATGAGCAAGGCTAACGGCATTGCCCCAGCTCCCAGGCATACACGTCATACACGCGCTTGTCGGCTGGCAGAACCGGCGCAGAAAGATCTTCAGACGGCTCTTCCACTCGCTTGACATGTTCAATGCTCTCGTTGTCGCCAAAACAAATAAGAGCCTATGGCGTCTGTTAGACCTTGATCGCTACAAGCTCGCTCATCTCAACCAGTGGACTCGTCTGTTCGCAAACTCCGGCTCAGGAGCCGCCAAACCAGTTATAGCCCTGATCGACCCAGTAGCCGCCCGGAAACTCGTTCGTCACGAAGATCTCCATGATGTGCTTCGGGTTTTTGTAGCCCAGCTTTGTAGGCATCCGCAGCTTCATCGGATAACCGTATTTGGCCGGCAGACGCTGGCCGTCATAGGTAAAGGTCAGCAGCGTTTGCGGATGCAGGGCAGTCGGCATGTCGATGCTTTCGTAGTAGTCGTCGGCGCATTTGAAGCCAATATATTTAGCCGATGTATCCGCACCCACGCGCTTCAGAAATTCGGAGAACGGTGTGCCGCCCCATCGCCCGATCGCGCTCCAGCCCTCCACGCAGATATGCCGCGTGATCTGCTCTGCTTTTGGAAGCGCGTACAGGTCGGACAAGGTCCACACGCTCTTGTTCTGAACCAGGCCGCTCACTTTTAGGCGGAAGCTGTCGCCGTTGACTTCGGGCGCCTGGTCGACGTCGTAGAACGCATTGAACGGAAACGGACGCGTGATCTGCGCTTCGGTGTAAGTGGGCGCGAGACGGTTGGGATCGAAGAGCCAGCCCTGCACGGTGTCGTTCATCCGCGATACGCGCGTGAGGAAGTTATCGACGGATTTATCGTCGACGAGCGTGCAGCCGGTCATCATTGCGAGGCCGCCGAGTGTCAGGATGCGCTGGCCGAACAAGCGGCGCGAAGGCATGTCGAGCTGGCGACGCACGTCGATGATCAGCGACTCGCGATCAAGGTCCAGCCGCAGCTTTTTAACAGGTTTGAGCGGGTTCATGCGAGTGCTTCCATTTGGATATTATCGGCCGCGAATCATGGTCAAGAGCGAACGCGGCACGAGCGTGACCATCACTAGGTGCACCACGATGAAAGCCGCGATAAGAGACATTGCGCTGAAGTGCACGACGCGCGCAAAGTCGTAGCCGCCGAACAAGTCGCGCAGGACATGAAACTGCACGGATTTCCAGATCGCGAGGCCGGACAAAATCAGCACGGTGATGTCGAGCATGACGAACAAATAAGCAAACTTCTGCACCGCGTTGTACTTGCTCGGATCGGCGTGCGACAGATGCCCTTTCAACGCCTCGCCGAGATCGCGCAATACTGCGAGTGGCGATAGCGGAAAGAACTTCGTCCTGATGCGGCCGGTGGCGATGTTCATGCCAAGGTAAAAAAGGCCGTTGAAGAACAGCAGCCACATGGCCGCGAAATGCCATTGCAACGCGCCGCCCAACCAGCCGCCCAATGTGATCTTGGTCGGGATCATAAAGCCTTTGATCACCGGCGAAGCGTCATAAATCCGCCATCCGGACATCAGCATGAGTACGACTGCCAGCGCGTTGAGCCAGTGCGTGAGGCGCACCCAGACTGGCTGGATTGTTTGAACGGGGTGAGAAACGGTTGTTGTGCTCATATGAACCTCGTGAACTTCAGTCTTAAGATTCTTTGCTACCCATGCAGCCTGCTTCACCGCCATTTCGGAGATGGCGCAGTCTGCGCGTGTACAACGAAGCCATCGCGCATTTCGGTTTCACTTCAGGCGGTTGGTCGCCTAAGATTTGCGCACGGCCATTGACCAATTTGACTCGACCGGTCCAGCGCTGCACCATGCATCAATCATGCAGCGTCGCCTCCTATTTATCGCCGCCTCTGATATCACTCTACAGCCGTGCCTTACAAGTGCCAACGTGGGCAACCGCATTTTCCGCGCAGAGGCGCTTTCATTTCAGTGTTTCTCCCGCGGTGAAGGGAGTGATGCGCTCGACTGCGCACGCAATTTCTGCCAACCCGAAAACACTTGGGACGTGCGGGCCATATGCTCGGTCCGTCGGTGCCAACCGCTACTGGCGGTCAGCTCCGGCCGTGTCAAATCCATGAGCGCTCGAGGGATGGGGCGCGCAGCAGACACTGCACGTGTCGGGCGCTTGCAGCATTCGCCGTCGCTTGAACGCAGGACACGACAGGCCCGCATTCAATATGAGCAATGATACGCGCATGAGGTCCCTAGATCAGTAGAATATAGGCGCAGTAGCAAGCGAGCATGCTGGGAACGGCCCGACAAGGAGAAGTCTGGCCGTTCCCACGCGTTCACGCTGCCGCTTGAAGCAGCGTGCACTTAATTGGCCATTGCGCCCGAAGCGTCGTGAGCCATGCCGTCCTTCATCTTATCCTCGTGTTTCATGCCCTTCTTCATTTCGTCTTTCTTCATTGAATCGTGGCTCATGCCATCTTTCGACGTGGAATCCTTGGCCATTGAATCGTGACTCATGGCATCGCTGGACATCGCGCTGCTTGCTTGGGCAAATGCCGAACCGCCACACACGAGAAAGCCGGCTGCTACTGCTGCGAGAGCGAATTTTTTCATTTGGAACTCCATTTAGGTAAAGTGACTACCGGTCAGGCCGGCGGTTTATAAGCTCAAGGCTGTATCGATAATCGCCTTGCAACGATTATTTCGTCGCGAAGGTCCGGATGGTTACACAGGCACAAAATTATTTTTCAAGGATCCTAGCTTGTATTGTGGGAAAGGAGCAGAGCGTGTCGGTTCGCGGCTCGCAATCGGGCTTGAGGCGGGGAGGCCACGTATAATTGGAGAATCGGCGGAAGTGCCCTACACCAACGAGCGGCCAGAGGATCGACGATGCTAAGGGTAGATCCGGATAGCCGTTCTGGATCATATAAAAGATCAGCGGGAAGCGACCTGCAAACCGCTGACGCCATGCTTGTCCATGGTGCTTTTCACGAAACCTAAGGCCTTCATTTCTTCGAGGAAATCAGCCAAATACCATTGTCCAAGGAGCGTTCGTCGAGCAAGCGGAGATTCGGCATATTGGGGGCGTTGGTTTCCAGCTGTTCCTTTCCTCTATGGCCAAATCTTGATACCCGCGCTTAAGCCGACTCCGCAAAGAAACCCAGATATTGAAACGACTCGGCATTCAGCGAGGTGCAAAACACGCTTGACGCTCCGATAGACGTCAGCGTCTCCACCGTCTCCTGACGATTCGACGCCACTTTCCAGTCGGGTACATAGCCAGTTGTATCACCCGTCTCCCGCGCAAGCTTCAGTGCAGCAACCGACTGCGCGCGCGGCGGCGAATAGATCGTCAACCCTTCGTTGGCGAGCGCTGCGGTATCGATTCCCAGATGCGCGCAGGCAAGCGCCTTCGTGCCGGTGTCGCCGGCATCGGCCATGCGCGATTTGTCGATGAGAGCCGCCGTCTGCACATCCACTATCCTGTGCGCGCGCATGAGAATCGGCTTGTCCGGCGCCCACGCTTCCGGCGGACAAGCCTTCTGTTGCGTATTCAATTCAATAAACGGATTCACCTCGGCCGGATAAATACGGCAGACGGTCGGCCGTTCTTCGTACACGCCGCAACTCAGATTCGGCAGCAAATGCGGGCAAGCACCTTCGAATGCGGCCGCGATGACAACCACTATGCGAGCCGGCAATGCGCCGCTCGATGCCACAAACGACCTGCGGCGTTTGTGTTGCGCGAGCAGGTTGTCTTCGGCGGGTTCCTCGTGCCACGGAACCGCTTCGCACAGGAACTGGACGTCGCCACCACGTTCAAGCCAGAGCAGCGCCTCGCTGACACTTAGCGGCAGCTTAAGATCGTGACAGCATTTGCCGCACATGGTGCATTCGAAGTTTAGATCCATTTGCGCTCTGCTTTCGGAAGTCATCTGTAAAATGATTGTCAGGCTGCCCCGTGTCCGTCAAAGGGCGCGACTTACTAGTTCGATCAGGCGAGGTCAACGGTTACAGCAACGCGAAAAATTTTCGTGCGAACCGACTCCATTCTTTTCAAGGAGCGTTGCACGGGAGCAATTGCGCGGCGCATCAGAGTGATGCCAAATAAATATGCTGCGACTGTAACCAGCTTCACGGACATGACGAACTAAGGTCAGATCCACCACAGATGCAAATCCAACTGACCAGGTACGGAGGGGTACACGTGTTCAAGAAACTGACAATGGCGACCGGTGTTGTGACACTCGTCGCCGCGTGCGGCGGCGGTAATGATTCCGCGCCTACCGTGTCGCAGCTTTTCGCACAGACAAACGATTCCACGAATGCGGTTGTGCATTTCATCCGCAACGCCGATGGCACATTGGCGAAACAACCGGCCGTGCTCACCGGAGGCAAAGGAACGAACGGCGTCAACTATTTCATGGGGAACATCGTGGCGCCCGATGCGTTGACGAGTAACCATAGCGTCATTACCAGCACCGACGGCTCGCAGCTTTTCGTTGCCAACGCCGGCGACAATACCGTGAGCACATTTTCCATCGACAAGACGTCGGGCACGCTCACGCTTCTCGCCGTATCGCCGACAGGCGGCACCCGACCGACGTCCCTCGCACTTGCAAACAATGTGCTTTACGTGACGCATCAGCAAGGCGTGAATGAGCTGGGCGCGTATCGTGTTGGGTCGGATGGCAAACTGACATCCATTGGAACCTATCCCGTTGTCCAGCAAGATGCCCTTCCAACTGAAGTCAGCGTCAGCCCCGACGGCAAGTTCGTTGTTGTGAACGGCTTTCTGAAAACACTGACGCCGGTTCAGCCTGCCAATGCGCTGCTGGCTTATCCAATCAACGCCGACGGAACACTGGGACAGGTGGTGAGTTCAACCTCGGTAGGTGTAGGGCCGTTCGGAGGGATTTTTGGTCATGGCGCACAGGCAGGCGTGTACGCGACGACCGACGCCCCGGGCGGCACGGCCAGTTCGTATTCATTCGCAAGCAGCGGCAGCTTTACACCGCTAAGCGGGCCTGTCGCGGTGACAGGGCAGGCAGCGCCTTGCTGGATTGCAATAACGCCTGACAACAAGTTCGTCTACGTGAGCAGCGGCAGCGGAGCGGTCTCGTTGTTTTCACTTGACAGCAACGGCAAGCTCTCGTTGGCCAACGCATCGGCGGCGAGCGAACCGGCGGCGTTATCGACTACATCCAGCTTTGCGAACGATTCGTGGGTCAGTCCGGACGGCAAGTTTCTTTATCAGGACTTCGCCGGCGACGACAAGATCGTCGCGTATTCCATTGGCGTGAACGGGACACTGACCAAGCTTGGTGAGCAACCGGCGAACACCCAATCGAAGATCAGTTTGCAGGGCCTGACCGGCACCTGAGTCATCCTTGGCATGGCGGCACGATTCAGGCCGCCATGCATTTGACGACCACCGTTGCGCGATGCTTGCATCTGCGGCGGGAGCGTCGCCTCAGCCACCGCCTAACGCCCGGATCAAGTTCAACGTTGCTACCGCCTGCACGCCGGAGTGCTGATTGGGGCAGCAGGCCGCCATCGACACCAGCAGGACGATGCGGCACAATCCGCTCGTCTTGATTCGGCAAAACAATCGGCCCATGGTCCGGCGCGACTCCGCTCAGCGGCCGGGTCCATGGCGCGAGAAACCAGAAAAACTGCAGTAGTATTGCCGCGACGACCCATGTCCATCCCGGAGCGGGGGACCGTTGAGACTTGTCGCCGCCCGCCGCATTTCTATCTCAAGCGCGCTGTAACCTTATTCCGCGATGAAGCGAATAACACAGAACAGTGCCTTGTCCAGTGTCGAAGAGCGGCTCCGGGCGCTATTCGTACGCGGCCTAGATGGCGACGCGAAAGCATATCGTGCGTTTCTCGAAGACCTCACCAGGCACCTGCGTGGGTTTTTGCGAAAACGCATCTATTACCTGCAGGATGACATCGAGGATGTCGTGCAGGAGATCCTGCTGGCCGTGCATAACAGCCGCCATACGTATCGTTCGGACGACCCACTGACGGCGTGGGTGCACGCCATCGCGCGCTACAAGCTGATGGATCTTTTCCGTGCGCGGTCGCGGCGTGAAGCACTGAACGACCCGCTGGACGAGAAACTCGATATTTTTGCGACTTCGGATGAAGAGCCCGCCGACGCCAAGCGTGATATTGGCAAGCTGCTCAAGCAATTACCCGACCGTCATCGGTTGCCGATTGTGCACGTGAAGCTGCAGGGACTCTCCGTGACGGAGGCGGCCGAGCTGACAGGCATGTCTGAATCGGCTGTCAAAGTTGGCATCCACCGTGGACTGAAAGCGCTCGCAGCAAAGGTCAGAGGCACCGCATGAAAACAGAGGACCTTATTTCGCTTCTCTCAACGGGCGTCGCGCCCGTTGACACCGGCATGTCTCGCCGCCGCTTCGCACGCGCGCTGCTGCTTGGCGGCATTGGCGCATTCGTGCTGATGCTGTCCGTCTATGGCCTGCGTCCGGACCTCTCCGCGGTATTGCGCACGCCGCTGTTCTGGGCGCGCTTTGCGTTTCCCGCGACGCTGGCGGCGAGCGCCCTTTTCCTCGCCGCCCGGCTATCGCGGCCGGGTACGACGGTCGGCGCATTCTGGGCAATACCCGCCGTACCCATTCTCGTGGTATGGAGCGCGGCGGTAGCGGTCTTGTGTCTCGCCTCGCCCGAAGCCCGCGTCCCGCTCGTGATTGGCCACACATGGCGCTCCTGCCCGTTCAATATCGTGCTGCTGTCCGTGCCGGCGTTTGTTGCCGTGTTCTGGGCCATTCGCGGACTTGCGCCAACCCGCCTGCGCCTCGCGGGCGCTGCTGGCGGCATGCTTGCCGGGACCATGGCTACCATGGCGTACTGCCTGCATTGTCCAGAGATGAGTGTCGCATTCTGGGCCATCTGGTACCTGCTCGGCATGGCGCTCGCCACGTTGATCGGTGCGGCGCTTGGCCCCCGTTTCTTGCGATGGTAGTACGCGTCATTCCTTCATAAAAATTCGCACACGCGCGTAACCCTCGCGCTGGCGGAACCGAATAGAAATCATGCGCACAGCGCGTGACGTCGCCTTCGATCAGGCGGCGCTATCAGTTTCCATCAGTGGAGTGGCCATGAAAACCCGCGAGTTCGTGTCGATGCTTGCCACCGGCATCTTCCCGACCCCTCCCCATGTTGTCGCGCTGCGCTTTTCGGCAGCACTTTTCCTCGGACTGACCGGGGCCGCCTGCATGGTCGTAGCCCTTTATGGCGTTCGCGGCGACATGCCGCAAATGCTCGTCACGCCGCTTTTCTGGATCAAGGTCGCGTTCCCACTTGCGGTTGTGGGCGCTTCGCTTTCGATCGTGATGCGTGTCTCCCGACCTGGTGCCGACGCTACGATGGCTTGGATCGCACTCGCCATTCCGCTCGCGCTGGTCTGGGCGGTGGCGCTGGTCGTGATCGTCGCGGCACCTGCGACGCTGCGTCTCCAGCTTGTGCTCGGCAACACGTGGCAGGTCTGCACGATGAACATCGCGGTCTTGTCGGTGCCGACGTTTATTGCCGTCTTCTGGGCCATGAAGGGGCTTGCCCCCACGCAGCCGGTCATCGCCGGAGCGGCTGCCGGGTTGCTGAGCGGCGCGCAGGCAGTGCTGGTCTACATGCTGTATTGCGTGGAGATGACCGTGCCGTTCTGGGGCGTCTGGTACGTGCTTGGCATGCTGGTGCCGACCGTTGTTGGCGCCGTTCTGGGGCCGCGCCTGCTGCGCTGGTAGATTGCGGCATGTGACGGACTAACGTCCAGGTGCCCCTGATCTAGCCGTTCGAGTTGATCGACCCGCACTGGCGGCACGACCCATGCAAAGCAAAGTCCTAGGATTGCATAAGCAGCCGCAAGCCCGAGCCCTACGTGAATGGATTCCAACAGTGCGCCGCGCGCCGAACTCATCATGGCGTCGCCCGCGTGGCCGTCCACGATCAAACGGCCGATCAACGTGGCTTTGCTCCACGTGACCAACTAGCAGTTCGGGACTCGCGAATGACTTGAACCATTGTGTCGCCTGATAGGAATCGAGCGAACGATGCACGCCGCTTGCATAGAGACGGTTGCAGCGCGCTGGTCATCGCGGAGCCGAACATGCACAGGGATTGAAGCAGCGCGGTCGCGGAGTCATGGTGATCGTGTTCGACAAGTTGCATCGAGACAACCAGACCCCGTCCGATGAATCCCATTCACGCCATTCAGACCGAATGCGGCACGGTCTCCGTGATCGCCACGACACTCACCGCGCGCGCGTGAAAAGTCCGAAGTAGGACGTACATCAATACATCACTTCGTTTGTTGTTGGAAGCCGTTAAAAAACTTAGATGCTTTCTGCCAGGGCTACGTAACACGTCGTTGTCCAACCCACGGAAATTGTCGCCGAGCAAGTTCGTCGAATTCTTGATTCAACACCGCTATGTGCACTTGCACGACGCTGTATGCTCCCATTCGACTCCAGCGCATATGCTAGTTTTTAGCATCAGAAAGCAGGCACGCGCTAGTTTGTGCGCGACCGCTTTGGTCGCGACGTTTGCATTCCGTTTGGCCTTCTTACACTGGTAAAACTTGCGCGCCAACTCGCAAAATCGGAGCGCGAAATTGGATGCCTCAATGTACGCCCACGCCAGATAGCGGTTGCCATTCTTGGTGTTGCCTTCGCCTTTTTTCTTGCCGTTCGAGAGGTGGGTACTGCTGACACAGCCGCAATAGGAGGCATAGTTCCCGATGTCGGCAAAGCGTCCGACATCGCCCGTCTCCAGCAGGATGACGGTGGCCAGCGTTGAGCCGATGCCGGGCACGGTGCGAATCTCTTCAGGTCCGAGCGTTTCAGGCGAGCGCCGGAAGTGCCCGGCAAAACTCGAAACCTGCTGCAGATAAATTTCTATGTGTTCTCGGCAAGATTGCGGATCTGCATGTCGTGCAACATGCGTTGGCGGAGCGGTGTCATGATGAAACTCCTGGGAAGAGTAACGGAACGCCCTGTCGGTCACATCCATGCTGCTCCCTTGCGCCGGGCAGCGATCTTGGCGTCCCCCACATCCCGTCGCTACCTGTCACGACACAACGTAAGCCACTGGCCTCCGATTACCTCGCACTACCTCAGCGGTTTAGAACAAAAAATTCTATCGATAGATCGGGTTTATGGAAGGTCGCTGTTGATGGAGCGCATCTAAGCGGCTACTTATAAGGTTTTATCTGCTGTCGCGGCCTGGCCAACAGATCCAATATTCGCAGTACTTTACTTTTTTATTTCGTATATTTGAGGAGAGTTTATATGCCAACATACTCTCGCGTTAAACCGGGCTACTTGCTTGGCTGAACAATGGTTCAGCAAGGCCAGCTGGACGAGCAGGCGAATGCATACGTCGCTTACCTGATCGAGCGGGGCTATGTCCGAGAAGCTGTAGAACAGCTTTTACAGGAGCGTTGCATACTTCGTTTAGTGGCGCTTGCCACTGGACGTCGCACTTTGTATAAATTTCCCAATTTTTCGGTAGCGTCAAACAACGAACGGCTGGCACTCGATTGTGGGGTAGCTTAAGTCGAACATATCGAGCGCAGCGCCGAGACCACAGCGTTCGGTGCACAGCGACTTCGGTAGTCAATGTCGATATGGGAGAAGACGATGCGCCTGTCTTTCGTAATAACGAACGTCGCTGGAACCGGCAACTCCCAGCCGTCCTCGCCATTAATGTCTGGTAACACCTTGCCGATCGAGCGCAGGGTTTGGCGTAATTCTTCCGGGAGTGAGTAGACGAGCCCGAAGGAACGCGCCACGTCATTGCCTGCGTCGCTCAGAACGGCAAAATCAAGCGCATTGCGTTCGGCAGTTGACATTGAGCCGTCGGGCAACTGGGGCGAGATCGCGACCAGGCTGGCGCCCAGTCCGGCAAGCTGCGGCAGCAGCCGCTGGAATGCTCTGAGCTGAATATTGCAATAAGGGCACCAGCCGCCCCTGTAGAACACGACAACAGCGGGTCCCTCGCGAAGTACGTCCGAAAGTGAAAACATTTGGCCAGCAACGCCGGGCAATACAAAGTCAGGTGCATGCTGTCCGACAGCCAGCACGTTGGCAATTGGGAAAGTTGCTTGCAACTCCTCAACCTTTGCGTCATAGAGCGCGACCCGTTCAGCCGGTGCCGTGCGTTCGTATTCAGTGCGAAAAGCTGCGAGTTCCTGCTTGAGTTCCATAATGCAATTCCTGTGTGTATCGTCGGTTGTTGTGCCGAAACGCCCCGTCTCGATGATCGTCCCGCGGCTCGCTCGCAGTGTCACCATCAATTAAAAGGCCGTTCTGTCCCATTTCGAGAGGAAGAATGTCCTTTTCGACTTCCGGACGGTAGACCGGTCGCGGAGATATGATTCATTCCCTGGAGGAATGACGCAATGGATAGATTGACCGCAATGGAAACCTTTGTCAGCGTGATCGAAGCCGGCTCGTTTTCTGGCGCCGCGCGCCGGTTAAAGGTGGGGCAGCCGGCTGTATCGAAGTCAATTGCGCAGCTTGAGGAAAGGCTTGGCGTGCGTTTGCTGCTGCGCTCAACACGCGGCCTTACGCCTACCGATACCGGCAAGCAATTCTACGAACGTTCGAAACGCGCTATCGAGGAAGCGGATGAAGCAGAGCTAGTCGCGCGCGGCGCCGGTGCGAGTCTCTCCGGACGCTTGCGGGTATGCGCTCCGGTGACTTTTGCGCGTCTGCGCATTGTTCCTGCGATGAAGCTCTTTCTGGCCGCGCATCCGGAGCTGACCATCGAAGTCGTGCTCGACGACCGTCATATCGATTTGCTCGAAGAGGGCATTGATGTCGCGTTGCGCATGGGGGTCCTTCTTGACTCGGGCATGACTGCGCGCAAGATCGGGCAAGCCCGGCGGCTCGTGGTTGGGACCCCCGCCTATTTTAGATCGGCTGGAACCCCCGATGTGCCTGCCGACCTGATCGGGCATCAGGCGATTGTCTACGGGCAGTCTGGCGGCGTTGCTGCATGGACGTTCAAACGGGGCAGCTCGGAAACCGCGGTGGCGGTATCTGGCCGGATGAGCGTAACGGCCGCCGAAGGCGTCCGCGCGGCCGTGCTCGCAGACATAGGGATCGCGATAGTATCCGAATGGATGTTTGCACCGGAGCTTGCGGTCGGCGCGGTGGACGCGGTACTAACCGACTGGACCTTGCCGCCCGTCGATCTGTGGGCCGTGTTTCCGACCGGCCGGATGGCCAGCGCGAAGGCGCGCGCGTTTGTCACGTTCGTCGAGGCGACCCTGGGATTCGCAACCGTATCCACCTAAAAAGGCCGAGCGCTCCACAACGCCACGCAGCAAGGGGCTGGACCGGTCCGCGATACGACCACAGCGTCCCTCGCGTTGCCTATGCAACTGCCCGTCGCAACGCGGGCAGCATGTCTGACGGTTCCGGTCGACGGGTGTAGTCGGGATTGACTTCCGAATACAGGATCGTGCCGTCTTGCCCGATCACGTAGCGCGCGGGTATCGGTAGCGTCCAACTCGGGTCGTCGTTGAAAGCAGGCAAGTCGTTCTTTAGATTCTTGTACAGCGCGACGAGATAATCCGGCAGCGCGAAGCGCAAGCCAAATGCGGCGGCGACATCGTTGCGCGCATCACTCAGGATGGGAAAGCTGAGTTTGTTCTGCCGAACGGACTTGCGACTGTTCACCGGGTTCTGCGGCGAAATCGCGACCAGGCGCGCGCCCCCGGCTTCAAATTTCGGCAGAGTTTCCTCCAACGCCTGTAATTCCATGTTGCAGTATGGGCACCAGACTCCGCGATAGAAGGTGATAATAAGCGGCCCATTCTTGAGTAGTTCTATCGAAGATACCGGTGTGCCGTCTGGATCGGCTAAGGTGAACGCAGGTGCGCTGGCGCCGGCTTTCAGCGCGCGTTCCGCTTGTCCCGATGCAATCAGTTCGGCCGTGGCGCGCTCCATCACTGGATGGATCTCAGGCGGTGCAAAATAAGGGGCCTTACCCACCTTGAAGTCTCTCTTGAAGGCATCGAGTTTGTCTTGCAGTGACATGACGAGTGCTCCTTGAACAATAGATAAAAGAACTTAGGCGGCTTCAGAGACCGGTTTGGTCCATTCGTTGCCTTTCATGAAAATGTCGAGCGGGGTGTGCGCCAAATGGTTGGTGTAATTGCTCATCACCTTGGCAGCGACGCCCAGCACGACTTCGAGAACGTTCTGACGCGTATAGCCGGCAGCAAGGAAGGCGACAATGTCCACTTCCGGTACAAAGCCGCGATCGCGGACGACAAGGGTGGTAAAGCGATGCAATGCTTCGAGTTTTGCGTTGGGGAGTGGTACGCCGGCACGCAACGCTTCGATCACGGCGGGATCCATCTTGATCATCCCGGCAAGCGTCGTGTGGCCCGCCATGCAGTAGTGACAGTTGTTTTCAAAATTTGAGCTCATATAGACTACCTGCTGCTCGTGCGAGCTCAGCGTGCTTTTGGAAAAGAGATCCCAGAGCGCCGAGTAGCCGGTTAGCAATTCAGGTGACTCGGCCATATTTGCTTGCAGGTTCGGGACGAAGCCGAACGTGGATTTGACGGCCGCCAGCGTTGCCTTCGATGCTTCCGGTGCTGTATCTGCGGTGAAGTGAGTCATGGGATTTATCCGTTTCGGTGAGCGCCGGGCGGTGCGTGGCGTAAACTATGTTCGCGCAGTCGCCATGCACGCAGTAGTGCGCAACAGCAAATAACACCTATTCCGCCAAGGCATACCGAGACCCAGAACCGCCGGGATTTGTTGCATTAAGGCTGTGATGTGATACGTGGCAAGGCAAACGATTTCTTGCGAAAGTACGTCAACTTGAAAAGAGGGCGGAAGTCTTCCTATCGAGCGGTGGACAGGACCGGTCAAACGCTTTCTTTTTTAAGCGATATATCGAGCCGAGGCTGCCGCGCAGCGGTACCTGGAAAATCAATTGATCAGAACGGAGACAATAGGTATTACTCGCCAAAGCGTCTTTGGTCGTCTCGCCATCGCATGATTAACTAGGAAGAGCGAGCCGATCAAATCTACGACCTGAATCCAAAGACATCTCAATTAGTCTTCCAGACCCGCCTGGTTGAGTTGACACATCGCGATGACAGAGCGCGGTCTTGCACGGGTTTGGTGGATCTTGAGCCAGCCAGGAGCAAAAGTGAATCAAGGATTGATCGGGATGGCAATCGTGCACAAAGCGCACGGCGAACATTCCGTCGTTCCCGGCTCTTGCACGGCAATGCTTGAGCGCCGCTCAGAAATGCGGCAACTTCCTTTTCCTTGCCGACTTTCGCTTGAGTTCCACGAACAAAGCCAAATCAGTCACGGCGGAATTTCCTCGAGGAATCAGCTTGCGGCATCGGCATAGTTGGACGGAAAGAGCGCGCGACGCGCCTCGTCATCCAGTTCACGCTTGAAGACGTGGTCGCGTCCTGCAAGACGCGCCCGTGCCACCGCAGGGCGGGCGTCGACGGTGTCGAAGAGGCGCTGCAGGTTGGGAAAAGCGGCAAGCGGGTCACCTTCGCCTGGAAGCACGCGCGGCGCCCGATCGAGCCAACCCCATGCGGACATGTCGGCAATCGAGTACTCATTGCCAACGACGTACTCGCGCCCGGCCATGTGTTCGTCGAGCACGCGGTAGTGGCGCTCGATCTCGCGGCGATACCGGTTGATGGCGTAGGGCAGCTTCTCGGGCGCCGCGTGCTGGAAGTGCACCGCCTGGCCGGAAAAGGGCCCAAGACCCGTGCCGAGGAAGAAGAGCCACGACAGCAGCTCGGGGCGGTCCGCCGGCATGCCGACGAAGCGCTGGATCTTGTCGCCGAGGTACAGCAGGATAGCGCTGGAATCGAATACGCGCGCCTCGCGTCCGCCTGGACCTTCCGTGTCGATGATGGCCGGCACCTTGCCGTTGGGATTGATGCGCCTAAACGCCGGCAAGTGCTGCTCGCCCTTGCTGGTGTCGACGGCAATCAATTCGTAATCCAGCCCTGCATCTTCGAGGAAAAGGGCGACCTTCGCGGGATTCGGCGTGGGGTGAAAGTAGAAGCGAATCATGGTGTCCTTGCATGGAAAAGAGTATCTCGTTGTCTTGCACTCGGAACGCAACGCAACGCTAACTGCGCCCAGATGTCTTCCACAGAGAAGTCGCTTGCTTTTTAGATCGATCGATTTAGAATATCTTAGCTTATTCGGGATGGCAACCTACTGGTGGAAACGAGGAGTAAGCCAGCATGTCGAGACCACGTGAGTTCGATGAGGCCGCAGTGCTCGACACCGCCATGCGATGTTTCTGGAAACGTGGGTACGAGGCTACTTCGGTGCGCGAGCTTGCCGAGAGCATGGGCATCACGGGTGCCAGCCTTTACAACGCGTTCGGCGACAAGCGCTCGCTGTTTCGCCGGGCGCTTGTCTATTACGTCGCGACGAGTTTCGATGAACGGGTCTGCCGCTTCGAGGGACACCTTCCTCCATTGCAAGCCATCAAAGGGTTCTTTGCCGAGATCGTCGAACGTTCCCTGCGCGATGAGGACCGCAAAGGCTGCATGCTCGTCAATTCGGCCCTGGAGGTAGCGCCTCACGATCCTGAGTTCCAGCAGGTCGTGGCGGGCGTGCTAGTCAAGATCGAAGCGTTCTTTCGGCGTTGCGTGTTGGCGGGGCAGCAGGCGGGAGAAATCGCCTGCTCCCAGCCGGCGGATGACCTCGCGCGCATGTTGCTTGGCGTATTGCTCGCTATCCGTGTGTTGGCCCGCTCCCGACCCGAACCCGCATTGCTGCATGGGCTCGTACAGACCGCCCTCGTGCTGCTCGACAATCATGAGAAGCAAGGAGTTTTAGCCTAATGATCGAACTTTATTACTGGCCAACACCAAACGGTCACAAGATTACGATGCTCCTGGAGGAAGCGGGTCTCGACTATCGCATCCATCCGGTGGACATTAGCGCGGGCGACCAATTTGCGCCGGCGTTCCTTGCGTTCTCGCCGAACAATCGCATGCCGGCAATCATTGATACCGCGCCCGTCGATGGCGGCGAAGCGATCGGCGTGTTCGAGTCTGGTGCAATTCTCACGTATCTCGCGGAGAAAGCGGGTCGCTTCTTTCCGTCCGATGTCCGTTCCCGCAATGTGGTCAACGAGTGGCTCTTCTGGCAGGTCGGGGGTCTGGGGCCGATGGCTGGACAGAATCATCACTTCGGTATCTATGCGCCGGACAAACTGCCTTACGCGATCGCGCGCTATGTCAACGAGACGAACCGGCTGTATGGCGTGCTCGATCGCCGCCTGGAGGGCCGTGCTTTCATCGCGGGCGAGCACTATTCGATCGCTGACATGGCGTCTTATCCGTGGGTGGTGCCATGGCAACGCCAGCAGATGAACCTCGACGACTTTCCGAATCTGCGCCGCTGGTTCGACAACGTGCGTGAACGGCCCGCAACCGTGCGCGCTTATGCGAAGGGTGACAACTTTTCGAGCCGTCCCTCGGTCACGGAGGAAGGCAAGAATATACTGTTCGGCCAGACCGCGGCAAGCGTCGCCGGCAAGAAACAGTAACCTTAAGCGGCTGCCCAGTCGTTTATTTTACCTCTCCCGAAATAAAGAGATTTCCGCTTAACTCGGCCGAGTCTCATCGCGATCTACCTTCCGCCTGTCAGGATGGATGCAGAACCGCTCGAGAGCAGCTACCTCCCGCTCAAAGGATCGTGTCCTCGGACGGATTGCATGGCAGGAACTCGCTCGTCCCGGCTCGTCTGGTTCCACCGAAGCGCTGTAACGACCGCGTCGTGTCCCTATGAAATCAATTTAGTTTAAACATTCGAAATGTGCACTTTACGGGGAAGAGCTTCGACGCCGGGGGCGGACCGAGCGGTAGCAATCCTACAAGCAAATCGGAGTTGTCGCTGGTATTCGACATACGTTCTAAAACAATGTACGCGTTGTATAAATTAATCCTTTTACTGAACCGGCATAGGGCGGTTAACTCGTACGGTGGAGGCAGCGCTTCGATACTGTCTTGTCGCGCTGGAAGGCAATCATCTAATCATCAAGTGAGATCAATTTGTTTGTGTCTAGACCGACACTTGAATGGCAGGTCCGGTCAGGCTGCGGACTGGAACCACCTCAGCGGCAAGTATTCGACAAGGCCGCTAGGAGGCGGCCTAGTCGAGATGCTTGTTTAGAAAGACCAGCATAATTGCGGCAATCTCATCGACTTTCTCGTCGAAGGCGAAATGGCCGGCGTTCAAGAGATGAACTTCAGCATCGGGCAGATCACGTTTGAACGCTTCCGCCCCAGAAGCAAGGAACGAAGGATCATTTTTACCCCACACCACCAGGGTGGGTGGTTTGAACTCGCGTAACCACGCTTGCCACGCGGGGTAGGAAGCGACGTTCGTTTGATAGTCGTATAGGAGTGAACCCTGAATTGCGCGTTGGCCAGGTTTTGACAGGTGCGCGTACTCGTCAGTCCAGGCATCCGGATCGTATCGGTCTGGATGAGAACTGCCGGCGGTGTGTCGCTGTTCAGTAGCCGGCAACGACATAAATGCATCTAGTATCTCAGGGTGCCCTTGAGGATTCGCCCAATATTGAGCGATATCGGTCCATTTGGTCCCGAGTCCGTCTCGGTAAGCGTTGGCATTCTGAACGACGAGTGTCTGGACCCGCTCTGGGTGGGCTGTCATGACCCGAAAGCCTACTGGTCCGCCGTAGTCGTGCAGATAAAGGCTGTATTTGTCGATTCCCAGTTGCTCGAGGAAATGATCGGTCGTCTGTGCCAAATGGTCGAAGGTGTAAGCGTACGACGATGGCGGCGGAGCGTCGCTTTGGCCGAAGCCCGGGAGATCCGGCGCCAGGAGGTGATAACGCGTAGCAAGCAATGGAATGAGTGCGTCAAACTCGCGCGAGGAGGAAGGAAAGCCGTGCAGAAGTACCAATGTAGGCGCATTCTTTGGTCCAGCTTCCCGGTAAAAGATGCCTATGCCATCGACCGTTAAAGTGTGATAGGAGGTTGTTGAAGAGATCGACGGAAGTGAAGCGGCGTGCACCACATGGGTCGCAATCAGCGCGGCGGCTACGGCTATTAGAGTTCGAATTTTCAAAGTTATTTTCCTTTTGTGTTTATTAAAACAGTCGCGTCCAGTTTTCGGCTTAACGTCTTGATGGGACTGCCACCGCCCCTTTGTGCGACCTTACGCATGCTCCCGGTTCCGGTGACGTCGTACTGCTGCTTACTTTTCCTCCACATTCGTGTGAACGGGTAAGTCAGGCTGCATCCGGGGCAAGGGACTAAGCTGCAGGTGTGGTGGGTTCAGTGATTCCATTTTCACGCAAGTACGATGCGTGACCTGCCTACCCCGCGAATGGCATTTCTCTCTCCCGGGGTTGAAGAACTTGTAAAGGTATTTCTCTGTATGTTGTTCACCTTCGATTGCGGGCGCGTAGCCGACCCGCACCTTGCATTCATAGAAGGCTTAGCCCCTTCCAACCTTCAAGTTTCTTCACCTAATTCGGTTCGCAGGCACATGTGGTTACACGTTGGCCAAAAGAATGTTGATGCTAGCCCACTGTGAAGCTTATCCACCCCGGGTTCATTGAAGCCACCGCTTCGGATGATGTTACGTCTCGGCAAGGGGCACGAAGGAAAGATGTCCGGAGAATCGCCCGGATTAGATCGTCTCGTCGTTTGCTCAACATTTGCTACCACTACTGTTTGGACGTTTCGCAAGCGGCAAGTTCGTGATACCGGTCAGGGTTTCTTTTCCAATCAAAAATTAAAGATCCCTGACGAAATGCCGTTGAAGACGTTGCACGACGGAAATGATTGACCGCTCGTGTCGCCATCTGGGCGTCCCGCTGTGCGGCGCGCTGTTTTTACTTACGGAGATATCAAATGAATTTACTCAAAGTCGGTAGTGCTGCTGTCTTGCTCGCTTCTGTTGCGTCAACTGTCGCAGTCGCCCAAACTAAGCCCGCTAGCGCAGCGGTGGAAAAGTGCTATGGTGTGTCGCTTGCGAGCCATAACGACTGCAAGGCGGGTGCAGGAACCACGTGTGCTGGCACGCAAAAGATGGACTATCAGACTAATTCCTGGAAAAACGTCCCTGCAGGCACGTGTACCTCGATTAAGACGCCCCATGGTGCCGGCTCGCTGACGCCAGTCGAACTGTAACTGTTGAGTGCCGTATGATTGACCAGACGAGGAACACGGGGGCGGGCGTCGGATTCAAGCCCATCCACTTCGAGGCTGCGCTTGCGTGCACCGAGGCTGGTCTTTGGTATGAAGTGCATCCAGAAAACTACATGGTCGACGGCGGGCCACGCCTGGCCTTGCTTGAGGCCATTCGCGCGCGTCGTCCGGTCTCGCTGCACGGCGTATCGCTTTCGCTGGCGGCAGATTGCTCTCCAGACAGCGACCATCTCAAGCGCTTGAAATCGCTTGCTAACAGAATAGAACCCGCGTTGGTATCGGAGCATCTTGCCTGGTCTACGTGGCGTGGGCAGTATCACCCCGACCTTTTGCCATTCCCACGCTCGCACGAAGCGCTAGCGCGTGTTTGTGACAACGTCGAAAAAACACAAGAGGTACTCGGCCGGCGCATTGCGATCGAAAATCCGACCCATTATGGTGAGTTGAAAGGGCACGACTGGGGTGAACTTGACTTCTTCTCTGAACTTACGAGGCGCACAGGGTGCGGGATTTTGCTCGACGTGAACAATGTTTATCTCAGTGCTTACAACCTCGGGTTTGATGCGAACGACTATATTGATAATGTTCCGTGCGACGTTGTTTTAGAAATTCATCTGGCCGGCCACGGCGAAGATGGCGAAAGTGCTTTGCTGATCGATTCCCATGCGGCACCCGTGGCAGACCCTGTCTGGGATTTGTTCGAACGCCTTGTGGCACGTATTGGTGCTCGGCCTACGATCATCGAGCGCGATGATGAGATTCCCCCGTTCGATGTATTGCTTGGCGAGCGTGCCCGAGCACAGTCAGTGCTGGATGCAGCAATGGCGGAGGCTAAGTGAGCACGGCGTTAAGGATTTTTCAAGACCAATTTGTTCGCGCAATCTATCACTTCGACCATACCACCATGGATTGCTGCGAACCTCTGAGGTCGTTTATCGGGCAACCAGCTTTTGCTGTCTATCGCAATACGATAATCAAGGCATGCATTGATGCCTTGCAGGCGAATTACCCGACAGTCGAAAGGCTGGTGGGCACAGATTGGTTTCGCGCTGCTGCAGCGGTGCATGTACGACAATCGCCACCACACGACTCGAGACTGCTTGAGTACGGTCGAGATTTCGCCCATTTCCTTGGGGAGTTTGAACCTGCTCAAAGTTTGCCGTATCTGGCGAACATAGCGTACCTGGACAGGTTATGGACGGAGGCACATATGGCGACCGATGACCGCCTGTTGAACGCGACCACAATCGCTCAGCTTCCCACTGAATGCATGCAAACCAGCAAGCTGACGCCTCAGAAAGCCGCTCGATGGATCTGGTTTGCGGATCAGCCTGTCTACACAATCTGGAGCGCGAACCGCGAGCATGTAGATGTCCCCACGCCGCTCGATTGGATTGGAGAGGGCGCCTTGATTACGCGCGTGGATGGCGCGGTGTCCTGGCGTGCACTCTCGGCCGGGGGTTGTACGTTCTTGGACGCATGCGCTGACGATCTGCTGTTGGATCTCGCGATTGAAAAATCGATAGCCGTTGAACCTTCTCTGGACGTCGGCGCCATGCTGTCAAGCCTAGTCTCCGCTGGCGTTTTCACTGCGCGCGGTCATGATCATTTCCTCTCTTGATGGAGTTCGCTTGGACCTTTCTACTTCAGTATCTACTTCGCCTGCTGGCCGATTGCGCGCATTTTGGAATGCCGGTGCAGTTATCGCAGATCGGCTGATTACGCACTCCCTGCTTGCATTCATCGCCCGGTTCGCGATAGCCGCCATTTTCTTCATGTCCGGACGTACCAAAGTTTCGGGCATCTTAACCATTACTCCCGGTACGTATGAGCTGTTTCGCACGGAATACAAAATCCCGATTATTCCGCCGGAAATTGCCGCGCACATCTCAGCCTACTCAGAACATTTTTTTCCGATCCTACTGGTTTTGGGCGTTTTCACGCGGTTGTCCGCGTTTGCGTTGCTCGGAATGACGACGGTGATCGAAGTGTTTGTCTACCCTGACGCATGGCCCACGCATTTGTCCTGGGCCGGCTTGATGCTGTACTTGATCGCGCGAGGTGGGGGAACGTGTTCCCTCGATAATAAGTTAGGCATTAAATAAGCAATCGCCCGCTCGGGAGTGCCGAGACCCTCATTAACGCCACTACATTTATCAATCAGGCATTCCAATGTTTGAGAAGCTTAAGATCCGTACCGCCTTGCTCGTCCTATTGGGCTTGTTCTCCGTGGCACTATGGTGCACCGTGTATCAGGCGTGGTCCAACGCACGGGAAGCCACACGCGCCATGGAAGGTGTGATCCGATTGTCGGATGAACGTATCCAGCCGTTGCACGACACCGAGCGGCTGTTGCTAACTGCGCTCGTGAACATGGACAACGCCTATATCAACTTGCAACGCGGCGATCAAGTGACTGCTACCGACTACACCCGCAAGGCTTCGAATGCGAGGCAAGAGGCTAAACGAGTATTCGACGCCGCCCGCAAGGCCGCCGGTGACGCTGGCGCCGACCAGGATTTCGCTCGACTCATTGCGGCCTACGACATGTACGGTAGGGTGCTCGATGGACGCGAAGAAGCGCTATACGATGTATCGCTGGATGCGTATGTGGCGGCGACCGGCAAGGCTGAAAGTGCAGATTCCAACTTCCAGTCGACGCTGCGTGAAGTTAGCACCCACGTGGAAGCCGATCGTGACAGCTTCAAGCGCGCCTCGGCAGAGCGGTATCGGACGGCCAGTAAGCTGGCGCTCTCATTATTCGCAATATCGTTGCTTCTGGTCGGTCTGTATTGGTTGATCGTGGAACGACTGTTATTGAAGCCGCTGCGCGCGACGGCGGCGCATTTTGACCGGATCGCCGGCGGTGACTTGACCATAGCAGTCACTTCTCTACGCGATAACGAGATTGGCGCATTGATGGCCGCGCTAGGCCGAATGCAGCAGGGCTTGATCCGTACCGTATCGTCGATTCGTAGCGGCACGGAAGATGTCTACAAGGGCGCGAGTAATATCGCCGATGGCAACACCGAGCTATCTGAACGCACCGAGAAGCAAGCATCGGATTTGGAGCAGACCGCAGCCACGCTCGAGCGCCTTGCAGCAGCAGTGAAAGAAAACGCCGACAACACGCGAACGACCAATGAGCTTGCGCAGCGCGCAACGGTTGACGCAAAGCGTGGTGGTGAAAACGTTGAGCGCATTATTGGCACGATGGAAAAGGTAGCAGATAGCGCGCGGAAAATTTCGGACATCGTTAGCATCATCGATGGCATTGCGTTTCAGACGAATATCCTTGCGCTGAATGCAGCGGTCGAAGCAGCGCGAGCGCAGCAGGATGGGCGAGGTTTTGCAGTGGTGGCTGCAGAAGTTCGTTCGCTGGCTCTGCGCAGTGCTCACGCAGCCAAGGAAGTAAAGGTATTGATAGAGGATTCCGCGGTGTTTGTGGAGCGCGGGTCAGAACAGGTTATAGAAGCAGGGCGGACCATGCAAGAGATCGTCGATTCGGCCGAAAAAGTAACGAAGACGATGCACGAAATTTTGATTGCCGCATCGGAACAGTCGATCGCCATCGAACAAGTAAGTGGCGTAGTCGCGCAGATGGATCGATCGACCCAGCAAAACGCAACGCTGGTAGAACAAACTGCAAGTGCTGCCCGCTCGCTCAAAGAACAATCGGACAGTTTAGTCGAGTCTGTATCCGTGTTCGAAATCTGACTCCGGCGAAGGTCT
Organism: Burkholderia sp. PAMC 26561; assembly: GCF_001557535.2. Classification (NCBI taxonomy): domain Bacteria; kingdom Pseudomonadati; phylum Pseudomonadota; class Betaproteobacteria; order Burkholderiales; family Burkholderiaceae; genus Burkholderia; species Burkholderia sp. PAMC 26561. Next base: position 574,922 of record NZ_CP014310.1, read on the forward strand.
TGCGAGGTTCGTTACAACAACCTGGGTGTAATCAATGTGTCGAAAGTGGGCGACGGTTTTCATGGTGTGTGGATTGGTCGCGTGCGGCGGGAAACCCGTGCTCTCCAACTCGCTCGCACCTAAAAGTATTACATTGCCTTTGTCAGCCGCTTGGTACGATAACAGGCTGGTGTATTACATCACTACCGAAATTACAGATCCAGCAATGGCGGCCGGAACCGGAATCACGCTTACGCCAAGGTTGCGCGACGCTGTACCGTCGTATCCGAAGCCGCCGGGGGTAAAAACTGTTCTTGAGCGTGTCTAAAAATTCCCCGCCGGCGACCAGGATGCTGTGTTTTCCTCGGCGCCGAATCCCGTCGGCGCTGCCAGTGCAGACAAGCAATACAGCCCTTTATGGCTGCTATACACGGTTAGTTGGAATAACGCGTCGCATCCTTATATGCTAAAGAGCGAAGCGGCTTTGCTAGAGGCAGTGCGCAAAGACGAGGTTGCCGTTACGCGTACAAGCATTGTAATCAATTGCCCAGTCGTGCTCAATGTTAACGGTTCCACATTGTCTGGCGCGGATGTTAATCGTCAAACCGATAAACCGGCGTTAGGTAATCGCCAAAGCAAAGAAACCTCCAGTACCGCGTTAGTGCTGTTTCAACCAGTCACAACACGCAGGTGAGCCAGTACTTAGTCGGTCCTGCAAAATTCACCCGGCAAAGCTATTCGGAGTTGTGATTGGATGTCGGGACGGACTCGGGATCGCACGCCCGAAGGGTTAAATGGGCGGTAATGTGGCGTTCGCGATGAAGCAGCGCAGCCAGGCGAGCACAAAAATACCGCCGTCAGACCCAGGCGAACAATCGCGCGCAGCAGCCAGCGCAGGTTATAGCCTGTCGCGCACAACACCGCATGCAGCGCATCGCCGCTTTGTCCTTTAAGCCAACAAGGTCGCATGCCATGGTCTTGCTTCAGGTGGCCAATGATCGGTTCGATTGCCTGGCGTCGCTTGAGCCAGCGCCGCTGTGGGTTGGTCAACGTCTTGTGTTTGCCACGGTGAATCAACTGTACCGGGCCAAGTTCAGCGTCAACACCGCGAAAGCCGAGATCAGCAAGTACCGTCTTGGGCTTCGGTTCACCCGGCACGTTTTCTAACAGAATGCGCGTCTGTTCGAGCTGCTCGGCCAGCGTGTGGCCATCGTACGGATTGCCGGAAAACGACCGCGCACCCACGATCAGGCGCAGAGGCAGGATGCCCATCCCGATCAGATTCGACCGGTGAATACGCTCGAAGCTGACAGCCAGGACCGCGCGAATGCCGAGCAGTCGCTGGCCTTTCGCGGCCCAGTCGCGCGAGGATCCCGTCCCATATCGCTCGCCGGCGATGAGAACGACCGAGTCTCCATCGGCGCGGTATCGATTGGCAGCTTCGAAGATCGGCAGCACGTCACCAGTCGGGACGTGCAACGTGTTCGCCGTCGGGGCGTCAGCCTTCAATAGATTGACAAGCGTCTTGTTGTAAAAGGCGGCACGCACCATGACTTCCCAGTTCCCACGGCGAGACGCAAAAACATTGAGGTCGTTACGATCGTCGCCGCGCTCCACCAGGAAGTCAGCGACGTAGCTATCTTTCGGAATCGCACTTGCAGGGGAAATGTGATCGGTTTGTAGACGCCGACCTAAAAGTAGACCACTTATGAGGGTCTCGCCGACTTAAAAGTGGCCCGGGCAACCAGCCTAACCTGCTGCTTTTAGAAGCAGAGGTTTAGAGGATGCTCCCGATGACCATGATTGGCAAAGTACGGCGGATGTTTCACCGCCAGGACAAGTCGGTGCGCGAGATCGCGCGGCTGACGAGTTTGTCGCGCATCACAATTCGTAAGTATTTAAAAGAAGGTACCGCGCAGGAATCGAAGTACGAACGCGCGGAGCGGGTAACCAAGCTGACGCCGTTTCACGAGAAGCTCATCGAGGCGTTGGTTGTTGACGCGCTGCGCCCGAGGAAGGAGCGGCGCAGGACATGGACGCTGTTTGAGCAGCTTCAGGCCGCCGGCTATGACGGCTGCTATTCGCGGGTGACTGATTTTATCCGGACGTGGCGAGTCGCCGAAGGCAAGTCGATTTCAGCAAACGCGTTTGTACCGTTGCACTTCTCGTTAGGCGAAGCGTTTCAGTTTGACTGGAGCGAAGAAGCCTTGGTGATCGGTGGGATGTATCGCAAGTTACAGGTCGCACATACGAAGCTTTGCGCTTCAAGAGCGTTCTGGTTGACGGCGTACTTCAGCCAGGGCCACGAGATGCTCTTTGACGCGCACACACGGGCGTTCAAAGCACTCGGTGGTGTGGCGCGCCGCGGTATCTATGACAACATGCGAACGGCAGTCGATAAGGTCCCCCGTAAAGGCAAGGGGCGACTGGTCAATGCCCGATTTGCCGTCATGTGCTCGCATTATTTGTTCGAACCGGACTTCTGCAACGTGGCCAGTGGTTGGGAGAAAGGTGTCGTCGAGAAGAATGTGCAGGATAGTCGACAACGGATCTGGGCAAGTGCTCGCGAAGAGCGCTTCGGCAGCCTCGCCGAACTGAACGCGTGGCTGGACTCTCGTTGCCGATTGCTTTGGAATGAGGTGCGCCATCCTGATTACAAAGGCGTGAGCGTCGCTGACGTACTTGATCACGAACGCGAGCATTTGATGCCGATGCCAACGCCGTTTGACGGTTATGTCGAGCGCTTGGCGCGCGTATCGAGCACCTGCCTGGTGGTCATCGCGCGCAATCGATATTCGGTTCCATGCGAGTTTGCCGGCCAGATAGTGAGCACGCGCCTTTACCCAACACGCGTTGTCGTCGTTGATCACAATGCCGTGATTGCGGGGCATGAGCGCCTGGGCGGCGAAACCCAGGTGCAGTACGACTGGCAGCATTATGTGACGCTTTTGCAGCGCAAACCCGGGTCTTTGCGCAATGGCGCGCCGTTTTTGGATATGCCAGAGCCGCTTAAACGGTTGCGCGTGGGGCTGCTTCGCGAAAAGGGGGGTGATCGGGTGATGGCGAAGATACTGGCACTCGTTCCCAGCAGCGGACTGGATGCGCTCTTGACGGCGATCGAGTTGATCTTGGCGCAGATGCCGCCATTGGGACGTGTGAGCGTCGAGCACGTGGAGAACGTGCTTGCGAGACTACGCGACGCGCAGCCTCCACCAAGGATCGATACCCAGTTGCAGCTCTCGACGCCGCCACTGGCGAATACATCGCGCTACGACGGATTGCGCAGCACGACCCCGGAGGTCAACCATGCGTGATCTGAGCGCTGAACTCAAGCAACTGCGCCTGCACGGGATGGCGGCCGCCTGGAGCGAGCTTCAGGAGGGCGACGCGGAGGTTTCCTCGCTGAACTGGGTGCTCGATCGCTTGCTGCAAGCCGAGACGGCAGACCGAGCAGTACGCTCGGTGAATAATCAAATGTTGGCGGCGAAATTCCCCGTGCATCGTGATCTGGCTGGCTTTGACTTTGACTGCTCGCCGGTCGACCAAAAGCTCATCGCAAAGTTGGCCGAGACAACGTTTACCGAGGATGCCCACAACCTGGTGTTCGTCGGCGGAACGGGTTCGGGAAAAAGTCATTTGGCGACGGCCCTCGGCGTGTCAAGCATTGTGGAGCACGGCAAGCGCGTTCGGTTTTATTCCACTGTGAATTTGGTCAATGCGCTGGAGCAGGAGAAGGCACAGGGCCGTGCTGGCCGAATCCTGGCGAGCATGCTGCGTTTGGACTTGGTGATTTGCGACGAGCTGGGGTATTTGCCGTTTAGCCAGGCTGGCGGGGCGCTGCTGTTCCATTTGTTGAGCCACCTGTACGAGCACACGAGCGTGGCCATCACGACAAATTTGGACTTCGGAGAATGGTCGAGTGTATTCGGAGATGCAAAGATGACCACGGCATTGCTCGACCGTCTCACCCATCACTGTCACATCGTTGAAACCGGGAATGAAAGTTATCGCTTCCTGCACAGCAGCACCAACGCAAAGGCGCATATCCGAGCACGTGAGGCCAGTAAAAAAGGGCGCACTCCGGGCACAGCGCTGCCGAGGCGTGAGTAAGCCGCTACGGGCTACGCCCTTGTGCGACACGTGTTGCTGCCCGCAACGTGTCGAGCATCAAGCAGTAAAGGGCAGCAAAGCTCGTTTCTGTCTTGTCACACTTTGACTTTGAAGTAGGAGGACGAATGCTGTGACCTGCTGTACGACCAGCAGTTGCCTACCCGGACAGGCGTGACTGGTAACGGTCGGGTCTGAAGCTCTGGGGAGAACGTGCCTCTCTATCGAAGGTTCACCCCGGCGACGGGGAAGGAATCGACACTGCCAGCAGTCGTGCGGTGTGGGGTGCCAGGCAAATTCCGCATGCGCAACATATGTGAACTGTCGTTTTAAACCTCGTGAAGCCCACTGGGCCAAAACTGCTGACAGGCCCTGACCAAAAAGGTACGTAGCCGGTTGCTTCTGTGAGGACAAGGAGCACGTCGTCACCAGTGCTACCGGGGAGAGACAGGCGCTAAACGGATAGGCCCAGAGCATCGGGTCGACAGGAACGGGAACGTGGTAACCCCGACTCACCGCCAGCTTCGCGGGACATTGCGAGATGGCAGGTAACCCGCAAGGGAAACTGTGGGTGGAGCGGGAGAGAGAACGCGGAGAAAGCGAATGGCAGGCTGTAATGGCCTGTATAGGGGTTCGAACTTTGCCCTAACCCGAAAGGGTGCAGACTTCCGCGTGGTGCAGTTGTCGTAGGTCCACATTTGAGATTCGCCGATGGGAAGCTTGTAAGTGACCGGTATCGCTCCGGTTCAGCGCCCTTCGTCTCAGTGATGGGATGAATCAACAATGTGACACCTGCGAAGGGCTTGCGCAGTGTGGCAAGACCGGCGTCAGTGTGGCGCTTAATGCTGTGCTCGAGCGCAGTGCGGTGAAAGTCGCATGCTGCGTTCTTCGGGGGCCGCGTTTCCGAGAGGGAACGTGGCTACCCTCTCACGGCTTACTCAGATACGTGGACCACCAAAGTAGAGGACAAATAAGGCACAAAACCATAGACTTATCCACAACCGGCTGACATTTAGACCGGTTCCCACCCCGGGTCACAATTCAGTCGGCGCGGTGGTCTACTTTTAAGTCGGCGAAAACACGATCGGTTGTTACATCGTCGCCCAGCACGAGCAACGGGTAGGCGATGTAGGTGCCAAGCTGGGAGCCTTCCGAGAGCGAAGCAATGGGCGGCCGACGCAACGCAGTCGACGCGTGATCCCACGGATATTGAGCACTCTCGGGGGCTTTCATTTCGTGCCAAAGCGGGTTCTGACTGGCGATAGCGAACGCGCGGGGGTAATCACTCGGCTCCACACCCTGCTTCACCAACGCTGCAACTTCCTCGCGGCTTGGCCATAAATCATTCAAGAAAACGGGCTTACCATCTGCGGTGATTTGCACCGGGTCCTGGCTTAAATCGACTTCCGCGTCACCAGCTAGTGCAAAAGCGATGACCAGGGGCGGTGACATGATGAAGCCCAGATCCAGATCCGGATGAATCCGGCCCGGAAAATTCCGGTTGCCCGACAACATGGCGACGGGATAGACGGACTTGCTTGCGAGCGCATCCTTGATCGGCTGGGTGAGCTGACCGGAATTTCCAATGCAGGTCGTGCATCCGTATCCAACGATGTCGAACCCTACCGACGACAGGTCATCAATCAAACCAGCACGCTCGAGATACGCCGCGGCAGCGGGCGAACCGGGTCCGAGTGAGGTTTTGATCCATGGCGGGACCTTTAGCCCTCGTTCTCGCGCCTTGCGGGCGACTAGACCCGCCGCGATGAGCAAGGCTGGGTCAGACGTATTGGTGCAACTGGTGATGGCAGCAATCGCCACCGGGTGCTTGGGCATCGACGTCGCGGCGGTGCTTGGTTCAAAAGCAAACGTCGCAAGCGCGGTAGAGGTTTCTGAATAGTTCAGCAAATCCTGCGGGCGCCGTGGGCCGGCAATATGCATGCCGATCTCGCTCAGATCGATGTTGATCGTTCGCGTGTAGGTTGGCTCTGCAGACGGGTCAAACCACACTCCCATCCCTGACTACGCCAAGGAGCTTCCCGTGTTGCGTGCGCTTCCCCTTGTGTGCATGCTGTCGCCACTACCCCAGCGCAGCGACTGGGCGTCCTGCCTGCTCGTTCACCCAGCCGTATCAGCCTTCCCCGATATGGCAGTCAGGTCGGCCTGCGCATCGTCCTTTCGAGGCTTGCTCGTCGTTCACTCGCGTTACGGCCTGCACACTCGCGCTGTCACCGTATTTCGTGACACGCTTCACCGAAGGCTTCAACCGCTTCGTTACCTCCACCATTGCTCCGGTTGCTTCCGGGTGGAGCGTTTGCCGGGCGGGGCTTGCACCCGCTGGGAAAGCGCCGCCTTTGCACGGCGCACGCCAACAGCGGTCTTTCGAGGTTGGGTTTCATATGGTCGACAATCGACGCTGTCAATTACCGATTGAATAGACCGCAACAGCGTGGCGATCGCTCGGGAACGAACACTGCCTATAGAGTTGATCAATCAAATGGTGTTGCTACAGCAGCGTTAGCGAACGATCGTGCTTGAAGGGCTGCGTCCATTCGCTGTTAAAAAGCCGTCATGAAGTGCGCGCTCGCCTTCATGAATAAACATTGCCGAGCGTCACGTCGAGGCAGCGGGTGTTCGGGGCGAACGTGATCATGACGAAGCTCGCGACCATCGGCGAAAAGGTCCGGTCGGAGGCGCGTCCCAAAGCAGATGTCGATGCCTGAGCGCTGGCGATCGGCGACATGCTGTGCGCGTATCTCGACCGGCTCGCGGCGATGAAGTAGAAACCGCGCTAGAACACCATTCCGCCCGCGACGTCGATCGTGCAGCCGGTGATCCAGCCGGCATCATCGGAGACGACGTAGGAAACCGCGGCGGCGATATCGCCAGGCTGACCGACTCGTCCCAACGGTGTTTTCGATACCAGGAACGCTTCCATGTCCTTCGACGACTCTGCGTTCCCTTCGGTCGCGACGAATCCCGGCGCGATCCCCACGACGCGAATGTTGCGCGGACCGAGTTCCATGCCGAGCGTGCGCGTCAGCGTATCCACGGCGCCTTTGGTCGCGCAGTAGACGTGCACCATCGGGTACGGACTCTTCGCGAGCCCCGAGCTGATATTGACGATGACCCCGCCCGCCGGCAGCACCCGCGCAGCCGCTTGCGTGGTCAGCAGCAAACCGCGCACGTTGAGATGAAAGTGTTCGTCGAAGGTCTCGGCCGACAGCGTGTCGAGCGAATCGATCTTGTAGACGCCCGCGTTGTTGACAAGGATATCGAGGCGGCCGAATGCGTGGACGGCGGCGTCGATCAGCGGCTGGATCTCGGCGGGCGTCGCGATATTCGCCTTCACTGCGACGGCTTTGCCTCCCGCGTCGACGATTTTATCGACGACGATCTGCGCGTCTTCGGAGCTGCGCGAATAGTTCACGACGACGGCTGCGCCATCGGCGGCTAGGCGCAGCGCGATGCCTGCGCCAATGCCCTTCGACGATCCGGTGACGAGGGCGACTTTACCTGACAACTTGCTCATGGTGGGTGCTCCTGCGAAGTAGACCGCCCATGATAGGCTGCGGGATTGCAAAGATTAACGGGGGCTTTCGGGATGCAGCATGAAGCGGAGCTTCATAACGAACCCAGACTATCCGACCTGCTTCCGGCGATTGCCGCCTTCGCGCGGGTCGCGCATCACGCGAGTTTTACGCGTGCGGCGGTGGAACTGGGCGTATCGCCGTCGGCACTCTCGCAGACCTTGCGGACGCTTGAATCCCGGCTCGGCGCACGTCTGCTCGACCGCTCGACGCGGCGGGTGGGTCTAACCGAAATCGGCCGGCGTTTCCTGCAGGAAGCGCAGCCGGGGCTGGGTGCGCTGGCGGGGGCTATCGAAGGCGTGAATGAGTGGCGCGACAAACCGGCGGGCCTGCTGCGCCTGAACCTGTCGCGCACTGCCGCCGATATCCTCGTGATGCCGCATCTGATCGCGTTCCTTGAGACGTTCCCCGATATCACTGTTGAACTGCACTGCGATAATGCGCTGGTCGAACTGGTGGGTGGGGGTTTCGATGCCGGCATCCGGCTAGGCGAAAATCTGGCGCAGGACGTTGTGGCGGTGCCTCTTGGCGGCCATCACACCATCGTGACGGTCGCGGCGCCGCGCTATCTCGAGGATCGCCCGCTGCCGCGCAAGCCCGAGGATCTGCGCGCGCACCGGTGCATCAACGTCCGTCTGGCGGGCGGTATATATCGGTGGGAATTCATGCACAAAGGGCGCGCTGTCGATATCGAAGTACCGGGTCCGATCGTGACCAATGACGGCGATATTCTGCTTGCGGCAGTGCGCGCCGGCGCTGGCATTGCGTGTGCGTTCGAGATACAGGTTCGTGACGACATAAAGGCCGGCTTGCTGGTTCCGCTGCTGAAACCCTGGTGGCCAACGTTTCCGGGGTTCTATCTCTATTATCCCAGCCGCGTGCATGTGCCGCGCAAGCTGCGCGTGTTCATCGAGTTCTTTCAAGAGCGGCTCAATGGCTGACAGGCCGACGGTTCGAAACATGCGTCGAGCGCTTGGGAGCGTTGCATCAAGAGCAACGTTCATATCCCAACGGCCGGCTTCGACACCTGACAGCAAATCGCTGAACGTCGTCAGGCGATGCTCGCTCTGAGTGGGGCCAATAGTCGAAAAGCAACGAAGAACGAACAGATCGTCGAGATGATCGATGAGACCGCAACTCGAGGTGGCAGATATTTTTAGGCGCTTCGGGCCTGAGTATCGGCATGCACACGCAGGTGAATTGAGCCTCGGACAGTTTCGCGTCATGCGGGCCATCAAACAATGCCGCACTGAGGCGCTGGGCGGTCACGTTGAGCAGTGCGATTCCTGCGGACATCAACGAATTTCTTACAACTCGTTCAGTATGGGGACTCCTGTCAATGGAGAGTTGCGGTTCAGGTTCGGCGCAATGCCGACTGGCCGTGCATCGTTTAATATTTGGCAAATCGCCATTTAACTCCCCATTAAAATCGCGATCCTCCTTTGCTATTGTGGTTTGGCCTTTCCTGGCAACCCTCATAGGAGGATGTGATGTTGAACACCTACCTGGTAGCACCCAAAACGGTTCTGGTGCGAATGGAGGATGGGAATGGGTTAGAGTCGTCAGACTACACAAACTAATGACGGACGATGAGTAAGCTGAAGAGCCTGGACAAGCTGTTCGATGGGCGACACTTTGATCGCGAGATCATTCTTCTGTGTGTTCGCTGGTATCTGTGAGATAGGCTGAAGAAAGTGGAGATCAATGTTTCGTAGAATGAGCGAAATGGAGATCAAATGAATCGAGGACCGAAAGGCCGCTACACGAAGGAGTTTCGCGAGCAGGCGGTGAAGCTCGTTCTTGTCGATGGACTGTCGCAGCGAGAAGTTGCGGGCCGATTATCTTTGTCGGTTAAAACGCTTGGCGCTTGGGTCGTTGCCGAGCGAAAAGGGACGCTAACGAAGGTAGGCGAGACGCAAAAGCCGCAGAGCGAGTTGGAGGCGGAATTGGCGCGGGTCAAGCGCGAGCTGGCGACGGTCACGATGGAGCGCGATATTTTAAAAAAAGCGACGGTCTATTTCGCGAAGGAGTCGCGGTGAGATGTGACCGGATCGAAACGATGCGACAGGACTACCCGATTTCCGTGCTGTGCCGTGTGTTTGAGCTAGGGGCCAGCAGTTTCTACGCTTGGCGCCGACGGCTCGACTCGCCACGTGCACAAGAGAACGCGCGCCTTGAAATCGAGATTGTAGCGGCGCACGAACGAACTCGGCAAACGTATGGGCGCGAGCGATTGCAGGCGGATCTGCTTGATCATGGCGTATGCGTTGGCCTTCACCGCATTAGGCGCATTCGCACCAAGCTGGGACTGCGTTGCAAGCAGAAGCGCAAGTTCAGAAACACGACGGATTCGAAGCACGATTTGCCAGTCGCACCGAATTTGCTGGAACGCAACTTCGACATGAGCATGCCGAACCAGGCCTGGGTGAGTGATATCACGTACGTGTGGACAGATGAGGGCTGGTTGTATCTAGCCGGCATCAAGGATCTGTTCAACGGCGAGCTGGTCGGCTACGCCATGAGCGAACGTATGACCCGCACCTTGGTAATGCAGGCGCTATTTGCCGCGGTCGCACTTAAACGGCCCGCAGCCGGTTTGATCCTACATTCGGATCGTGGCAGTCAATATTGTTCGCATGACTATCGGGATCTAGCAAAGCAGTTCGGCATGACGATGTCCATGAGTCGCAAGGGCGATTGTTACGACAATGCGCCGATGGAAAGCTTCTGGGGGTCGCTCAAAAACGAACTCGTGCATCACCGCCGGTTCACGACGCGCGCCGAGGCCCGGCAGGCCATCACCGAATACATCGAGATCTTCTACAACCGGCAACGCAAGCAAGCCCGTCTTGACTATCTGTCGCCTGCTGCTTTCGTGCAGCGATTTTATAAAACGCGACTCGCGGCTTAACCCATTGCTCTCCACTATTGACGACCGACCTCACTGCGCTACAAGCTCAGCCTGCAGGATCTTGTCGAGATTATGGCTGAGCGTGGTTTGTCTCTTGCGCACACTACGATCCTGCGTTGGGTGCAGCGTTATACGCCCGAATTCGTCAAACGCTGGAACCGCTTTAGCACGCCCACAGGACAGTCGTGGCGTGTCGACGAAACGTACCTGAAGATCCGCGGAAGGTGGGTCTATCTCTATCGGGCGGTGAATCGGGCGGGCCAGATGGTAGACTTCATGCTGCGCGCCAAGCGCGATGTGGCAGCAGCAAAGGCATTTTTCAAGAAGGCCATCAAGCATCAGGGGCAGTCACCGAAAACCATCACGCTAGATGGTTATGCGGCCTCGCACCGCGCCGTGCGCGAGATGACGGCGGACGGTTTGCTGCCCGCGGACACCGAGGTCAGAACTTCGAAGTACTTAAACAACCTGATAGAGCAAAACCATCGCAACATCAAGTCCCGGACGAAGGTCGTGCTTGGCTTTAAGCGGTTCAGGAGCGCCGCAACCACGATTGCAGGCATCGAATTGATGCATTGCATCCGCAAGGGTCAGTTCAATCTCGCAACGTTCGACCTCAAAGATACCGCTGCGCCTACCGTTTGGAATACGGTCCTATTGGCTCAATAAGCCATCCTATCAAAATCAACCTCTTAGACTATTTCCGCTATTTGCACCAGAGCCGTATTCCGCGGCGAAGGGACCGCTGCTGCTTGAGACGACAATTAACTTCGCACCACTCAACTGCTTTTGCGGCGAGTGAAATTTGATGACATGAACGGCATAACGGCCTGACTGACAACCTGGAAAACTAATCGGCCTTTTGAAGCCGCCCAACTTTTTAGGACTGTCAAGCGCAAATCTCATCGTGGCGCGAGGAGCGATCCTCACAACGACGTCGAATAGATTTGTGCAAGGCAACAATGACATTGCAAATCAGGGTTGCAAAAATGGGAGGGACGATAGATCTAATTAGCCTCTTTCGAATCTCGAGTGGGTGGACTGCTGGGTCAAGTGCGGGCGCAAGCCCGGCGAAGCGAATACTAGACGCGCGTGGGGTCACCAAGCTGAAGCGGGGCTGGTTGCGGCAGAATGCGGCAATCAGCCCTGCAAGACCAAGCGAACGATGACGAACCAAACCCAACTCTTTGAAGCCGCCTTGGGAATTAAGGCACCGTGGTATGTGCAAGGTGTCGATTTCGGCACGGAACTGACGATTGCCGTGGACTTTGTCGCGGGCAGCCGGTTTGCCTACCCCGGGGTGCCGGGCGAACACCCGGTGCACGACACGGTCATCAAACGGCTGCGGCACCTCAACTTTTTCCAGTTCGACTGTTATCTGGAGGTGCGCGTGCCGCGTGTGCGCCTGCCGGACGGCTCGGTGCGGCTCGTGGAACCCGAATGGATGGGCAAACTGGATGGCTTTACGCTGCTGTTTGAAGCGCTCGTGCTGACGCTGTGCCGGGAGATGACATTTGCGGCGGTGGCCCGTCTGGTGAACCTGTCGTGGTATCGCGTGAAGGCCATCTGTGATCGTTACGTGAACCTCGCGGTGGCCGCGACTGATTTGTCCGAGCTCACCGCGGTGGCCATTGACGAAACCTCGTGCCGACGGGGCCACGACTATGTCTCGCTGGTCGCCGACATGGACGCCAGGCGCGTAGTCTTCGTCACGCCAGGCAAGGATGCCGGCGTTGTCGAACGCTTTGCCAATCACCTCGAGGAACACAACGCCACGCCTGCGCAGATCAAATCGGTCAGCATCGACATGTCGCCCGCCTTCATCAAGGGCGTGGACGAGCATCTGCCCGATGCGCGCGTAACGTTCGACAAGTTTCATGTGATTGCGCACGCGTCCAAAGCCCTCGACGGTGTGCGCCGCGAGCAGCAGAAGAACGATCCGGCATTGAAGGGCATGCGCTGGTCGTTGCTCAAGGATGCGGACAAGCTGAACCTCGCGCAACTGACCGATCTCGAGGCACTGATCAGCCAGTACACCACCAACTGCACCGCCCGTGCCTGGATGTACCGCGAGCAGTTGCGGGAGATTCTCGATCGCAAGCAGATCCACGTCGTCTCCAAGATGTTGCGCCGGTGGTGCACCGGTGTCATGCGTTCCAAGGTTGAGCCGATGAAGGACGTCGCACGCATGATCCTGCGCCATTTCGACGGCATCGTCGCCTGGGCCCAGACGCGCCAGACCAACGGCTTCATCGAAGCCATCAACGGCCTATTTCAAGCTGCCAAGCGCAAGGCGCGCGGGTACGCCAGCTTCAAAACCATGCGAACCGTGCTGTTCCTCATCGCCGGCAAGCTCGACTTCTCAGCCTTCAACCCACATGCCTCGTAAGCCGCATCACCCACTCCACTTTTGAAATAGCCTCTAATTATGAAAGCGGGTGGCCTAAACACGTGCTTCGTACGAAATTCGTATGCAAGGCTAAATTAATATTTAGATTCGTGCACGAAATAGTATAGCAATCAACTGGAGGCCATTGATGATGCTTCGTCAAAAGGTGCAGGCGTTTCGTCTACACGTGCGCGACGGCTACTATTGACTTTTAACATCATTAGCCGGCTGACCGCGAGAGGCTGCTGCGGCGACTATAGACGCAAGAAGGAGCACAATGCCAGCTAATAATTCAGCTTTTCTTGCCCCTTTCGCGGTCGCGGGACTACCAAGCAGCGCACCAAGAACCGCTACCCCTACGACACCACCAACCTGCCGAGCGCTGTTTAAAATGCCAGATGCAAGGCCACCATGGTGGCGCTCGACTGAATCCAGTATTGAAAGGCTCATGGCTGGCGTGGTAATTCCTGCGCCAAGTCCGATTGCAAACAGGGGAAAAACCATTATTCCCGGCGTAGCGCGCTGTCCGATGATAGCAAGTAGTAGCGCGCCGATACCGGCCATAAAGTGCCCCCAAATAATCGGCAAAAAAACCTCGTTCGTCCGGAGAATCCTCGCGCCAACTCGCGTTCCGATGGCTAAGGCAAGAGTCAATGGTATAAAAAGCACGCCGGTTCTAAGCGGTGGCAAACCATGCAAGCGCTGGAAAAATAAGCTTAGTACAAAGATTAGGCCATAAATGGAAAGGTTATGAAGCATACCAACCAATGCAACGGGGCCGACTGTGCGGAGTCGCATGAGTCGCAGAGGAAGCATTGGATTGTTTTGGCGGCTTTCGATGAGAATGAAAGCTGCTGACAAAATCACGCATCCGATGCTCAACGCCCAAGTCTCAGTGCTGCTGTTCTTGATTTGTCTGACGCTGATAAGGGTATAAGTCACACAGCTCAAAGCCGCGATTGCACATAGTTGTCCGCGTATGTCGAGGGATCTTGATGGATCCCGCTCGCCTCGTGCGACATGCCTGTAGGTCATCCAAAGTGCTAGAGCGCCAACCGGCAAGTTCACAAGAAAGATGCTGCGCCATCCGAGTGTCTCGACTAGCAATCCTCCGAGTATAGGACCCACTGCTACGCCTAGTGCACCAGCGCTCGCCCAAATGGCGATCCCCTTTGATCGCTTGACCGGATCGGAAAATGATTGATTGAGCGCCGCTAATGAGTTTGGTAAAAGCAACGCAGCGGCAAGTCCTTGAATTGCGCGGGCAATCTGCAATATGCCAATCGTTTGGGCCATACCGCAAAGTCCTGACGCGAGCGTGAACAGCATTATCCCGGTCATAAAAACTCCTTTCACCCCGAGACGGTCACCCAAAGCACCTGCACCAAGTAGAAAGCTGGCGAAAATCATTGCATAACCATCAACGAGCCATTCCAACGCGGTTACATCCGATTTGAATTCGATGCCAATTTTCGGTAATGCGAGATTTACAATCGATGTGTCCAACACAATCATAAAGAAGGCCGAGCTTGCGGCCAAAACCGGTAGCCAATATTCGACAGAGGTCGATGGTATCGAGTATGCGATGCTTCTTTTTGAGGTCATAAATCGAATTCTCCGTTTTGACCTGGGCAGCCGTCGGAAGGAAAAAATAAGGAGAGAGGAGGATTATATCCGCATGGTTCGCAGTTCTATCTGCGCCGAAGTCGCGACGAGAGAAGCGCGCCAGCAGACATTGTGAGCGCCAGCCCGACGTAGCCTTCGGAGTTCGCGGTATGTATTGCAGTGGGCAATATGAGCCAGATGCCAAAGCCACCTCCCACGGCCCACGCCGTCAACACGCCGCCCAGAGCATGTGGACTACCTCTCAAATTGCTGCTTTCCACTTTTCTAGGTATCAAACCAAAACCGCCGCCATGACATGCAAGGGTAACCACCAGCAACAGAAGAGGCGAAACGGATGACGGAGTCCACGCTGCGATACCGAACGCAAACATGCGCAAAATGAACATCCACGTGAATACAGTCTTATCACCGTGGCGAGACGCAATCAGGCCCCACATCATTTGACCGAGCGGAAGTGCGGGAAGCGAGGAGCATAAGGCTAACATAGCATCACCACTGGTCATCGATCGGGTCGCCTGAAGCCACGGCACCGCAATTGCGACCAATGCCATACCTGGTGCGACATTCAAGAAAAGCAGGGTCCAAAGGTAAATGAAATCTCGTAATTTCTCCCTGGAATCGGAAACGCGCTTGGGTAGGTCTGCGTTCGAGAAATCGGAAAGGTAGCGGGAAACGAGCGCACTAAGTAATAGGGCGGTGGTACCAAGCCCTGCGTAAACTTGCATCGCACCCGTTTCACTAGGACTGGCTCTCTGTGCCAGTGTGATTGCAATGGCACCACAAGCGAATCCTAGCGGGCCGATTAGTCCGCCAACGATATTTGCGTTGGGGAAAAGACGTCGAAAAAGACCTATTAGCGTGACGTAACTGGTGCCTACACCGATCCCACCGGGAATGCCTAGTGCAGCAACTGATGTGGAAAAGCCAAAATCAAACGTTATGATTGAACCCACCAACAAGGAGATGCCCCATAATGCGAGACCCATTGCGATAGTTTTCCCATATCCAAAGGGTGTGAGCATAAAGCTCGACATTGCCACCCCAGCGCCAATACCGATTAGGAGCACGCCGAAGGGCAACAAGAGTTGGGGAGTTGATAAATCCTTAGTCAATTGAAGCACTGCTGCCGTCGAACTCCAGCCATACACGGTTCCTATCGTTGCCATCGCTGCGACTGCTAGGGTAATTTGGAAATCTTTGTAAATCACATTCTCCCCTTTAGCCTCGTTTGCAGTTCCGGAAAACGCTGGGATGGTTTTGCTTTCGTAGCAATGAATGCATTCGTGGTTGTCTTGCAGGACAAAAGCTCTACACACTGTAAGTTGCGGCGTATTTGCTCGCCGAAACCAAGCGACATGCGTAAGTTTCATCCGCATACTCTAGATTTTATGGGCACTACGTAATTGCGTTGCCCAATCAAGCACTCGAATAGGGCGTCATCTGTCTGTGTTCAGTACAGTCCATTCAGATATCTCAGTAGCCGCGATCGCGCACGATCGATGCTCATGTATTTTCAGTGAGTCCGGCGACCGGCCGATCGGACATGTTAGATCGCACCGACGGGCTCTTACCAAATAATGTGAGTACAACGTTTGTGCAGAAAAACAAGGTCTGGGTTGTCGCCGCAAATCCGAAGTATACAGATGCGCCCGTTTCCGCAAACGTGAAAAAGATCTCATGAATGTGCAAATATGCACAGCTTCACTATCATCTCTCTATTCGACCGTCGTTTTCTGAGCGACGAGTGGATCCCAATCAATCATATATAAGTTAGGAGTTTTTTCTTACAACGCGCAGCGGGTCGTTGTCTTGTATTGATGTCTGACTGCAGTGGTTAGTGAGGTCTCCAACCGCGCTCGCCGAAAACTTCGCCGGACGAAATTGGGAGGGCGTGGCCATGTCGTCGATATCTTCAAAGTAAACATAGTGATGCTTGTACGCGTCGCGCGAACCTGCGTCGTGATGAGGTTTTAGCGCCACCCACATTGCAAAACCGCAGAAAGTTTGAATTCTCATGCACGAGCACGTACTCATGCGGATAACAGGAATCGAAATACACGTCGACGATTGCCCGATTACTTCACACCGCCGAAAACATCTCTCTAGAATCTTTGCCATTCCTAGCCAATTTTATACTGTGCGCATTGCCGTCTAAGTCGATCCTGTGGTCCTCCATCAAATTCGCGCTGTGCTTTAGCACGTCGACGCAATTTCCAGCCCGCATATTCAGTGCCGCCTTGTAGTTCTACTAGAACGGACAACAACAATTGCCACTCGTACCTCGAGTGTGCTGCCTGGCCATCCCAATCCAAACAAAAGCGATTTTCAGCCAACGGACCAACGGTACGAACGTGTCGGAGCCGACTTCCAACCTTTAAAAATAATGTTCCGTTTTGAATTTACTATTCACGGGAGGGTTTCATTTGACACCCACCAAACATGTAGTCGAAGGGCGCCGAAACTTCCGCCTACCTCATTCTTATTTAACGGTGCGTTTTTGCACATCATACTGACTATTTCCACATCGCCTACACGTACAGCGTTTTATAAACTCTCCGGACGTCAAAACACCTCTATTACACCTTCAAATTAATTTTCCTAAAGGAGGCGCTATGAATGTAAGCGTCTCGTGAGGGCCCTTCAGATTTTCGTAGACGAGCGGATCAGTTTGATGCCGGTGGGAACGAGGGCAGAAGTCTGGCGATGTTCCAAGGCAGTAGTTCGTCGATGACGTTGATTTTGTGGTCTGCGATGCGGGTCAGCACGTAGTCAAGATAAGCACGTGGATTGATGCCATTGAGCTTGCACGAGCCGAGCAATGAATACATCGCCGCGGCCCGTTCTCCTCCACTGTCGGAGCCGGCGAACATGTAGTTGCGCCTGCCGAGCGCCACACAACGCAATGCATTTTCCGCAAGTACATTGCTGATTTCTGCCTGTCCATCGTCGCAGAACAACGTGAGCGCATCCCAGCGGTTCAAAGAGTAGTTCATCGCTTCGACCAGCGGTGCTTTCGCCCAAAGCGTGGCAAGTTTTTCTCGCATCAACTTTTCGAGAGTCACGAGCAGCGGCTTGCTCTTTTCCTGGCGCACGCGCAATCGTTCATCTGCAGGCTTGCCGCGGATCTGAGCCTCAATACCGTATAGCTCGCCGATCCTGTCAAGCAATTGCGTGGTGGTTTCCGACGGCGTTTTCTCATGGACGTCAAAGACATACCGCCGAGCATGATCCCAACAAGCGGCCGGATGGATTTTCCCATCGAGGTACAGATCAGCATAGCCCGCATACGCGTCCGCCTGAAGGATGCCCTCAAATTTAGCAAGATGAGTTTGTGGGTGGATGCCTTTGCGGTCCGGTGAGTAAGCGAACCAGACGGCGGCCGGTTCTATGGAAGCCGAACGGCGGTCATCGCGAACGTAGACCCAGAGCCGACCCGTGCGGGTTTTCTTGTTGCCCGGCGCGAGCACCGGGATCGGTGTGTCATCCGCGTGGATCTTGGTGGCCGCCATAACATAGGCGCGCAGCGCTTCGGTCAGCGGCCTGCAGAGTTCTTCGCACTGTCCAACCCAGCGCGCTGTGGTGGCGCGATCAAGGCGTACGCCTTCGCGCGCAGCGATCCCCGTTTGGCGATACAAGGGAATGTGGTCGGCGTACTTCGAGACCAGGATGTCAGCGAGCAAGCTCGGATGCGCCATGCTGCGCTCGATCGGCAGCCCCGGCATCGGCGGCTGTTCGATGTGACCGCAACTGGGGCAGGCCATCTTGCGTCGAATCGTGCGGATTACCTTAAACATAGCGGTGACGCGCGCCAACTGCTCGGACACGTCTTCGCCAAGCGCGCGCATGGCGCTGCCGCACTTGGGGCATGTCGGATCGGGTTCGAGCACGCGATCTTCGCGTGGCAGATGGGGTGGCAGAGCTTCCTTGGGCGCCTGCACGGAGATGCCCGAACTTGGAGATCGCGCGCGCGCCCGGCGAACGTCGGCGGCGCCTTGCCCAGTTGCCAGATCCTCTAGCTGTGTCTCGAGTTGATCCAACTGCCGATCCAACTGCTCGGATTTACGGCCGAAGTGCATCCGTTTGAGCTTGTCGATCTGAACCTTCAGGCGTTCAATCTCGCGATCCCGATCGGCAATTGATGCGAGGGCCTCGCTTAGCAAGGCTTGCAGGGTGACAACATCATCGGGGAGATCGGCGTCGCTCGGCATACGCCGCAGTTTACGAGTATCCCGTGCGGTTTACAACCGCTACGCCATCAATAATGCCGCTGTGCGACGAGGCTGGCGCCAATCGATCCCTTCGAGGACCATGGATAGCTGGGCGCTCGTCAAATGGATCTTGCCGCCATCAGCCTGTGGCCAGATGAAACGGCCATTTGTGAGGCGCTTCGCGAGCAGCCAGACCCCGTCATCAGTCGCCCATAGAATCTTGATCAAATCGCCACGGCGCCCACGAAAGATGAACACGTCGCCGCTCAGCGGATTCTCACCGAGCGCTGTCTGCACCTTGGCAGCTAACCCCGGGAATCCAGAGCGCATGTCGGTGATACCTGCTGCAATCCACACTCGCGTACCCGCCGGCAGGCCGATCACGATCTCAGACTCGCCAGCACAGCTCGAAGCGTCTCGACATCAACCGCGCCATCCACTTTGACCATTGCACGGCCAATTCGTACTTCGATCGTGCCGCCCGGTGATGTCGCCTTCGCCTTATCCGGTTCGATCAACGCCTCCGGCGCAACCACGCTCGCTACGTCTGTCACCACGCTCACGGGAATAAGCCCGCTAACCTTGCCCTGCTGTTTAACTCTATGTTCTCGTCGCCATCTGAACAGCAGATTAGCGTTCAACCCGTTCTCACGAGCAAGACTTGAAACCGACACACCGGGCTCACAGGCCGCATCGACCATTCGGCGCCGAAACTCCGGACTATGATTCGGGCAGCCCTTACGACTGCCCGAGTGCGATTTTTCTAATGTCAAAGTAGTTCCCACCATTCAAGTAGTGGGAACCACTTTGGCGTCTCATGGTAGCAAGATCAAGTGCGGCCCTCGCGCGACGCTTACCTATGAATGGAAGTTTGAAAATGTCGACGTTTGCGCGAGACCGTGCGGATTTGAGTCGTGTCATATTTGGCGCGTCCTTAGGAACAGCGTTCGAGTGGTATGACTTCTTCGTTTTTGACACGCTTGCTTACATACTTGGACCGTTGTTCTTCCCCCTCGAATTAGGGCAGACCGGAGGATTTTTGGCTGGTTTGGCAACATATGTCGCAGGCTTAGTGTTAAGACCGTTTGGCTCCCTGGGGTTCGGAAAGCTTGGCGATTTGGCTGGTCGCAGACCACCTTTATGCTCACGATGATGTTACTGGGTGTCTCAACCGCGGGCGTTGGTATCCTGCGGAAATATGAAACCGCAGGCGCAGCGGCTCCTATCTTGCTCGTAATGTTGCGTTGCTTACAAGGCTTGGCGTTGGGCGGTGAGTACGGTGGCGCCGCGACATGCGCGAGGCGAATACATCCTTCACGACGGCCGGATTACAACTGATCGCCCCAATGAAATGTGGGGTACCGACGGCGTGCGCATCGCGACCGTGGACGACGGCATGGTGTGGATCTTCTCCGCCGTCGATCACTGCGACGGCATGTGCACCGGCATTTATGCCGCGAAAATTGGTGACCGTTTCGCCGCCCTCGAGCCGATCTCCCAGGGGCTGCTGGGCGAGTTTGGCTCCGTGGGTGCCGACGCGCGTCGCGGGCTGTCGCTGCGCATGGATCATGGTTCGCAATACACCTCGGACGACTTTCGCGACCAGATCAAATTCCGGGGCATCGCGCCGAGCTACGCCTTCGTCGCCGAGCCGCAGACCAACGGCGTGGCCGCGAGGTTCAACCGAACCATGAAGGAGCATGCTATTCATGGACGCATCTTCAAAAACCCGGAGGAAGTTCGTGCCGCCGATGTCGCGTCCAAGAATCGATACAACCGCGACTAGCGTCTTGAAAAGCTGGGCTTCAAATCACCCCTCGAAGCCCGTCAGAAAAAGCTGATTAAGCTGGCCGCCTAAACTGCAAAAGCGTGTCCAAACAACCGGAGCCGGTACACGTTGATCTTTCTGCAAAACGCAAAGGTAGAGTTTATGACCGCTTATACATTGATGGCATTGGCGTTATTGCTAGATATGCCGTTCTTCGCTCTATTTGGTGCTCTTTCCGACCGCATCGGACGCAAGAAAGTAATCATGTGCGTGTTGTTTCTTGCGAGTGTAACGTAAATTCCCAATCTTCAAAGGGATTGCACATTTCGTGAATCCCGCGCTCGAGGCCGCTGTCGTTGCAACACCTGTGCAGCTCCTCTCTGGTGAATGCTCTATCCATGCGTTTTCGGGACCTGTGCCGATGCGACAAGGTCCAGGAACTTTTAAATTCATCTTTTATCCCCATACGCTAATCAAGACCGCAACCCCTGGCGTCCGAACGAGAATAGGACCTGTCGAGATCGCAGGCTATGTGCCGGCCTGCATCACGGTGGCTTACGCGCAGCTCACTGTCCGGAAAAAGCCGCGCCCGAGCAAATTAACAAGCCGACGGTCGTCTTGTTGCTGTTCATCTTAGTGCTGTACGTTTGTATGGCATATGGCCCGATTGCGGCTTACTTCGTTTAGTTTTTTTAAGTCTCAGATTCGCTCCTCTAGTATTTCTAAGCCTTATCACATCGGGACGGGCTATTTCGGCGGCTTTACGCTCTACTTCGCGACTCTTATTACGACTAGCACCGGCAACAAATACGCAGTTTTGTATTATCCGACCCCATCGCATTAGTGTCTTTAATCATCGGGGAATTTTTCTTCCCGAGACGAAGGATTGGGACGTGTCGCGCTAATTCGCAGTCACATCAAGCGGTCTTTACTGGCAGTAAGATCGGGGGAAACCGTCTGATGTTGGGTATTGCGAACTGTGCAATTTCGCACACCGTTGAGATTGTTTTCTCACGTGCTCTCTGAGACAGACGCTTTAGACTAAGTCCATTCTCAACGAAAAAGCGCTTTTGGACTTGGTAAGTCGTGTAATCGACCAGTGCTAATGTGCCGATGCAGGGCTATTTTTAACTTACTTTTCTCCCAACCGCGACCAACTACCATGCTTAGATCCGCTCGTCTCATTGCGCTTCTTTCGATGTCCGCCGCCGGTCTCGCTGTTATGACGAGTGCCCGCGCCCGCGATACGGTCGAAATCGCTTTTATAGGACCATTGACAGGAGGCGCGTCATCGACCGGCCTCGGAGGCCGGAATTCGGCTCAGCTCGCGGTCGATCTTCATAATGAAAATCCGCAGAGTCGGTACACATACGATTTGGTCAAGTTTGACGACGAGTGCAAGCCTGCCGCAGGCGTCCAGGTCGTGACCAAGGCGGCAACAGATCACCAAATCATCGCGGCTGTTGGACACTACTGTTCCGCAGTTGCAATTGTCACCGTCGAAACCTATCACCGCTTCGGACTTCCGGTAGTGATCTGGGGCGCAGTGCTGCCGGCGATCACTTATGGGAACGACTATAAGGAGGTCAATCGCATCAACGGAACGATGATAAATGAGGCGAATATGGCCTCGGCCCTGGTAAAAGAGAAAAGCTTCAGACGGATCGCGTTGATATATGACACCACGGATTACGGTAAAGGGCAAAGCAAGTATTTCAAGGAGGCGCTCAAAGGTGTGCCTAATGCGCAAGTCGTCTCCTCCTACGGAATTGACGTGAATCAGCAGGACTATTCGGCTGAATTGACCGAAATTCAGCGGAGCAAGCCGGATATTCTTTATTTCGGGGGGTTAACGCCTCAGGGCGTTGCCATTCGGACCCAGATGCAACGCATGGGTATCAATGTTCCAATGATGGGGGTGTCAGGCATTTTAAACGCTGGATTCATTGACGGCGTTGGATCGAAGCTTGCCGAAGGAACGGTGTCTTTCCATAACGGCGGGCCCATCGACAAATACCCGCAAGGAAAGATGTTTTTGGCGCGTTACGCAGCAGCAGGGTACAAGGAAGAACCTGACGCTTATGGCCCCTTTGCTTTCAGCGCGGCTGATCTCGTGATGGACACGATTGATAAAGTCGGACCCGACCGAAAGAAAGTGCGTGACGCACTCAATGGGACACACAACTATCCGTCACTGGTGGGTAACGTGAACTTTGACGATCATCGACAAAACCTAACGACGGCTTACCGCTACGTGGTCCAGGATGGCAAATGGGTCTATTGGGCGGACAGTGACTACGCTAGCGGCAAACGCACGCTTAGTGCAAAACATTGAACCAATACGGAACCCTAAACACGGATTACTAAGGCTCGCGATGGATTCATCTTTTGCAGTGCAGATGCTGCTGAATTTTCTTATGCTCGGTGCAATATATGCGATTGTTGCGGCGGGATTTTCTTTGTATTTCGGCGTGGTCGACGTAGTTCACTTTGCGCATGGCGACATACTTGCGCTTGGCGCATATGCAGGACTCGCAGGATCAATGGCAGCCGCATCGCTCGGTCTTGGCGACGGATTAATCGCCGGCATCGCGATGGTCGTTGTAGGGTTTAGTGTAGCGTCAATAATCGGTGCGCTGATCGGTAGATATTTAGTGTTGCCTTTGAAGGGCGGTTCGCCCATAAATGTTCTGCTCATCACGTTGATGACTGGCACCGCGATTCGTGAACTGCTGCGGATTGCGATTCCGGGGGGGCAAACCCAAAACCCTTCCCCATGGTTTTGCCCGATAACCTTCTCAGTGTTGGTGAAGTGGGAATTCGCGTAAGCAGTCTGATAATTCTAGCAATCGGGCATTAGGAATCGTGGTCACGCAGTTCATTCTGACGCGTACTCGGTTGGGATTAGCCATTCGGGCTGTAGCGCAGGACGTCGACACGGCCCGTTATATGGGCATCGACTATCGACGTGTTGTGATCGTGACTTTCATTATCGGATCATGTCTTGCAGCATTGGCCGGCATCATGCTCGGGCTTTACTACCGGAAGATCGTATTTAACATGGGATTGATGCTGGGTGTCATCGGTTTCTGTTCGGCAGTCGTGGGAGGCCTCGGCAGTCTTTGGGGTGCAGTTCTCGGTGGATTTGTCTTCTCGGCCTTACAGATCGTCGCTACGGTAGCCCTCCCGATTCCGAGCACATATAAAGATGTCTTTGCGTTTGGAGTAATGATCTGCCTGATTGCGATCCGTCCTACGGGGCTTTTACGTGAACGCTATGCGGAGCGCGTATGAAACGTACAATCTTCACTCACAACCGCGACAGCTGGAGTTTGGTCGCGGTTATCAGCGTGGCCTTTGCAATGCTCGGTCTCATGCTGGCCTTTGAATCACAATGGGCATTAGTAGCGGAAATCGCGGTCGGCGCAGTGACTTGGTTTGTCATACGCCGGACGTCGCTGGCGGGTCGAGCTCAACGTGCGGCATCTACGCAACCGACGTTGACCAATATTTTGGTCGCTACTGGCTGTATCGTAATCGCGGTTTTGTTTCGGAGCGACGATTACTCTCTTTTGATGTTGTCAACCGTGCTGCTATACGCGGTCGCTTGCATCGGGCTCAACATTCAGACCGGATTAACTGGCCTTGCCAACTTTGCCGGGGCGGCATTCTTTGCGTGTGGTGGCTATACGCTTGCGTACCTCCTTCGGAGTACGACAATCCTCAGCACATTTGCAATCGTGGCAGGCGGCTTGGTATCGGCCGTCATTGGTCTTGTACTTATGCTGCCAGTACTTCGAACCAAAGGCTACTATTCCGTATTGGTGACTATCGCGTTTGGCGTATTGTGCAGTTCGTTCTTACAGGTCAACGACGGTCTCGGTGGCGCGCAAGGGCTGTCGGTGCCTGGCTTGCATATGCTTGGATGGGATATGTCGTCCTCGCCTTCCGTCGGGGGCAGCGACGTGTCATTTTATCTGGCTTATGTTCTCGTTTCCTTGGTGCTCTTTCTCGTTGCATCAATGCTAATGCGAGCCGTAGAGTGGTCCTTCATCGGCATCAACCTCGACACAGTACGCAGCGACGAAACCGTCGGTATCAGCTTCGGCATGAATCTGTCGCGTTGGAAGGTTATCGCTTTCATGTTGGGCAACCTTATCATTGGCATCGCGGGTGCGGTTTATGGCGGCATGACCGGCTTCGTAAGTCCCGCAGGAGCGACGTTCGAGCAATCGTTGCTACTGATCTCAATAGTGGTATTGGGGGGCATTGGTAACACTCTTGGCGCGCTTCTTGCCGCTGTCTTGATCATCCTGGTACCGGAAAAACTGCATGCTCTTCAAGAGTACCGTACGTTGATATTTTCCGTAGCGGTTGTGGTGATTTTGCTTTTTAGACCGCGTGGGTTGCTGCCGCGTACGTTAAGAGATCTGTCCTCAGTCTTTGGAGGCGAGCGTGGTTGATCGACTAGTTATGGCTCCAGCCAAAACCTGGCTGTGCTGTCGTGGATTGACGATGCGCTTCGGCGGACTTACCGCACTGGACGGCTTTGACATCGATGTCCGCGCTGGAGAAATTGTCGCGCTGTTAGGGCCGAATGGATCAGGCAAGACGACATTCTTCAATGTGTTGTCGGGACTCTATCACCCGGCGGCCGGCTCAGTATCGTTCAATGGCATCGATTTGTTCCGCAAAAGTCCCAGCGAGATCAGCCGCTCTGGAATATCGCGGAGTTTTCAGCGATGCCGGCTGGTTTCGGATATGACTGTGTTTGACAACCTTTTGGTCGGCGCGCATGCCCGACTCGACAACGGTCTCTTGAGCAACGTCTTTCGTCGTAAGCGGATGCATAGAGATATTTTGTCGCTGCGAAACAAAACACGTGAACTTTGCGCGCGGTTCAACCCAGAGATTGCCGATCGATTGTTTGAACCTGCTGGATCATTCAACATGATCGATCGCCGCCGGATCGAACTGTGTCGGGCGCTGCTAAGCAAGCCGAAGTTGCTCCTATTAGATGAGCCGTCAGCAGGCATGACTCACGAAGAGACTTTTCGCTTAATGGAAGATGTCGCGCAGTTCCAAAGGGAGGAGGGTGAACTGGCGGTGATACTTATCGAACACGAGATGCAGGTGATTGAACAAATGAGTCATCGGTGCATCGTGCTGAATTTTGGCAAACAAATTAGCGCGGGCAGTTATCGAGAAATATCTTCTGATCCGGTTGTACGCGAGGCTTATCTCGGAGAAGACCAATGAGCGATGCGTTGTTGTCCATTGTCGGCGTGTCGGCCGGTTATGACGCTGTCGATGTAATTCATGGTGTCGACATGCAAGCGAAGCGCGGTGAAATAACCTGCCTTCTGGGCGCCAATGGGGCGGGCAAAAGTACGCTTATCAAAACCATTTTTGGCGTTTTGCGTCCTCGTAGTGGGAGTATTCATTTTGACGGGGTCGAAATTAGCCGTCTCGAGTCACATGAGATTGTGCGGCGAGGGCTTGTCGCCGTGCCTGAGGGCAGTCGCGTATTTCCAAAGATGAGCGTGCTGGACAACTTGCGTGTCGGTGCATATCTTG